>CAZTNS010000090.1:2635-12714 GCA_964615585.1 uncultured Bacteroidales bacterium | reverse complement strand
ATAAAGGCCGTATGCAGATACCATGTTATAAAAACGAAAAATTTCCCGCTGCCCTCAATATCATCGGTATTATTCATTAAATTTGTATAATTTTGGCTGCACTCGGCATAGCTCAAGCAAGCTTGGCTCTGCCCTCGTTTGCACAAAATTTGCACAAAATTTGCACAAAATTTGCACAAAATTTACTTCTTTAAGAAATAAATTAATAGTAGTTCCCTTAAGCAAAAGAAGGATTCGCAAAAAAATAATTGCACCACTTTTCTGAATAATTCAATGAAAATTTTAATTTTGTCAATGGTAATTGTTATTTAGAACAACAATTTTAAACTTAAAGCATTATGAAGCCTTTAGTAAGCATAATCATGGGAAGCACATCCGACTGGCCGGTGATGGAAAAAGCGGCCAATTTTCTGAACGATCAGAAAATTCCTTTTGAGATCAATGCCTTATCGGCACACCGGACGCCGGATGAAGTGGAAAAATTTGCCAGGGAAGCGGAGGATCGTGGCATCAAAGTTATCATTGCCGGAGCAGGGATGGCTGCACATCTGCCTGGTGTGATTGCTGCCATGACAAGTCTTCCGGTGATTGGTGTTCCCATAAAGGGCAATTTTGATGGGATGGATGCGTTGCTTTCCATCGTGCAAATGCCTCCTGGTATTCCCGTTGCCACTGTGGCTGTCAACGGGACGCAGAATGCTGCCATCCTGGCGTTGCAAATCCTTGCTGTCGGAGATGATAAATTGAAAAAACAAATGAAGGATTTCAAGGCCGGCCTTAAAAATAAAATTGTGAAAGCCAATGAAAGCCTGTCTGAACATGAATTTGAATACAGGGTCAAATGAAAAGGCATGTTGTCATATTATTCATATTGATTTTTTGTGGTTCTATAGCTGTTGCAGAACATGATAAATGGCAGACCGGTACCCGTTCAGCAGGGATGGGTGATGCCAGCTTGTTTAACAACGATGTATGGGCCGGCTTTAACAATGCAGGAGCCCTTACCGGTGTTGATAGAATGGGACTGGGGCTGGCCTGGGAAAACAGATTCCTTGTTAACGAACTGTCACAGTTATCCATGGCTTTTGTTATGCCCGGAGAAGGTAATGCGGTAGCTCTTTCTGTCAACCACTTTGGGTATTCACTTTACAGCGAAAACAGGGTGGGGGTAGCTTATGCCATGCAACTTTTTGATTGGTTGTCTATGGGAATACAGCTTAATTATCTGAATACTATTCAACCTGAAACTTATGGCAACGCCCACATATTAAGTTTTGATGTTGGTTTGCTGGCAACCCCTGCGGATAATTTTATGTTTGGCGTGCAGGTGCATAATCCTGCCAACATTGGTTTTAACGGGGAAAGAAACAAGGAGTTGCCCGTGGCGATGCGTGTTGGTGTGGGATACTGGTTTACCGATGATTTGCTGGCCAGCGTTGAAGCGGAAACGGAAATGGCAAACCATACAATGTTTAAAGCCGGGCTTGAATACCATCTCATGGAAAATTTTTATCTGCGCACAGGCGTCAATGCCAAACCCGTAAAGATTAGCTTTGGAGCCGGCTGGAAATGGAAAGATTTCAATCTTGACCTGGCATATTCGTATGATAATATTTTGGGTAATTCACCACATGTGGGGGTAAGTTATGCATTTTAAAAAATCAGCCATATTTTTATTGATGAGTGCCTACATTGGCTTGTTTGTCTCGCAAAGCATTGCCCAGGAATTCTCTGAAGTATCCCAGGACAGCGATATTGAAAGCATCATCGAAATACTTGCTGAACGCAGCGACACCGAATTGGATTATTCGTCTTTTGTAGAACGGATGATAGAGCTTTCGGAAGACCCGGTTAATATTAATGAAGCAAGTGAAGAAGATTTGAGTGAACTTATTTTTCTTACGGATTTTCAAATATTCAATTTACTGAATTACCGCAAAAGCGTTGGCACTATACAGACTCCTTATGAGTTACAATTTTTGTATGGTTTTGACAAAGAGCTTGTCCGGTTGATGATGCCTTTTGTTACTTTTGAAAAAAGGAGAGATGGTGTTGCAGAATTTCCCCTGAAAAATGCATTTAAATATGGGAGACATGATCTTTTTCTTCGTCATGAACGTGTGTTAGAGGAACAAAAAGGGTATCAGGAAATTCCCGATAGCATATTGGCAGAAAATCCGGATAAATCCAGGTATCTGGGATCGCCGGATAAATTGTACCTACGGTATAAATACCATTACAAAAACAAACTCAGCATAGGATTGACTGCAGAAAAAGATGCCGGAGAAGAATTTTTTACGGGCAGCAATCCGTATGGTTTTGATTATTATGCCGGCCATGTTCAGATACAGGATGTAGGGGCGATTAAGACATTGAATGTGGGAGATTATTCAGTGCAGTTTGGTCAGGGGCTTGTGGCCTGGTCATCAATGAGTTTTGGTAAAACTCCGTATGTGATGAATATAATACGTAAAGGACGGGGAATTTCTCGCTACACAAGCAGCAATGAAAACCAGTTTATGCGTGGTGGTGGCACAACAATAAGGCTGGGAGCATTTGATATATCTGCATTTTATTCAAACAAACGCATTGATGCCAATATTGATTTGCAAGATACCATCACCAACAGCATAGAATCGGTGACATCGTTTCAGAATGCCGGATATCACCGTACACCTAATGAAATAGCAGACAAAAATGCCATCAATGAACAAATTGCCGGTGGGAACGTAAAATACAGCCACAAAAACCTCCGGCTGGGGATGACCTATGCCTGGTATAAATACAATGCTGATTTGTTGACCGGCGATCAGCCTTATGAATTGTTCCGTTTTTCAGGAAACAGCTTTATGAACCTTGGCGCCGATTTCAGATATCAGTACCGCAAATACGCTTTGTTTGGCGAAGTGGCTACCAACGATGTGTATGAACCTGCAGTGGTGGGAGGCTTTGTGATTAACGCTGTGCCTCAGGTGGCTTTTTCCGGCGTTTACCGCAACATTTCTCCCGGATATTATGCCGGGTACGCCAGTGCTTTTGGCGAACAGTCCAGCATTGGCAATGAAAAAGGCTTTTACCTTGGCGCAGAAATAACTCCTGCTGCCAATTGGAAATTGCATTGCTACATGGATATGTTCAAATTTCCGTGGATGAGATACAACACCGGCAGCCCATCCGGTGGATATGACTGGCTAATGCAGCTTGATTATGAAATGAGTCGCTCTGTGAGCATGTATGTACGCATGAAAGGCCAGGAAAAAGAAGAAAATCTCAGCATGGATGATGCCGATTTGTCTTTGATGTTGCCGGAAAAACAGTTTAAATCCAGGTATAGTTTGAAAATTGATCCGGATGAACGGTTGCGGTTAAAATCACAGGTGGAATATGCGGGTTTTAAGGATAACGATGCGGAAGAACGAGAACATGGATGGTTGCTGTCGCAGGATGTCATCTGGCAACTCCAAAAGGCACCCCTGCGGTTTGTTACACGCTTTGCTCTTTTCCGTACAGATTCTTACGATACACGAATCTATTCGTATGAATACGATGTGTTGTACGCGTTTTCGATTCCGGCATACTATTATCACGGCAACCGTGTGTATTTGCTGGCAAAATATTCACCTCATGATAACATCGACATCTGGTTCAGGATTGCACGAACCTATTATAATAACAAGGATGTGGTAAGCAGTTCACTAAGTCAAATTGATGCCCCGCATAAAACGGATGTCAAATTGCAGGTACGGTTTAAATTTTAAGGATGGCAGCCATGACAGAAGAAGAATACATCCGTAAGCACATTGTACAGGAAATCAGACAAGTTTTGGAACATGGACATTTGTTGGTGGCCTTTATAATGATGGCACAAGCAATAGAAATCTTGGGAGCATTTTTGGATGATAAGCCATTGAAAGCAAGACAGCAGTCGAAAAGGCGGTTTCGTGTTGCGTTATATCAATTGTTTCCGGGAAAATACAGTAGTCTGAACAAAACTGACAGGCTATACAATCAATTTCGCAACGCTATGGTACACATGTTTATTCCGTCCGCACATTTGAAATTACTGCATAATTCCCCGTTTAAACACTTGCAGGAGGAAAAAGGCAAATTATGTATTCATGCCCATACACTGCTTGATGATATAGAAATGGCAGGGGAAACTATTTTAAAACGCCTGAACTCAGGAGAGCTCAGGCGCATGAGAATTGTTACAGGATACATTGAGGATTAACGCAACTATGCAAGGCCGCCCAATTTTTCCAAATCAATTCTCGGATTTACACATAAGATGGGTGTTTTCTTGTATTGTTCAATGTTATCTTCTTGTTTTATTCTTTTGATGTGTTTTTTATAATTTGTTGACATGAGTGTAAGAACATCAATATTATGTTCCTTGATTTTGTTGAATATCTCCTCTGTATAATTGTTTTCAATGTTGGCACGGATAACTTCATATTCTATCAGTTCATGGTCAAGGATTTTTTCGGCAAAATGCAGGTTACGTTTTACCAGTGTATTTTTTGAATCACTTTTAAATATAGGATACAACAAAATCACTTTTATATCAAAATGGTAACTCAGGCTTTTAATCCAGTTTAAATTTGCCCTTGTTTTTCGATTTGTATCAAGTGGAAGTAATATTTTGTTGAACATTGGTTTATCTTCAGGATATTGAACGAGTAAAAAGGCGATCTTTACAAATTTTCTGACCACTTTCATCGCTTTCTTTATGGTTTTTTTGCCATGTGTTCCCATTACAGCCAGGTAAGTATTGTATTCCTGGGCAGTTTCAAAGATGGTTTTGAACAACGAACCTTGACGCACTACTGCTTCAATTTTTAGATTTTCATCCTTTTCTCTTAATTCCGACGCAATGTTTTCCAACTCGTTCTGTTTTATTTCAATTTCAGAGTTACGTTTTACAACATGTACAAGGATGATTGGTTTTTTGATTTGACTTGCTATTGCATGAGCCGTCTTTAGTGCATTTTTAGCAGGTTCTGAAAAATCATAAGGTACTATAATGCTTTTTTCCATGTCTAATAGATTAAGTGTTTACATATATAAACGTATTGTAAATCAAAAAGGTTGCCTAAAAATGAATTTTTTTTATAAAAAACCATATTTAAATTGCCTTGGTTGCTTTTAAATGCTTGTTGTAAAGAATGTTAGAATTATTGATGCGGTTTCGAGAGAATCAAAGTGTGTTGAGCATTGAAGTAATTGCGAACCCTTTATTTTTTAGGTATAATATCTTTGATCATCATCTGCAGGCTTGTTTTCCCCATAAAAAGGTTTTCTTCGATGGTAAAACAAATATCAAAAGGCTGAAAATCTTTTATTGCCTCGTAATATTCACCAAAACCGAACCCAATAGCATCAATGGCCAGATTGTCACCTGGTTTGGAAATCACTTTAAGTTTCAAATGCTCTTTGTTTTTTCCCACTTGTTTTGCCCAACCATTATCATATACATTTCTGGATACAAAGACAGGTTTCATGTTTTCAGGGCCAAACGGAGCAAATTGTTTTAAAACCCTGTAAAATTTGGGTGTGATTAGGTTGATCTTATCAAGTTCAATGTCCACATCTATACGTGGAATAAGTTGTTCTGGTAAAATATGTTGACTTACGTGTGCTTCAAAACATCGTTTAAACTCTTCCAGGTTTTCAGGTTTTAATGTTAGGCCCGCGGCATACATGTGTCCGCCAAAATCATCAAGAAGATGACTGCAACTTTCAATGGATTCGTACAAATTATACCCCTGTACTGACCTTGCAGAACCACTTAATACCCCGTTGGATTTCGTAAATACCACTGTTGGTTTATAGTGATGCTCAATCAACCTGCTGGCAACAATGCCAATTACCCCTTTATGCCAATCTTCTGAATACACAACTGTGGTCTTTTTTTCCTTGTCTGTATGCTCAACCTGTATCTGATTGAGGGCTTTGTCGGTAATGTCATGATCAAGGGTTTTCCTGGTATCGTTTATTTCATTGATCTGATTTGCAATGGTGAGTGCTGGTGATATATCTTTGCAAATGAGCAATTCAACAGCCGTTTTTCCAGATTCCATTCTGCCGGCAGCATTGATTCTCGGGCCGATTTTAAACACAATATCACTGATGATGATTTCTTTTTCATCGAGCCCGGCAAGCTTTATGATGGTTTTTAATCCCATTTGCGGATTTCTGTTTAATACTTTCAATCCATAGTGAGCCAGAATCCTGTTTTCACCTGTGATGGGTACAATGTCAGAACCAATGCTTACCACGACAAGGTCAAGCAAATTGTACAAATCCTTTTCGGGTAATTCGTTGTTTTGGGTAAACCCCTGAAGCAATTTAAACCCCACACCACATCCGGATAAATGTTTGTATGGGTAGGGGCAGTCTGAACGTTTGGGATCGAGAACAGCAACAGCATCCGGCAGCGATTCGCCCGGCGTGTGATGATCACAAATAATCAGGTCTATGCCTTTGGATTTGGCATATTTTGCCTTTTCAGTGGCCTTGATTCCGCAATCCAGGGCTATGATCAGGTGGTATTCTTGTTCGTGAGCATAGTCAAGGCCACGGTAAGAGATACCATATCCTTCGTCATACCTGTTCGGAACATAAAAGCCAAGTTCTTTGTGGAATTTGCTTAGATAATTATACACCAAAGCTACCGAGGTGGTACCGTCAACGTCATAATCGCCGTATATGAGTATTTTTTGATGTTGACTGATGGCATAATTTAGCCTTTCAACAGCCTTGTCCATGTCTTTCATCCGGAAAGGGTCATGCAAATCTTTTAACGATGGCCTGAAAAACTTTTTTGCCTCTTCAAAATTATGGATGTTTCGTTGTACAAGTATATTTGCCAGTGGTTCTTCAATGTTCAGGCTTTTTGCCAGATTACTAACAATCCCTTTATCTTCTATCGCCCGTAATTGCCACTTTTTATCCATAAAATCTGTTGTTTTAGAATGTACAATAATACTAAAAAATTTTGGTGTTTGGAAATTTTTAAGGAGTTTATCTATCGAAAAAACCTGTTATCTTTGCACAAAATTTTGTAAAGAAATGAATGATTTGAATTTAAGTGAACAGGAAAGAAGCAGGCGTGATAGTCTGAAAAAATTAAAGGATTTGGGCATAAACCCTTATCCGGCAGAATCTTATTATACCAACATTACCAGCAAGGAAATTCTTGACTCTTTTGATGATGATAACCCCGAAAAGCTAGATGATTTAATCCTTGCCGGCCGTTTGATGAGCCGAAGAATTATGGGAAGTGCTTCTTTTGCCGAGTTGCAGGATGAAAGAGGCAGAATACAGTTGTATTTCAGGCGGGATGATATCTGTCCCGGAGATGATAAAACAATGTATAACACTGTGTTTAAGAGATTGCTTGATATTGGTGATATCATTGGCGTGAAAGGATACGCCTTTCGTACCAAAATGGGTGAGATCTCTGTACACGTTACAAGTTTTGAAATTCTTTCCAAAGCAATAAGGCCATTGCCTGTTGTCAAGCAAAAAGACGGTACAAAATACGATGCATTTACTGATCCTGACCAGCGTTACCGTAACCGCTCCCTGGATTTGATCGTGAATCCTGACGTCAGAAAAGTGTTTGAGAAACGCACAAAAATGACCAACAGCATGCGGGAGTTTCTCAACGATAAATCATTTATGGAAGTGGAAACGCCTGTATTACAGCCTTTGTATGGCGGAGCTGCAGCAAAACCATTTAAAACCCATCACAATAAACTTGATCAGACACTTTACCTCCGCATCGCCAATGAATTGTATCTTAAGCGTTTAGTAGTTGGTGGTTTCGATGCCGTGTATGAATTTGCCAAAGACTTCAGGAACGAAGGCATGGGACGTTATCATAACCCTGAATTTACCCAGATGGAATTGTATGTGGCTTACCGCGACTACCTGTGGATGATGGACCTCGTAGAAGAAATGGTGGAAAAAATTGCCATTGACCTGCATGGGGATACCAAAGTGAAAGTGGGAGAGAACCTGATTGATTTTAAACGCCCGTGGAAACGCTACACCATGTTCGAAGCCATCGAAAAATTTAATGGCGTGGACATTTCGAAGATGGATGAAAAAGCCCTGCAAGAAACTGCTCACAAATTAGGTGTGGACATAGATAAATCCATGGGCAAGGGAAAGATCATTGATGAAATATTTGGTGAGACGGTTGAGAAAAAGCTGATACAACCCACTTTTATAATGGATTACCCGGTAGAAATGTCACCGCTGGCAAAAAAACACCGGTCAACAGAAGGCCTGGTTGAGCGTTTTGAAGCAGTATGCAATGGAAAAGAGATATGCAATGCTTACACCGAATTGAATGATCCGGTTGATCAAAGACAGCGGTTTGAAGAACAATTGCTGCTGGCAAAACGTGGCGATGAAGAAGCCATGATGCTGGATGAAGATTTTATCAAAGCCATTGAGATTGGTATGCCACCAACAGCAGGCCTCGGAATCGGAGTGGACCGTTTAGCGATGATCATGACGAACAGCCATTCCATCCAGGATGTGATATTTTTTCCACAGATGAAACAGGAAACAAAACAGCAGATTGATTCTTCTGATAATTTTATGGAACTCGGTATTCCGGAAGAATGGGTGCCGGTTGTTCAAAAAGCCGGATTTTTAACCGCAGATACGCTGAAAGAGCAAAATCCTAACAAACTGCATCAATTGTTGTGCGGGATGAACAAAAAACATAAGCTGGGTCTCAAAAATCCATCACAGGAGGATGTGAAATCATGGGTGGACAAAGCGGGAAGTGTTTTGTGATTTTCAAGATCACCTCATAAATGCCAGGTGTAGCCAGTATTTTTCAAATAAATCAACAGGATAAGGCACTCTGAAACGATATTCAGAACTATTGATTTTAAATTGAAAATCAATAAGATAAATGATGTGTGGGTGAATGGTTTTGTCGCAAGATCAGTTGGCAGTTTTATCCCTTCATTGTGATATGGACGACTTGCCAAAAGGTGGATCATAAAGGTTTTCGAAGATGGTATGCAGTACATTCAGGTAGTAGCAAGCCACGCTAGACTGTGCTTACTTCGGCAGAAGGCACTAAGACAAGCCATTGGTTTAGCAAGTTCAGGACATCACTTCTTGACTTAAAATTTACTCAGATTGGATAATATCAATCACGGCGTGGTTTTTTGAACCCGGATTTATTACTAAATTTGTTCTCATATTTTTATAAGTTATGATAAGAACCCTGAAACAGCATTATGGTAAACTGCAATTGCGGAAATTGCAAAAACAGCGTCATCACAAGGCCATTAGTATAAACTGGGACGAAATAAAACGGCTGGGGATATTGTATCAATGCCAATCGGAGCGTGATTTTATCACGGTAAAAACATTTTCAGAGGGGGTGCCTGAGCAGATTGGATTAAGCACGTTGGGCTACGTTGATGCAAAAGAATTGACAGATTTTCACATCCAGGCGGAGCCTTTCAGGTTTTATTGCCAGGCTGATCTGAACTGGTATTATAAGCCTGTATCTTCCGTGACCAGGGATTTTATTCACGAGCCTTTTGATTTACTTATCAATTTGTGTGATGAGGATATTTTACCGCTGAATTTCGTGTTGTTGAAATCGCATGCACGGCTTATTGCCGGTGATTACACCGAAAAACAATGGCATGATATCATGATTAAAACGGATAAAAATGCACCTAAAACATATTTGCTTGAACAGATTGTGCGTTATTTGAAAATGATAAAAACCACATAGTGTTATGGCAATATAGATGAAACATCAATGGTAGGTAAATAAAAAAGTTGGCAGTTGGCAAGCAGGTAAATAAAAAAGTTGGCAGTAGGCAGTTGGCAGTAGATAAGTAGGCAAATAAAAAAGTTGGCAGTTGGCAGTTGGCAAGTAGGGAAATAAAAAAGTTGGCAGTAGGTAGATAAAAAAGTTGGCAGTTGGCAGTAGGCAGTAGGCAGTTGGCAATAGGCAGTAGGGAAATAAAAAAGTTGGCAGTTTGCAGTTGGCAGTAGGCAGTAGGTAAATAAAAAAGTTGGCAGTAGGCAAT
>CAZTNS010000090.1:0-2535 GCA_964615585.1 uncultured Bacteroidales bacterium | reverse complement strand
TAAATAAAAAAATTGGCAAGTAGGCAAACTAAAAAGCAATACATATGGAAAGTAATTTTAGAGCATTAACTGTATATCAAAAGGCATTTGCTTTGGCAATGGAAATTTTTGACATCACAAAGCAGTTTCCGCAAGAAGAAAAGTATGCACTGACTGATCAAATCAGAAGATCATCGCGATCGGTTTGTAGAGCAATTGGTGAGGGATACCGGAAACGACAATATCCCAAACACTTTTCAAGCAAATTTAGTGATGCAGACATGGAGAATTCAGAAACACAGGTTTCCCTGGACTTTTCAAAGGCATGCAAATACATCTCTATAAAAAAATATAACGAACTTCTCAGCAAATCTGAAGAAGTTGGGCGAATGCTAAATCATGCAGTGGATCATCCTGAAAAATACATACCAAGAGGCAAATAAGTTGCAAACAGCTTTTTGCCAAACAGCAACTGCATCCTTTGTTCACAATGACACGATATTTTAGGCTAAAGCTAATTCGAATACCAAACAGAATACAAATGAACCGGAAAAAATTTGTCAACTATACAAAGCCAAAATGAAAATAGTATTTGGTTTGTTTTGGTCATTGGATTTTTGTTTATTGGCATTTATTTGAGATTTGTAATTTGTAGTAACTGTATCTAAAAAATGTTGCGATATTAATAAAAAAAAGACAATAGCTATGGAACAACAAAAAACTAGCTTTCAGGGAACGGGTGTTGCGCTGGTAACGCCTTTTAAACAAGATAAATGCGTGGATTTTCCGGCATTGAAAAAACTGGTTGAACATGTCATCAATGGGGGTGTTGATTTTCTGGTGGTGATGGGAACCACTGCCGAAGCTGTTACGCTGGATGATGATGAAAAAACGGCCGTGTTGAATTACATCGCTGAGATCAATGGTAAAAAATTGCCCATAGTGCTGGGCATGGGCGGGAACAATACAAAAAGCCTGACTGAGAAAATTCAACAGTCGGATTTGAGGCATGTGGATGCGCTGCTTTCTGTGGTGCCATATTATAACAAACCGTCGCAGGAAGGGCTTTATCAGCATTTTAAACGGGTAGCTGAATCCACAGACAGGGATATTATTTTATACAATGTGCCGGGACGTACCGGTAAAGACATGGCGGCAGAAACCACACTGAGACTGGCTCATGAGTTTAATAACATTGTGGCGGTAAAAGAAGCCAGTGGTGATTTCGATAAAGCCATGGATATCATCATCAACAAGCCGGAAGGATTCCAGGTTCTCAGCGGTGAAGACCCTGTCAGTCTGCCATTGATAAGCCTTGGCATGTCAGGGGTGATATCCGTTGTGGCCAACGCTTACCCATACGAATGGTCAGAAATGGTAAAAGCCTCACGTCATGGTAATTTGAATGAAGCCAGGCTGCTCCATTACGTGTTGCTGAAAATGATACGGCTGATGTTTGCCGAAGGCAATCCGGCGGGTGTGAAATCATGCTTATCGCAACTTGGCATCATTGAAAATCACCTCAGATTGCCGTTGGTACCGGTAACTGAAAAATTGCATAAAGAAATAGCTGATGAAATAGCCAGGATACGGAAAATAAGTTAATGACCTGGTTCTGATTTAGTGGACATTTTTTTCAACGCATCAATATCCTTTTGCATGTTGGCAATGGCTTTATGAATGTCTATGTCGGGCGGGAGGGCTTCTGGTAAGCAGGGGCTGATGTAATTGACAAACTTCCAGATTTCTTTGATTTCATCGGCTTTGATGTGGTAGGGCTCATATTCCGGATTAAGGGAATGCAACATCACTGTTTTTTTGGATTTCAGGTGATTTTCAATGATTTTGAACACGATGCCATCGTTGAGTGTCAGCACAATGACGGCTTCACCGTCTTTTATAGCCAGCCAGTTTTCTACATATTCACCTGTTACCCAGGCACCATCAGGAATGGGAGACATAGAATCACCGCTGATTTGAAAAGTTCTGTATGTGCGTTCTCTTGATAAAAAGGGCAGGCGAAAGCTTGGCAGTTCACGAATGAAATCGGGGTCAGCATATCCGCGGGTGTATCCTGCTTTTGCTTTGTTGTTGACCAGCTCTATGTTTTCTGTATTGTCATCATCAATGGTATGGCTTAAAATCCGGAGGCTGCTTCCTTTGAGGTATTCATCAGAACCGGCCTCCCATTTTTGAATGTCGCGTTCGGAAAAGGTGGAAAGGTCTTCTTTGATTATTATGTCAAGAGGCAGATTAAAATAATCGGAAAACCGGATAAGTGTATCCAGGCCCGGCTCGGCCACATTATTTTCATACCCGCTCAGGGTGGATCGTTTTATGTTCATTTCTTCCGCCACCTGATTCTGGGTACGGTTGTTGCGTTTTCGGAGAAATTTGATGTTTTTATTAAAATGCATGATGTGTTGATTAGATTCGTGGCAAATATATGATTAAATAACCGGAATTCCAAATGTGGTAACGATTTGTTCCAAAGCGGATACATCGTACAAACCGTCCATCATTGGAAAATTTAGCGTAACAAATCGTGCGTTTTTG
>CAZTNS010000089.1:0-12870 GCA_964615585.1 uncultured Bacteroidales bacterium | reverse complement strand
ACTGCAACACAAGCCTTCGTTGCATATTTTATTGACAGATGTATCCCTGATTTTTCCCATTTTTCTCCACCCCGCTTTACTTTCTCCCATAATTTTACTATGTTTGAGTGATGATAAAAACCGGATGGGAAATGTGTGAGAGTAGTTGTGCAGGATTGAAAATAGTTAAGGTGTGTTTATAAACAAGGTATGGGCAACCATAAAAAATAAATATTATGAATAAACAAGTATTTAAAACATTAGTAAATCAAAGAATTGATGAATTAATTCAAATTGGTATGAGAAACATTGAAAAAATAGATGGCACATTTAATCATCCAATTACTGGAGAAAAAATACCAAATATTATTTTAAAAAATAAAAGACTATATCCTTTCTGTATAGCAGGACCTGATGGAAAAGATGCAGGTGTTGATCCTCGAGTTAAAGCAATCGGTCAACAATTACATTTACTTGGTGGTCTTGAATTTATGCAATATGCATATCATCAGATAAGACTTAAATTAGGTCCATCAGTTAGAACTGTTAATTCTGCATGGAACGGGATTGTTGGTTGGAGATTTTAAAAATGAGTACTAAAGCATATTTTGATAATATTAAGGACTGTTTAATTAACGAACTAAATAATGCTAGTTCATCAATTTTAGTTGCAATAGCATGGTTTACAGATAAAGAACTATTTGATATTTTATGTTCAAAAATAAAAGAAGGACTAAATGTTGAATTAATAATAACCTATGACGAAATAAATATTTCAAGTAGTTTTGAATACCAAAAAATGAATCAAATTGGGGGATCTTTTAAATATTATGAAGGTTCTTTAATGCATAATAAGTTCTGCATTATAGATTTAAAAACGACGATTACAGGATCATATAATTGGAGTTATCAATCAAAACATAACAGAGAAAATATCTCAGTAACACAAGATTCAGCACTTGCTTTACAATTTGCAAAATATTTTTATATGCTGAAATATGGTACACACATACATATATCAGAATTATCTGAAAAAGAATTAACAAATCTGATATACTACATTCAGGAAATAAAAAAGCAAATTGAGTCAAATGAATTCGAAAAAATAGATTCTTCAGTTTTTTTATTGAAGAACTTGAATTATGTTAACAATGATATTTTTATAATATCTAAACTTCTTGAAAATCATCAGTGGACACAAGCCCTTCTTGTAATAAACAACTATTTGAAATCAAATCAGCAATTAGCTATTTATGAGGATTTGGAACTGAGAGCATTAAATTTCCACAAGGAATCTCTTGAGGTTAAGCTATACCAACTCATTTTGCACAAAAATGATCTTGAGCGTAGGATTCATCAATTTACTATAGAATACAATCAAAAACTTGGCGATTTACTTATTGAATTAATTGAATTAAAGAGGCAGTACAATTTAGATTTTACTGGAGCATTTAATAAGGATAAACAAAAAGTAGATGAAGCTCGCAAAACTAAAATAAGAGATTTGAATGAAAATGATAATCAAAATCTTAAAAAAGTTTATAAAAAAGCGGTTTTGCTCTGTCATCCTGACAAAATAGATGTAAGTATGAAGGCTGAAGCAGAAGAAATTTTCAAAACTTTAAATACTGCTTATAAAAACAATGATATTGAAGAAGTCAATCGAATCTTTTTAAATATATCAAATAATAACTTCTTAATAAGGAAAAAGACCTATGATTCAAGATCAATAACACAAAAAGAAATTGAAAGATTAATATATAAGATTAATAAAATTAAATTTGATATTAATAAAATTAGATTGTCACCATATAACAGTATTTTGGAAAAAGTTCATGATTGGGATCTATTCTATAGCCTTGAACGAGAAAAAATAATTAATGAAATAAATGAAATTAAAAATGAATTTACTAAAAAAAATATTTTTAAGAAGAAACAAAGACAAAAATAAGCTGAAAGTAAAAGAAAGTCTGTTTCCTGATATTGTCAGTCCAAAGGAGGAGGATATTTCCGCTTTTGCACATAGTTATAATAATGTGACTGCTTGGTGGGATAACCTATCAAATGATTGGAAAAGTATATTATTATTGCATAGTAATATTAGCAAAGAAAAAAAATATGATTTGAGTACCATACCAGATGAAGAGTTTTTTAAAGAAATTTTTAATCGAGACATGTTTTGTAGTCTTTATCGACCATTAAAGTCGTTAGCACCGCTAAACAATTTAAAAAAATTGAAAGAATTACAAATTGAATTAATCGAAGTTAAGAATTTCACCGAAGTGCGTGATTTGAAAAACGTTACAACAATTCACATAAGCAATTCAACATTGAAGTCATTAGATGGTCTTGAAAACTATGACAATCTTGAAGTTCTAACATTAGCAAACACAGACGTGACTACATTAAAGCCAATAGTAACATTAGAAAAAGTAATTGATTTAGATATCCGAGGAACATTAATAAATCCAAATGAAGTTGATTTATACAGGCAGTTGCATCCTAATACAAACATAGATTTTATTACACCAATGAACCCTTTAAGACGAAATAAGGATAGTTTAGAAAATCCATTATTGGATTATTATAGAAATTTAATAAGAAGTGACAGCCCATAACCGACAATCATACACCATGCGGCGGGTGATTTGGTAATTAACCTGAACATCATTAAATTAGCGATGTGGTGAAACAAAAAGCTGTGAGGTAAATTACCGCACAGTGCATAGTGCCCACCGTTGTAGCCAATTTTAAGAACGCTAATAATAAGCTTATGACAGAGATAATAAAAATGTTAGAAATATCAGGACCCGCGATATTATTAGTTCTGGCTGGTCTTGTATGGGGAAAAAAACTAATTGAGTATTTTTTTGATGAAACTATTGAAATTAAAAAAGATGAGTTAAAACAAAACCTTGAAAATCATAAAAAAAATATTGAACAAGAAAATAGAAATTTTCAACACCAGTTAGACACAAAATTAAATGAATTCAATATTCAGTTCTCAAAACTGCATGTTGACCGAGCAGAAGTAGTAAAAAATATTTATGCGAAACTGATAGAATTACAATCAGCTATGTTTGTATTTACAAGAAGAATGCATGGTGTAATCCATGACTCAGAAAAGGAAAGCAAGGAAAGAGCAGATAGATTAAATAAGGCATTATTCGATTTCATTAGTTACTATTCACCGAATAGACTGTATTTCAATGAAGATTTAGCTGAAAAATTAGATAAAATTAAAGCTGAGTATTGGGAAAAAGGTTGGGACTTCTCTTTACTCAGTAAAGAGTTAAAGCAGAGTTCAGATTTCCCTGTTTATAGAAAAAAGCTAATGAGTGACACAAAAGTAATTTCTGAAAATGTTGAGCGTGATTTTCCGGTGATGATTAAAGAAATTGAAATAGAGTTTAGAAATATATTAGGAGTGGAATAATAAAAACTGTCTATACCAGGATCGTTTACGGCACATCCTTTACACACCTAACACTGAAACCATGTGATTTTGATGTATTATTATCTCTCTCTATTTTAGCATGATTATATCTTAAACGCCTATACCAAAAATTTAATGGGTTTGACCCATTTTGATCTGTTGCACTTTGTAAATATGTACTTTCATTCATACTATAAAAAGAAGTACCAGAGCGGTACCCAGCTGGTAACAAATTAAATCCTGATGCCCCAAAAGCCGTATCGTTTTCAAGGCCACCATCATCCCATAAATTACTATTATTTGCTAACATACTACCCTGGTTTGTACCTCTGTAATCAATGCTGTCAGCTTGAGATTGACTCATTCCAAGTGCCATTTCAAGCTGTTTAAATTCTGCATCACTTGGTACATGCCAGCCATCAGGGCAAATGCCCTGTACACCACTAGGATTTGTCTGACTACCTGAAGCCCCATTCATAAAAGCAGTCCAGTTATAAAGCTTACCATAAATATCTGCATTTGCTGGGTCATCATCATAATTCCAATAATATTTATGCAGTGTGTCTCCTTCCATGCCAGTGCCATCAGTGATTTCAGAGCCATCTGCATAGTGTGTTGTGTTAACATTTTCAGCCATCCAACATTGATTGCCTATTTCAACTGTAGAGTAGGTATTTCCATCATAATCGGATACTGTTGATGGACATGTTGCAACAGTGATATATCCTTCTTTTGATTCGTTTATGGCAATGCCGTTATAATCAATCGTCAAAGATACATCATAATAACCATCTGCATTATAAACATGGGTTGGCGTTGGATTGCTGCTTGTTGCTCCATCACCAAAATTCCAGGTGTATCCGGTGGGTTCAAGTTCAGTAAGGCATGTAAAGCTAATAGTATCGCCGGAATTAATAAACGTATCATCAGCTTCAAAATCAACCATGGTATAAATGGATTGTATGGCATTTATCAAATCATCCACATACGCCTTTGTCGCAGCATCCTGCGGGTTTTCCGGGTTATGCACGTTATAGACCGTGTTGTTACCGGCATCGAGGTCAAATTCATGGATTTCCTGCGGTTTGTTTTCCAGGTCATTGTAATCTCCTGAAAAGTCGTCGTTTACATTTTGGTCCCAGCCGGTAAAATCCGGGGTGTTGTTAATGTCGTCGTAATACACTTCCGGCAACACCACAAAACCGCCATCCGTCAAATATATGGTATCGTTGCTGATACTCAGGTATTGTATTTCATTTGTGGGATCGGCATCCAGGTCCACCTCGCCGCCCAGCTCCACGCTGTTGCCGTTGGATATGCTCAGGGTTGTGCCATCTAAATCAAGGTTTTGTTCATCCGTATTGTCCATATAATCCCCCAAATAAACGTATCCACTCTGTGACAAGTACAATGTATCATTTGAAAAGGAAAGCACCTGAAGCTCATTTTCAGGATCCGGATCGTCATCATCCACATTCACGGCATTGGCCGCATACAAAGCATAAGGCACAGACTGCAGCCTGCTGGTGCCAATAAAGGCATAATTCCCGTTGCCGTTAATATCAAGTTCCGTCTGTATAAAATACGTGTGTTCACCCCAGTCGATGTTGTTAAAAGCACCGGATTGCGGTGTGCCTTCACCTATGTCAATGTTGGCGTTGCCAAACTGGTTGGTTGTCACATCATGGGTTTCTGCATACGTTGCAGTGCCCGACGGGCTGTCTGCCAACAGTGAAATCCGCAAACTCACCATCTGGTTCTGAACTATCGCACCATCGCTGTAGCGTATCACCGCCTGGTACTTGAAAGATTGGGGTGCCTGGGCAAACAAGATTTGCACAAGAAAAATAAATCCGAATATAAAAATTGCTTTTTTCATGTTATATCATTTTAATCTTTTACGCAACGTATAGAATACCCGCTACTCATATCACTCCATGATCTGTATATTCTAGTATAACTACTATTCAAAGATCGCCTCCAAGGATCTGGGCCTAAACATGACGAAGTCCAAAAGTGCGCAGATTGATTCCCCCCTCCTAAATCATTGCTTGCAGCTATTGCATTAAAACCACTAACCCCAAAATCAATATCATCAATTAGATCTCCAGCTTCCCAATATGAAGAATTTCCAGCAAGTTTTGATCCTTCATTAGTTCCTCTTAATCCTGAGTCATCAGCCTCAGTTTCACTCATACCTAAGTATATTTCAAGCTGTTTAAATTCTGTATCACTTGGTATATGCCAGCCATCAGGACAAATACCCTGAATTCCAGTTCCGGGTTCTGCATTGTCCCCCATGGCGGCAGGCCAGGTATAATGCAAGCCGTAATTATCAATAGTAGTAGAATCGTTTGCATAATAGCCATATGCATCAGCGGTTGGATTATCCTCAAGGTAATCCCATGCAACATCATTGGTAATATTGGGTATTTCTGTTCCGTCAGGGTAGTGAGTTACTCTTAAGTTTTCAGTCATCCAGCATTGCCCTCCAATTAGTAATGTTTCGTATGTATTACCATCAATATCTCCAACAACATCACCGCATTCTGTAAATGCAGGTAAAACCTTGATATAATCTGTTTTTGTCTTTGATTTACTTGTAAAATCATTGGTTAAACTCAAAGTTACATTATATGTGCCTGCAGATATATATACATGATCTGGATTTACATCGTTACTGGTATTACCATCACCAAAATCCCATTCTAATGAAGTAAATGACATTGCTGAAGCATTAGTGAATTCAATTGTTTCATTAGTTTCTACAACCGTTTCAGAAGCATTAAAATCAATAAACGAAATGTTATTATTTTCAATTACATCAATAAGCATATCAACGTAAGCTTTATTTACCGCATCCATTGAGTCAGTCGGATGGTGTAGATTTTTTATCTGTGAGTTTACAGAGTCATTAATGCTTGCAACATCGGCTAATGTTTGTGTCTCAGTTGTAATATATCCTGCATCATTATTAAAATGGCTGACGTTTACAGGTGTATCTACAAGGCTACTATACATACCATCGAATGTTTCGGGTAATTTTACAAATCCTCCATCCGTTAAAAATATGGTATCGTTGCTTATGCTCAACACCTGCAATTCATTGGTCGGATCGGCATCCAAATCCACAGTTCCACCAAGGTCCACACTGTTACCATTGGTAATACTCAATGTAGTTCCATTTAATTCAATGTTCTGTTCATCTGTATTATCAAGGAGTGTATCAAGTAAAACGGTATTTCCATTGGTGATTGTCAATTCAGTTCCTTCAAATGAAATTTGTTGTTCATCCGTATTGTCCATCAGTGTATCCAGGCTAATGCTGTTGCCATTGCTAATGGACAAATCAGTACCAGACAGATTTATTTCCTGCTCATCGGTATTGTCTAAGTAAGGCGTGAGATCAACACTTTGGCCGTTGGATATGTAAAGGGTATTGTCAACAATGCTCAAATCCTGCTCATCGGTGTTGTCCATGTAATCGCCAAGATATACGTCACCGCCATCACTCAAATACAGCGTGTCATTGCTCAGGCTGATTATCTGCAATTCATTGGTTGGATCGGCATCCTCATCATCCACATTCACGGCATTGGCTGCATATAAGGCATAGGGTACAGACTGGAGCCGGCTGGTGCCAATAAATTCGTAATCGTCATTGCCGGTGATATCCAATTCTGTCTGTATAAAATACGTGTGTTCACCCCAGGCGATGCTGTTAAAATTACCGGATTGCGGTGTGCCTTCACCTATGTCAATGTTGGCGATGCCAAACTGGTTGGTTGTCACATCATGGGTTTCTGCATACGTTGCAGTGCCCTGCGGGCTGTCTGCCAACAGTGAAATCCGCAAACTCACCATCTGGTTCTGAACTATCGCACCATCGCTGTAGCGTATCACCGCCTGGTACTTGAAAGATTGGGGTGCCTGGGCAAACGCCATCACGGCACACAAAACGGATATCAGTATAAGGCTAAAACGTTTCATAAATTCACATTTTTATTATTTTAAAACTCCGGCTTATCTGGCGTCCATCTTTCAGGAAGCTGATGTAATAAGTGCCGGGCACAAGGCTTTGAATATTTACCTTGTTTATCTTTTCACTGCTTGATACATGACCATGCAAAATTACCCTGCCGGTTAAATCACAAAGATGGTATTGGAGCATCAAAGGAGTGGATGCATTGAGGGACAAAAACAGGTGCTCATTTGCCGGATTTGGGTAAACCTGAATTTCCATTTCAATGTTTTGGTTATTTTCGATAAAATCAATGTTATAATGCCCCTGCTGAAAACCATTGGTCAGGATATAATTGCCTGATATCATGGTTTCGGTTACCACCTCCCCGATGGTAACATCCATAAAAGCATAATCATTTTCGTAAGAGCCGCCGCCTGAAGCAATCACTTCCGGTGTGATGATCTGTGCGCCGGCGTGCATGGCCGCAATGACCATAATCAATGTCATTATTTTCTTCATAATCATATATTATTCTGTTACCAGATAGGTTTGACTTTTTACACAGCGTTCATCAAGTGGAATGCTGTTTATCCAGTCAATGACCGATACATGACTCACATTTCCAGTAAAAGCAATTTCATTTTTTGTCATCACAAAAACCACCCGGTTGTTTTCTTTTTCGTTTTTGCACGTATTGGTGTATTTAATGCCGCTAACCGGGAAATGTTGCTTTTCATCTTTTTTCAGCTCTTTGCTGTCTTCATAATCATTTGGATACAACTGATAATCTTCGCTTTCAGAAAACACAAATACGTTCAGATATGCATTTTTAGTCGGTTTAATGATGAATTTCAGGCCTGTACCATCTTTATAATGACCATCCATGCCGCTGATTTCAAAGTTAAAGGACGGGTCGGGTTCTGTATTATGCTTCAATACGATGCAACTGATGTCAATGCGGATTTTAAATTCGCCATTTTCGGTCATGCTTTTCTCTTTATTAAGGATATTCACACTTTTTATGCTGCCAGAAATCTGGCTCATCGCATTTGAAGAAAACAATTCATCATACTTATTACCACCTTCCCCTTTGAAATAATCAGTAAATACTTGCATGGACTCGGATATCCCGGCCTGTTTAAACGCATCAAGTTTTGCATTTTTCAATGCAAGTTCCCGGGCACTTTCAATGCTGTTTGTAACGACAGCAGTGCCCGTAGCGCGTTTTATTTTGATCTCCTCTACCTTTTTTCCTGCATAGCCGGTGCTATAAATGGCCAGGAATACCAGCAGAAGGATTGTTATTTTACGAATGTCCATTTTTTCCATTCATTTGATAATTTTTTGCTGAATTGCATGTTGGGCGTTTGCAACTTGTTATTTATCAATACTGACTCTTTCTTAATTGTATTTTTCAAATGATCATACATAGCTGCGTAATTGATATCGCCCTTTGTTTCCTTTATTTTTTTCAGAAAATAATACGTAAATAGTCCATGAAACTTGTCATCATAAGCCCCGCTTGATTCATTTCCTGAACTGGAACTAAAAACCACAATGTTGCCGAGCAGGGTGCCGCTTTCCGGTTCCACTTTAATTCCCCTCGTTGCCAGCAATCCTTTATTTCTTGCTCCGCCGCTGAAACAAGCATCCAAAATCACAGTAAGTTTTTTCACGTGATGATCGGCCAGTTTTTCATATACCGTCTCCAGTTTTATGGCATTATCCAAATCGTTACCGCTCACATCCACAGGTATGATATATGGTTCTTTTGTTTTCTCATCCGGCAATCCATGCCCTGCATAATAAAAAATAAATTCGGCTTCTTCACCTTCAAACTCTGCAAGCGTATTGTATTTATTGAGCACCCGTTTTATTTGTCCTGTCGTGGCATTGAGCAGTAGCTCAACATGTTTTTCTTTTGCACCAAGCGTTCTGATGGCATATTTGTAAAATATCCGGGCATCATTAACAGCAAATTCCACATCATTTTCACTGTTCAGGTCATCCTGGTAGGAATGGTAATCTTCATTTCCAATGATGATAACATACAGATTGTCATTTTTATCAGGGGATACAGGAATGTTTTTATCAATATCGGATTTGAATGAAGCCCTTTCGATTTGTTTTTCATCCTGATTTGCTTCTATAACGAGTTGTGTCTTATCCAGCATATCGTTGAGCTTCAATTCTAATGTGTTATCCGTTTTGGCATATTTACCATGCATTTCATTGAGTTTTACACGTACGGGAACGGTATTTTTATTATATGGCTGCTTGGCAATAAATTCAAAATTTATGATGCGTTTATCGTTGGGCTTAAGTGTATCAATATAAAACACCCTGTCGCTGATTTCTGTCACTTTATCCGGCAAAATAAAACTAGCCGATATGTCTTCACCTCTACCCTGTCCGACATTCTGTATGATCAACTGAAGGTTGATTATCTGCCCCTTTTTAGCCCTACCACCGTCTTCAACCGAAAACTGATGGTCTGCAATGATAATCTCCGGTTCCTTAAATGCTTTAAGGCTCACCTGCAAATCAAATGGTTCAGGGTCAAATTCCCTGGCCTCTTTAACGGTCACCGAAAACACGACGTTTTCAGTTGGCAAACTCATATCTGCTTTTACGGGAATAACAAAATGCTTGTTTTCACCCGGAGCAATACTGCCACCTGATATATCATTTTTAAATTCAAGGCCGTCAATTTTTTTATCTGTTTCTACATGTATGTTTAGATTTTTACCAGGCCCCTTTCCAATGTTATTGACCATAAATTCAATGGTGGCTTTCTCATTTGCATCAATGGCATTGTTGCCGTTTGCATCGGTAAATACAATTTTTGTTTCAGGGATTGTCAGATAAGGTGGTTCTATGGCATCCAGCGTATTGATGTAGCGCGATGAGCTTTGAGCCACAACCTTGTCATTTTCGCTTTGATCATAATAATGGTTGTTTTCGAGTTCAATGGTATGGTTTTTTATCTTGTTGTATCTTAATAATATTCCAGCGATGTCAACTATCCAGGCAGTTACTGCAACGCCGGCAAAAACTTTTGAAGCCATATCGTTCCACTGTGCAGCTTCAAAATACCCATCTACAAGATCCGGATCATCGGTATTGAGATAGTTTTCGTAATTTGATTTTGCTGAATTATTAAATACCATCGCTGCAGCGATCGATCCATAACCAACAACACCAAATGCATAAGGAGCGATGCCGTTTCTGAGTTTTCTGTCCCCCCATCCCGGAAACAACGCAGATTTACCTAAGTGTGTCCATAAGTTAATGTCTGCGCTGGGTTGCATGAATAACCTGGCATAGATTTTTTGCTCGAAAAACACACTGTCAGCCTTGTAATCCCAGTAAATACGTTTTTGATTGCCGGTTTTCACCATGCCAACATCACCGCTCAAACTATTGGAGTTCAATTTTTCTTCACTGTTTGCTTTATAAAATTCAACATCAATAAAATATGATTCATTCTCAACACCTTGCAAATCATACAACACGATGATTTTCCCTCCATCACTAAGCACGGACACATTCCCGATCATAGGTTTACCGTTGTTTGCAAACTGAGCCATACTCAATTGAGTTATCATTAATAGAATAATGGTTGCAAGTTGTTTCATTGCTTATCTGGTTGAAAAATTTTCTATATTCCCGTAATACACTTGATTTTTAATTAAAGCATAAGCCCTGTAATAATAGGTTGTCTGTTGTGAAAGTCCCGATACATCTGCAGAAAAACTGCTTGCAAAACCAGGGCCTAATTCAATGTATTCTTCATTCAGCGAAGGATTTGAAGTGGTATATGAATAACAAAACCCATAATTTGTCACATCATACGAACCTTGTATGATTTCCCCATTTAACCTTACCGAATTGCTGCCGAGTAACATTGATCCGGTAGTAAACACCTCCAATGGTTGCAACACAAATGTAAATACTTCTGAATATATGGTATCACTATTTACAGGCTTAACGTAAAACCTTATATTATACTCTTCCCCTTCAGAGATTTCATAAATGGAATCCTGAAAAGAAAACGCAGGCATTCCCTGAAAGGGTACATTAATCCAATCTGCAGGCGAAGCATCTGCATTTTTGTAAGCGTACCCAAAAGTATCGATCATAAAAGAACCAAAACCATCGAAATTAGCAACTATCTGTATTTTCTCCGGTTCTTCTGACGAAAAATCAAAGGATTCAATATTTATGTAATCGTCGTCTATGTAAAAACTGAATGCTTTTTTATCACCATACACCACTTTTTCACTCGTTTTAATGTAAGGCCGTAACAAATATGCCTTTCCCGAAACAACATTGGATAGTGTATCATTAAATTCAAGCCTGCTTGCTCCAACATGTGATGTACGTGTATCGTTGTAATCCGGATCCACATCATCAACATAACAAATACCATATTCAAACTCCCCGCTGCCTGAAACATCCAATACAAAGTTTTCAACGATCACATCATTCCCTGATTGAGTTACATTGGCAGTTTCAATTTTATTCACACGTTCAATATCAGGCCTTTCACATGAGAGAAAAACAACGACAATAAAAACGATAAAACAAATATGCTTCATATAGCGGTATTTTATACAAAAATCAAACCATTTTAATGTTAAGCATCATCTACCTTGCTTGCTATTTTATTTTGCGGATTAATGACAATGTAAATATATTAATACAATAATATGAATAATTTTTGAAAGATAAAAATACGCTCTCAAGATTTTTCTCCACACCGCTTTTCTTTCTCCCATAATTTTTATACGTTTGAGTGGTGATAAAAATCGGATGGGAAATGGTTATATTTGCAATAAAGTAGAGCCATTATTCATCTTAGTAAATTGTTTATAAACGAGTTGAAACATTTAAATTGCTTGATAAAATTGGACATACAGGAGTAGGAACTGCATATACTTTAAAGGGCTCATAAAGGGTTCAAACGGCTCATAATGGGCTCATAATGGGCTCAAAGATTATTTATAGTCACCTTTCTATATATCAGTATGTTGTTGACCAGTAATACCTTAGTCCTTTATTTGCAGAAAAATGTAAAATCATACAAGATTTAATAAAATACTCATAAAGGAATCAAATATAAAATAACGCCATAATAACGCAAAGCCCATTTTTATCCAATAAATAAATGTGCTAAAGCATACAATTTCACCGGTTTACTGTAACGAGTAAAAGCATCAGGCGGGAATCTGGCAGATGGCAGGAACATACGCCGCTTCCGAAAGCTATCGGAACTCAGCAACCGCCTCCCACAACTTGCCCGCACTGGTTTCGGGAACTTGTCCCAAACCAATTTCGGAGCCACCAAATGTCCCGGTACTATCCACCACTCACCAACACAAAATGTTTCCCAACACTACATACCTTCCCAGCCAAGAAACAGCAAAGCCACCTCATACCTTCTTGCGGATACATTTCCCTTCCTCTTCACAGGCAACTCAAACCCCAA
>CAZTNS010000088.1:0-13328 GCA_964615585.1 uncultured Bacteroidales bacterium | reverse complement strand
GCTGCGTCATACTCATAAAATACGTAGAGATAAATGCCGTGATATTCTATGATTAGGGAAAAATGGCTGTTAAGCGTTATGCGATATTCCAAGCCGGTTACTGCCCCTGGCAGGCCTGCCCCGTAATCGGTAGTGTCCATTTCAGTAGGCACAGCTCCCCCGTAATTGATGCCTGCTGAAAATCCGTTATAGTTGTCTGATTGTGCAAAAACAGATAGAGGCAAAATCAGCATCAATATGCTTATGGTGATGGATTTAATCATCGTTCAGAAAAACCAGTTCGACATCATCAATGTGCAGGGTGCTTCCGGGGTGCCCGAGGAATTCCTGGCCTGATATGCTTGTGAGAAACAGGACGTTGATGGTATCAGGCTCCACATCCGGCAGGTAATATGTATAAGTCATTTCAAATTGTTGATAGGTACTGATGCTGTCGGTGATGCTCATGTCAGCTTCCGCTATAGTATCTCTTTGGTTGGTTTCGGTGTTATAGCGTGTGAGGTTGGAGTAAAAAATGGCGGTATCCTGTGTGGCCGGATCATAGGTGAAAAATCCCCTCAGCATGTCGGGTTTGCGGGTAAATTGACGACCAAGCATAAGGTTTTCTGATATTGGTTGGTCAGGGTCGAAGTAACCTGCTGCAATGATGCCGGGAATGATCAGTTCATCTCCCCAGTTAATGGTTTCAAGCCTGACTGCAAAATTGCCGCTGTGTGCATTTTCTGATTTTGTCATTGTGACAGGGCTGCCCAGTGTTTTGAGCATGTTAAGCGATCCCCACCAGTCACTGGCAGGCACTTCGTAAGAAACCTCCCCTTCGGTATGGGTTTTCCAGTTTTCAAAATCGCCATCTGACAGGGCTTCAATGTTGACATCATCAAGGTTGTTGTCCTCATTGTCATTGCCGGTATCGTCTGAATCCTCACAGGCTGAAACCCCTGCAATCAGCATAACAATCACAATATTAATGAAGGTATATAACCTGGCCTTTATCATAAGATTTGCTTTTGACGTTTATAATATACGCGCTTTTTGGTAATGCACTTAAATCCACCCGATGAAGATTGCTCTTTGCCTGAGAGGTATGGACAAGCTTCCCATCCATGGAAAAAATACTTATGAGGGCGTTTTCTGAGTTTTTTATGTGTATGATACCAGCAGATGGATTGGGATAAATCTCTGTGCCCTTATTTATCATGTCAATTTTCTGTCCGGTGGGCATTTCTATGGATATGTTATCTATAAACATCTGAGATTCCGGCACAGGAGCCTCAAAATCGGTTGAAATGACCGTTAGCTGAAGCGAATCAGGTGTTTCACTGCTGCTGTACTGAAAATTTGTTTCAAAAAAGCTGTATTCAGAAACTGTATCGGTGCCGTAAAACTCTGCATAACCAACCGTATCACTGATTTCATTCCCGTTGTATTTTAACAAAAATGCTCCAACCACACACTTATCAGATTCAGTGGAAGGGAAGTATTTATAATGCCCGCTGATTTTTTCAGGCCTGTATGGGAAGAAGGTGCCGCCAAATAATTCGGCATCTTGAGAAAACAGGTCGAATTCAAACCTGCCGGTTGTCAGAAAGCCGGGTGAAACGAAACCAAGCAAGAGGTTTTTGGCGGTGAGCTTAACGGCCCAGTCACCCGAATACGCATCATCTGTTTTTTCCAGGGTGAGCGTGTTTTCCCATTGAGCAGATGCTTCATTGCTGGTTTCATACCCTTCAGGAATTTCATAATCACCTTCGGTTACCCAATTTTCAAAATTGTTGTTTTGAATGTTTTGAGCCGTAACTGATATCATCAGCAGCGACAGTGTGGTGAGTATAAAAATGTTTTTCATGCATTTATTGTTTGTGTTAAACCAAAAACACTAAATCAATAAAATTGTTTAAGATATGTGTAAATATGATAAAATTTTTGAAATCTCCATACCGGATTATTGAACATTGAACAATTATTCCACTCTATATGTTATAGCGTAAACAAAAATCATTGATTATGGAAATAATAAAATCTATCAGAGAAAGATACAGCCCGCGTGCATTTTCAGATCAGAAAATCGATCAGGAAAAAATTGATGCGATGTTTGAAGCAGCCAGGTGGGCCCCTTCATCATTCAACGGGCAAGCCTGGCGGTTTATTTATGCCACAAAAGATACACCTGACATGTGGGATAAATTGTTTGATGCCCTGGGAGCATTCAATCAGAAATGGGTAAAAAGTGCCTACATGCTCATACTCACTGTTGCCAGAAAAACCTATGAACACAATGGGAAACCATACAAACACAACTGGCACGATGTAGGCCTTTCAGTTGGCAATATGATGAACCAGGTAACAGCCATGGGACTTTATATGCATCAGATGGGTGGTTTCTCGCCTGAAAAAGCAGCTGAAAACATAAGCCTGCCGGTTGAATATGAGCCGGTTACGATGATTGCGGTCGGATATAAAGGCGATATAAGCGTATTACCCGAAGATTTACAGGAACAGGAAAAACAGGAGCGAACCAGAAAACCGCTTAATGATATTGTTTTCACCTCATCTTTTGATGAATAAATCAGAAAATTATAGTCAGTTAACTTATAAAAAACAACAATAATATGAAAACTCTGTATGAAGCAAAAGCCACTGCAAAAGGTGGCAGGAACGGAAAAGTGGAAAGTAATGACGGATTGATATCCATGACAACGCGGGTTCCCAAAAGCATGGGCGGAGAAGGTGGAAATTATACCAACCCCGAACAGTTGTTTGCTGCAACCTTTTCAACATGTTATAACGGCGCCCTGGACCTTGTCATCGAACAGGAAGGGGTGGAAACAGGGCAAACAAGCGTTACGGCAACCATTGGTATTGGCAAACAAAAAGACGGCCTCGGCATCAATGCTGTGTTGGAAGCAAACATTCCCGGTGTGGACAAAGAAACAGGCATGAAACTGATGGAAAAAGCGCACCAGGTATGCCCGTATTCAAAAGCAACACGGGGAAACATTGATGTTGAGCTCCGGTTGGCTGAGTAATGTTTACCGTTGAGCATGACAAAATAACCATTTACTTTGATGTAGTATTTGTCTTTTAATTGGGTTCTACTGTCAATATAATGGGTATAATTAACCGGCTTATTTATTTTAAAGAATTGATTGAAATTTCTTGATTTCTTATCTATTTAAATCTACTGTGGCCTATTGTGGTTCAAAATTCTGGAAGCATCTCAAGGTGGAACTACATAGGAATTCACATAGGATTAGCAATAAAAATCATATAGTGTCATGTCAAGCCAAATATGATGGTTAAGTTGAAAATATTTTTTCATGGTGGGTTAAAGCTTTACCCAATAAATTGACAGTAGAACCTTTAATTGTATGTTGTGGTGATTGATGAAATATATGAACGCCGACCTGGTCAGTGAAGCATTTAAGGGTTACCTTAACTGAATTTTAGTTTGGTTTTAAACAAAAATGCTTTATCTTGCACCCGAATTAATGTAAACACGGACACCCAGCTGCCCGAATTAATGCAAATACGGGCACCTGTATAATGATGTTTTAGTAAAAACAGGCTTTATGATACCGAGAATCATAGAAAATCAAATCCATAAAGCATTAAAAGGTGGTTTTGTAGTTGGTTTATTTGGGGCTCGACGCACTGGTAAAACGGTAATTATGAAATCAATTTACCGGCAATCAGATACATCTGAAGTAATGTATGTTGTGGGTGATGACCTGGATTCTGCAGTTTATTTATCATCACAACGCCTTAGTGTTTTGAAACGATTCGTTGGAAATAGCAATTATTTATTTATTGACGAAGCACAAATGATACCTAAAATCGGGATAAATCTAAAATTACTCACCGATTCAATGCCTGAATTAAAGATATTTATTACAGGCTCATCAGCTTTTAATCTTGGAAATCATATTGGCGAACCTTTAACAGGCAGAAACACGTATTTTTATTTATATCCTTTAACTTTATCCGAAATATATTCGGACTATCCCTCTTTTCGGAGAACACTCTCTGAATATCTTATATATGGAACCTATCCGGCAGTAATTACTACCGACAACATATCAGAAAAGAAAGACAGGCTTGAATCCATTAGAAACGGTTATCTGTTAAAAGATGTTTTGGCCCTGGATAATAACAAAGACAGTGCATTTGTTTTAAAATTACTTCAATTAATAGCTTTACAAATTGGAAACGATATATCTTATTCTGAATTGGGACAAAACCTGAATGCGCATAAAAAAACCATACAACGTTACCTGCAAATACTGGAAGAGGCTTTTGTTATTTTTTCTTTGCCCGGTTTTAGCCGGAACCTGCGTAAAGAATACAGCAAAACTCCCCGTTATTATTTTTGGGACAATGGCATTCGTAATGTTGTGTTGAAAAGTTTTAACGATTTAAATACCAGGGATGACACAGGTAAACTGTGGGAGAACTATTGCATCTCAGAAATGATAAAAAAATCGGTATATGAAAAACGAGATTCTATGTTTTATTTCTGGCGCACCTATGATAAACAGGAGATTGATTTGATAGAAAACAGAGGTGGGGAAATTTTCTCTTATGAATGTAAATGGAATCCGAACAAACAACCCAAAGTCCCAAAAGGATTTATTAAAGCTTATCCTGATGCAAAATATTTTGTTATTAACCCTGATAATATACCCGATTTTCTTTTGTAAATGACATTATTACTCAGAAATCTCTTCCCGAAACGCAGTTATTGACGTTTTATTATAGCAACTACATAGCGTATGCATACGGTATTAACTTGTAAACATCATTGGTTTCAATGTCATTGGCAAACAAAAAGACGGCCTCGGCATCAATGCTGTGTTGGAAGCAAACATTCCCGGTGTGGACAAAGAAACAGGCATGAAACTGATGGAAAAAGCGCACCAGGTATGCCCGTATTCAAAAGCAACACGGGGAAACATTGATGTTGAGCTCCGGTTGGCTGAGTAATGTTTACCGTTGAGCATGACAAAATAACCATATCTTTTGATTTGTCTCAGATGTAGTATTAATAAGAGTTTCAGAAGATATTACCATTAATTTTGTCCATTAAGCCGTGTTTTCATGAAACCCTGATTTTAATATCTGCATAGAACCCTTTACCCGGGCTGCTGTGTATATCGTATTCTCCGTTCATGGCTTTTACCCGGGATTCAATATTCGATAAGCCCATGCCTTCATGTTCGGCACTCATGTCAAAACCTTTGCCGTTGTCAGAATATATGATCCTGAGGTCTTTTTGTTCGATCAGGATATGTAAAGTGGCTTCATTTGCGTTGGCATGTTGTACCGTATTGTTCAACAATTCACACACAATTCTGTATCCTGCCAGTTCAGTTTTATGGTCAAGGCGTTTTGTGCCCAGATTTTCCTGTAGCAGTATCTGTAAGTTATTATTTTCGTTGTATTTGGCAATGATGTGGTCAACAGCCCGGATCAATCCATAACTTTCCAGTATATGCGGGCTCATGAGGTTTGAAATTTGTTTCAGGCTTTCGATGGCCTCATCTATGCCCGCTTCAGATTTTTTAATGATCTGTTCTGTTTCATGTTTGTCTTTGTTAACGTGAACCGAACTCAGCATCATTTTCACACTTGAGAGTATCGGTCCCAGTCCATCATGCAATGTACGGGCAAAGGTGCGTTTGTTTTTTTCTTCGGTTTGGATAACAGCGGACAATACCCTGGCTTCATGTTGTTTTTTTAGTTTGTCCAGCTCTGCCTGTGCTTCAAAAATTCGACGAATAAACATGGTGGCAATAAATACGCAAAGTGATATGACTACGCCTATCCAACTGCTTACCGGGGAATGCTGTGGCAATTCCGGCAAGGTGTAAACTTCAAACAATTCATAAATCCGCCGGAAAGCCATAAAAACAAACGCAATGGAAATCAGTATCCATGACACATTGTACCGGGTTTTGCGAATCAGGCTGATGGCCATGATGGTAGCTCCAATTTGCAGTAACACCGAGATAATAAGTCCGATTTTAATCAGCATGGTTCAACAATTTGGCACAAAGATACAAAAAGTGATTTTAACAGAATATTGTAACATAAAGTAATCCCCCGCCATGTATAAAGCCCAAAATAGTTTAGAATAGCCGGTATGAAAAAACATGATAATATGTTTAAGAACAAACATACGAGATACGAAGACTCCAAGCATCATAAAGCTTAAAGTATTGCAATTCTGTTTCTTGTGGGGCTTGGTGTTATTGTGGAATTTTTCAATTTCTTTTGGGTTTTTAGTTTGGAGTCAATAAAGATAATTCAGGTAATCTTCCGGTTACTCATTATATTTTTTCTATTTTTGCCCTGCTCAGTTAGGAACAGATGAAAAATGAATTCAAATTATATATTCTTGGTAAAAGTTCTGCGGTACCAACAAAAACAACGTTTCCAAGTTCTCAGTTGTTACAGTTTCATAACCAGTCTTTCTTAATTGACTGCGGTGAAGGCTGTCAGATTCAGCTACGGCGAAATCAGCTTGGCTTTTCTAAAATACGCCATATTTTTATTTCCCATGTACACGGGGATCATTTTTTTGGATTGTTTGGCCTGCTTTCTAGTATGAGGTTGCTGGGGCGGAAACAAATCCTGCATATATATTCTCATCCAAAATTAGAATCCATCGTAAAATATGTATTATCCCAGGGTGGTGCCAAGGTGGATTTTCCAATGGTATTTCACAAACTGAACTTCAAGGAGAAAGAAAAGATATTCAGCACCAAACAACTGGACATTTATTCTTTTCCCATGAAACATAAAATACCGGTTTGCGGGTTTTTGTTTCAGGAAAAACAGGCTGCACAGAACATCATTGAAAAGCAGATTGAACAGCATGATATGACATACCAGGAAATCCGAAGGGTAAAACAGGGTGCTGACCTTGTTAGAAACGGAAAAACCATCGCTGAAAATGATAAACTAACCTTACATGGCCACACAATGCGTTCATACGCATATTGCTCAGATACAGCCTATTATCCCCACATGGTTAAAGACATAAAAAATGTGCAATATCTGTATCATGAAGCGACTTTTGGTGACGACAATGAAGGCAGTCCTGAAGCCAAATTTCATTCAACAGCCCGTCAGGCAGCCATGATAGCAAAACAAGCCAATGCAAAAAAATTGTTTCTTGGGCACTTTTCCACACGCTACAGAAATGCTGATGAACTTGTAGCCCAGGCAAGGGAAGTTTTCCCGGAAAGTTATATCGCAAATGAAAATGATGTAATTTGTTTTGAATGATCCATTATTGCCGGTTTTTGTCTTTTCGGATTCGCCCGGATCGGTGGTTTACAATGCTGATAGCGTTGTATGTTCCACTGCGATTTAAAATCATGTAATTTTAAGAAAAATCAGGCTGTTTCAATAATCTTTCTGTTACAACGCCTGCAGTATTTGCCGTTCTTCATGTGATTAACCCCACTGAATCCTTGTCTGCTGATGGCAAGGGTACCACAGTCAGGACAAAGGGTGTTTTCTTTATCACCACCTGAGACATTTCCCGGATATACATACTGAATGCCTTTATTTAACGCTTTTTCCCTTACTTCAAACACACGTCTGACAGGAGTAGGAGGGACGTCCGTAAGCCTGTAAGTGGGATAAAAACGTGATATATGGAGTGGTACTTCCTGCATTCCACGTTCTGTCATCCATGTAAAAAATGCATCCAGTTCCTCTTCTTTATCACTGATGCCGGGAATCAGCAACATGGTAAGCTCAAGATGTGGACTATTTCTATGTACTGTTTCGATGGTTTTTAGCACCGGTTTTAGGCTACTGCCGGTAAGTTCCCTGTGTGTTTTGTCATTGAAAACTTTCATGTCAATGTTGACGGCATCAATCAGAGGAAGTAGCTTACGCAAAGGTTCAGGATTGATAAGCCCGTTGGTGACCACGATATTTTTGATGCTTTTCCTTTTTGCCAGTTCAGCAGTTTCATACATCATCTCATAAAAAATGGTGGGCTCGGTGTAGGTATAAGCAATGGATTGTATGCCCTGCGATAACAGATCATCCACAATTTGTGCAGGTGTAATAATCCTGGATGGATTTACAAGGTTGGAAGCTTGTGAAATATCGCTGTTCTGGCAGTTTTTGCAGTGCATGTTGCATCCGGCAGTGCCAATGCTATATACTTCGCTTCCCGGCATAAAATGATACAGTGGCTTTTTTTCCACCGGATCAATGTTCCCCGCAATTACCTGTCCCCATGATAATGCCCGGAGTTTCCCATCTATCAACATGCGGGTTCCGCAGGGGCTCATTTTATTTTCTTCAAGCACACACGCCTGAGGACACAGTTGACACAGCACTTTTCCATCATCCCTGATTTTATAAAAATACGCTTCTTTTTTGTTCATGTTATATGTATATTATTTTGGATTATTCATTAAAAACAATGGCTTCATACAAATACACATCGGCTTCTTTCCATCCGTCCCATGTAAGGCCGGCTTTATCCCTGGCGCAGTGCCCGAGGAACTCTTCTTTGTTCCAGCCGTTTTCTGTAGCCACCTGTGGCAGAAAGGTGCCTGAAGCAAAACCATGTTTGATGTAAATCCCATGTTTGCCAGGTTCAAGTTCAGATATGTCTTCCATGGGACGCAGCGGTGTTAACACGGATATTTCAATCTCAATTTCTGACAGCTCTTTTTCGAGCAGCGGAGAAAAACGAGTATCATGAAAAGCAGCAGCAACAGCCATGTCTTTCACCACTTTCCACAACGGACGATCATCGCCGAAATTGCCAATGCAGCCACGTAATTTCCCGTCTTTATGCAGGGTAACAAAGGCACCGCATTTTTTGGTTAATTTGGGGGGAACATCATCATCGTTTTCCGGTAAATCCACATCTTGTGGGTGGAAACTGGCATCTATACTTTTGCGGGCTAAATCCAGCAAGAATTGTTTTTCGTCATCTGTCAGGTCAAAACCTTCTTCTTTTTCTTTTTTATCTTCTTCATCATTCACAAAACCTGCAATGGCAGCATAACCAACCACCCTGCTGTGGTCGCCAAATACCGCATCACCAGAATTCCCTGTGGATATTTTTTTCCATGTGATGCCGCTGCCTTCAAACAATTTCATAATTGTCAGCACGGATGTCCAGCCGCAAATGTCTGTGGAAAGGGAGGGAATGTTTTGATTTTTATGCTTTTCCATGGTAGAAATCAATTCATCCGGATTCCCGGAAACAATGGCCTGCACGGTTTCATTATCCACTTTTTTAGCCGTATTGTAATCGGGAAAGTGAGAGAGGTCGGTTGAAACCACAAATGCCGTTTCCGGATCAGATACCCAGGGGGTCAGGGCTTTTGCCAGTTTGTCTGTAATGGCAGATGTGTAGCTGCCTATCAGAAGAGGAACAATGTTAAAATCCTTCAAATGGTATTTTAGAAGTGGAATCTCTACTTCGATGCAATGTTCATCATGATGAGCCCGTGGTACAAAATCAATAAAATCATGTTTGTTTAGTAAATATTCTGCCGTGTTTTTATCAATATTTACCAATCCATCAGGTGTATCATAGGCATCACCTGCATACACGGAAACACCATCAAAATTAGCGTGGTGTGATGAGCCGATCACAAACACACGTTTGACTTTCTCAGGATCAAGATGCACAATGGCATCTGCTGCAATCTGACCTGAAAATATATATCCGGCATGCGGAGCAATAACAGCTTTTGCCGGCTTTGTTCTTTTCTTTAACCTTGCATTGTCATAATATGACTGCAATGCCTCATTCAGAGCATCTTTGTCCTCTGTATAAAACTGGCCTGAAACGGCGGGTTTTCTTATTTGGTTCATAAGATATTGTTTTTTATATGTGACATTTCGAATTATATGAACAAACTCTGAACATAATAACAAACTCCCTCTCAAAAATGTTTTATAATCCAATTTTTAAACGATGATGTTCAAAATTATTCTTTCGTTGTGATTATTGTGGTTCCAAGCTGAGATGTTTCCATTTTTTGAACTTCAGGAAAACATAAAGGCCACATAGAAAAGGCAATTCCACACCGTTCTTCGAACTACAGACTGAAAATGACAGGTTTTACACAAAAAGTATGAAGTAGATGAAGTAAACAGCAGGTTAATTATCATCCATTAAAGCTGTAGCAGAATCAAATTTTCACTTTCATTAACATGTGTATTTTGATAAAGACTACGATTACAGCTGTTTAACAACAAGTAAAATATGTGAAACAATAATGGCTTTAAGAAATTTTAAATAATTTATTAAGTATAATTTATTGATATATTAACAAATATATAAATTTATGAATATTAAATATGGTGTATGTTTGAATTGTTATAAATGTTTAGTAAAATAGGTTTTGCATCTAATCCGTCTGAATACCCCTGCCTGCCGATTGTCTGCTGAAGATGAAGGTTCAGTGTGGATGAAATGCCGGATAGTGATGAATAGTGAGATAAATTGTTTTGAATCGATATTTTCTATTCAGGTGAGTGAGGAGATACAGGACAAAATAATTGTAAAACAGAATGTAATTGATGAACAAATTGATACCATTTTAGCATGAAACAACATATTCTAATTATTGTAATCATCCCGTTTTTTTTGTGTAGTGCAAACAGTTTTGCGCAGCAAGTAAAGCATGAAAAGGGAATCATGGAACAAGAGAATGATTCTGAACACGCATTGCCGGAACTTACCATACAATCATCAGAGTCAAATGAAGAAACCAAAGCAAACCAACCTTCAATCAATGACCAAATAAATAATGTAAAAACTGATGATTTAGTTCCGGAACTCAAGGAGAAATCTCAAAGTGCTATTAAAGACGTGATAAAGCAGCATTTGCCGGATAACTGGATTATGGACCCCATAAATGCGGATTCAGATAAAAAAACAGATTCCTATGGTAATCCGATTGTAAATGCAACGCATGGATTGCCTGACTGGGCTCAAAGGGATGTTGATGCTTTAATTGGTGAGATCAATGATTTAATTACTCACATAGAAAAGTTGAGGATAGTCATAAGTGATGCACAAAGCGGATATCGTCAGAGATATTCAAATAACTTGTATGACAGGCCTGAGGATGAACTGAAGCAGGACTTACACGAAAGTGAATACAAGCTTGGTAATTTTATCGGACAGGCAATTGTCAGAAAAATTGATTTAACAGGAACCCTTAGTCTTCGAGACAACAGTTTAATAAATCAGAATATAGCCGGTTCTATTGTTGATTATCTGCATTATTATGAAAACGAGAAATATTATAACTCAAAAGATGGTTATTATAAAGAGGGAACTCCCCCATTCGGTTCATACAACTATCAGCCTACTGTTTATGGCAGTGATGTTACAGAATTTATCAGAAATACAGGTAACAATCTAAGTGAAATAATTTCCTTAGATCAGGAAACAATTGAAGCGTCTAATATATCAAAGGCAGTTCCTTCGGGAAATTATCACAGAACCACGCAATCAACCGGTATGTCAAATTTATCCGGAGCTAACGTTATTTGGAATGGATCTAACGGTACTTATGATGATGAGTACGCAGATGTTCCCATTGGTTTTAGTTTTAAATTTTATGAATGTGATGATAGTGATAATAATACTGATGTAAGGGTTAGTACAAACGGTTATCTAAGTTTTTATCAGCAAGGAGGAGGTGCTACGGATGGTACAGATTATTCTAATGATGTTATTACCAATACTGATGATCCAGATGGATTTGTGGCACCTATATGGGATGATTTAGAAGTTACAGACAATGGAAGTACGGATGAAATATCTTATCTGACAGAGGGTTCTACTGGCAGCCGGACATTTACGGTAGAATGGTATTCGATGTCGCACTACAATTATGATGGGGGATATCTTTATGCCCAGGCAGTCTTGTATGAGGCAAACGGTATGGTAGAGTTAAAATATGGGACTGATAATGGCACAGAGTATTCGTTTACATCTGGCATAGAGGATTATTCGGGTACCGATGGAGATGAAGGAGAAAGTGGAGACGATAATTATGAGTCAGGCCATAATTATAAGTTTCAGCCACAACGTCCCCCTTCCAGTGTATCTGTAAGTGGAGGCGGTACAATCTGTACCGGAGGAAGTCGCAACCTTAGTGTTTCACATAGTGGGGGATTCTGTAGTGGTTGTAGCTGGCAATATCAATGGAGAACAACAGGAGGCACCGTTGTACAAGACTGGAGTACATCTTCTGGATTTACCGCTTCACCATCAAGTACAACAAGCTACAGGTGCAGGGTGAGGTGTGCATGCAATAGTTGCAACTATACACAAAGTTCTAATTCTACTACTGTCACTGTTAACTCTGATCCCTCAGTTTCCATCAGTGCCGACCGTACAGATGTGTGTGTTGGCGGCAGTGTTACCTTAGAAGTAACAAGCACAAGCGGGGGGATAGGCAGCTATTCGTATCAGTGGCAGAAAAACGGAAGTAACATTTCAGGAGCAACCAATAGCACTTATAGTGTGCCTACGAGTTCAACACACAGTGATGATTACCGTTGTCGTGTTACTACCGGTGGTTCAGGTTGCGGATATGGTTATTCCGGCTCCATTAATATTACAGTACATGCTGATCCTACCGCACCTTCCCTTACACGCGACCCAAACGAAAGCCCTGTTTGTGAGGGAACCATTTTGGATATTACTACAAGCAGCGGTTCAGGAGGATGTGGAACGATCAATGACCAATACAGGTATTCTACCGACAATGGTTCATCATGGACTTCGTGGGATGGTTCTACGCCATCATTCAATGCTGTGGAAGGTACAAGCAAATACCAGTCGAGACGTACGGCAAGTGGGAATGGTTGTGATACAGACACAGAGGAAGTAAGCTGGAGTGTAAATCCGGATCCCTCAATCAGCAGTCAACCCAGCGGAGCGACGATCTGCAGCGGCGGTTCGCATACGATGAGTGTAAGCGCCAGCGGTGGTATTGGCAGCTACAGTTACCAGTGGCAGAAAGACGAGGGCGGCTGGAGCAATATCAGCGGAGCGACCGGCAGCAGTTACACGGCAAGTCCCGTCAGTACGATGGATTACCGTTGCCAGGTAACGACCAGTGGCAGCGGCTGCGGTACAGCAACGAGCAATACAGCAACGGTAACTGTATATGACGATTTTGATGCAGGTGCCATTAATACAAGCGGTGAAACCATTTGTTACAATGGCGATCCGGGCACCATCGGTAGTTCAACAGCAGCCAGCGGTGGCGACGAAAGCATCACTTACAAATGGCAGGCAGATGGTGTCGATATCGGTT
>CAZTNS010000087.1:0-13403 GCA_964615585.1 uncultured Bacteroidales bacterium | reverse complement strand
TAGGATTAGGTAAACAGCGGGTTAATCATAACCCATTAAAAATGCAGTAGAACCAGATATAAAACTTATCCTGCTCAGACGGATAATATTAAGAATTAAAACAAGTTTTGCACATGGATGGGGATAATTGTTTTGTAATTCAGACTTCTTGAATTTTTTTATTACGCCTGTGCTAAATGATTAGTAATCACCACTTAATAATAAAACTACACATTTTATTTTTCATTACTTTGGTGGGATTTAGTGTTTTGGTGCTTTAGTGGCATATTTTTCTCGCCACCAAAACATCCCGATACGCTCATACCGTGTTAAATATTGCCAGGCATTTCACAGGGGAAACTTCGCTACGGGACAGGCAAAACTCAAAATTCCACTAAAAATTGTATAGTTTTACAATAACAGATTTATTGTTTTTAAGAAGTCTGTAATTAAATATTTTTCACATAAAAATAGATTTGATGTGCTTTTGTCCCGTGGTTCGACATCTCAATACATCGATTACCAAACACCAAAAGAACCAAAAGCCCTGATGCCTGCATCTTCAATGATGTTATCAATTTTTTGACAGCTTCGAGCAGTTCATCCACCTTTTCATTTTCCACAACGGTTAATACAACATTGTTTTGTTCCCTGATGAAGTATAATCTATGGTTAAGAACAAATTACTTATATCCAATGGTGTTTTGCGACTTTATTTATCAAAATCCAATGGTATTTTTAAATTATTTTGGTGAAAGTCCAATAGTGTTTTATATTTGTGCCCAAAAAACAGACGTATATGTACAGAGAAATAGAAAAATACCTTTCTGAATGGAAAGAAAGCAAACACCGAAAACCATTAATATTAAGGGGCGCAAGGCAGGTAGGTAAAACATACAGTGTGGATAAATTTGCGCAGGAAAACTATAGTGATTATTTAAAAATAAACATTGAACAGGAACAGGAATTACATTCAATTTTTAAAACCCGAAAGCCTGAAGTAATATTAAATGAACTTTCTTTAATTTATAATTTTTCATTCAGAGAAGGGAAATGCTTATTGTTTATTGATGAAATTCAATCTTGTCCTGAGGCCATAGTATCGCTGGGTTACTTTTATGAACAAAATCCGGGTTTACACATAATTGCAGCAGGATCACTCCTTGATCACACCTTGAATGAAATGTCATATTCGATGCCGGTAGGAAGGGTTGAGTTTGCCTATATGTATCCAATGAATTTTCTTGAATTCCTGGTAGCAAACAATAAGCAAGCTTATGCGGATTACATCAAAAAATATCAAATTGGTGAAAAAATCAGTGATGCAATGCATCAAAAACTCTCTGAATACCTGCGAAAATACATCTTTATTGGGGGTATGCCTGAAGCTGTAAACTACTATGTTACAGAAAACGACCTATCTGGAATAGAAAAATTTCATGCCAACCTGATTACTTCCATTGAATATGATTTTTCCAAATATGGTACACGCAAAGAACAAGAATATTTGAGGGATATACTCCACTATACAGCAAACAACATTGGTAAAAAGGTAAAATATACACATGTAAATCGTCATGCACAATCAAAACAATTGAAAGAGGCTTTTTTAAAACTTGAGATGAGTAGAATTATTCATCTTGTCAGACACACAAAAGCATCGGAAGTTCCCCTGAAACAATCTGAAAGTCTGAATATTTTTAAGCCAGTGTTTATGGACATCGGTTTACTAAACACCATTGCCGGAATTAAACTCATCGGATTAGATGAACTGGTAACTGCCTTTGAGGGTAATTTAGCAGAACAATTTGTGCTACAGGAAATAATTTCATCGGGTCCACCATATCAGGAACAAAAACTCAATTACTGGCTAAGGGAAGCTAAAAATTCGAATGCAGAAATCGACTGTTTACTTCAGATTAAAAATCAGGTAATCCCATTAGAAATTAAAGCGGGCAAAACAGGCAGTCTCAAATCCCTCCATGTATTTCTCGCTGAAAAGAACAAAAAAACAGGCATTCGATTAAACATGGATAAACCCACCTGGGAAAAAGATTTAAAAGCAAATGTCAATTTAAAGAAAAAAACAGCGTTCCACTATAATTTAATTTCCCTGCCACTGTACCTGGCAGGTCAAATACAGGCACTTAACATACAGGATTAAACCGACGGAATTTTTTACACAGGTTCATTCATACCGGAACGAAACAATTACACCATTTTCTCAACATTCCAGACAAAAGCGCGGATACCCACCTCTTCGTTGATGGCATCAATTTTTTTGACAGCTTCGAGTATTTTATTCACTTTATCATCTTCGACTATGGTCATAATAGCGTTGTTTTGTTCAGGCCAGGTATGCGTACCCATGTGAGGATCCCCATTTTTACCTCCCCGTCCGGCAATTTTATCCCATTGTGTAAATCCCCGGATATCAAGATAATCAAGCATATAATCCACTTTCTCTGAATGCGCCTGGTTGAATATGATAAATACTGATTTCATGTTTGTTTGCTTTAATTGTTTATCAATGCAGATCAATCTAAAAATTGATGATTTTTTCTCAGTTTCGCTTTCTTATTGCGTTCACCGCTGCGGGTAAACAACATATATACCACAGGAACAATCACCATGGTAATGATGGTTGAAGCAATGAGGCCGCCAATGACGGAAATTCCCATGGGGCTCCATATTTCAGAGCCTTCGCCTGTGCTTAGTGCAAGAGGTAACATCCCAAGAATGGTTGTAATAGCCGTCATCAATACAGGCCTTAACCTTGACCGGCCGGATAACACAATGGCTTCGGCAAGCGGGTAGCCACGGTCACGCATGAGATTGATGTAATCCACAAGCACAATGGCATTTTTCACCACAATACCGACAAGCATTACAGCACCAAGGGCAGCAATGATACTCAAAGCAGTATTGGTTATCATCAGCGCCAGTATCACACCGGTAAAGGCAAACGGAATGGAAAACATGATGATAAAAGGCATTTTCAGGGATTCAAACTGAGATGCCATAACAATATATACCAGCACCAGACTCAGCGTAAGCAGTAATGCCACATCCATAAAGCCTTCCTGTTGATCTTCATAAGCCCCGCCTACTTCTACCATTAAACCGGGTGGAATGTCCGTCTTGCTTATTTTACGTTTAATTTTTTCTGCCAATTCTCCCAGTGATATTTTATACGGCGTTGAAGATATGGTAACTATACGTTCGCGCCGCTTGCGTTCGATGTTGGGGGGCGATTGGTATTCTTTTACGTCCCCTAGTTCTCCGAGTCGGATGAACATTCCCATGGGATTTTGAACAGCAATGTTTTCAATATCAGAAATATTGTTTCTGAATTCTTTTTTAAAACGCAGCACCACGTCATATTCCTCACCGCCTTCACGGAAACGTGTAGCGGTCATGCCTTCCACACGATTATACAGGGCAGAAGAAACCATGGCTGTATTTAACCCATTGGCAGCCAATTTTTCCCGGTCAAGCTCCATCCGCAGTTCAGGTTTTTCATCTTCCCTGCTGATATTAACCTCACGGGCACCTTCAATATTACGTATGCTGTCAGCCAGTTGATTGGCCAGCCGTGTTGAAGCTTCAATATCATGCCCATAAATTTCAAGATCCACATTATTACCTGCCATCATGCCTGCGCCGGTACTACTACTACTGACGTTATATTTGATAATTTCCGGGAATTCTGTCAATTTATTTCTCATTTTTTCGCAGATATCCCAGACGCTTCTTTCCCTTTCTTCAAGATCAACAATGCCCACCCTGTAATTAATGATATTTGATCCGGTTGACTGAAACATTGAAGAAAATCCACCTTCATCATCAGCCCCGGCAGAGGTTGATATCAGACGGACTTCAGGAATTTCATTTTCCAGAATGCTATCAACTTTACGTGCCACTTTTACAGATTCATCAACCCGGGTTCCCGATTGCAATTCAATCGACATATCAAAACGGCTCTCATCGGTTTGCGGCATAAATTCTGTACCAAGCCGGGTTCCTAAAAACACAGACAATCCCATTATTGCCAGTGCAAAGAACACAATTATCCGCTTGTGACTAAGGCTCCATTTTAATACACGTGCATACCAGTTATCGAGATTATCAAGCATGGGGCGAATTGTGCGGTCATAGCTCCACCGGCCCACTTTCTTATTTTTTTTCTTCAGGCTGAATAACTTTGAGCTAAGCACAGGTGTAAGGCTAATCGCTGCCAGTGTAGATGTTGTTACCGTGATAGTCACAATCCAACCCAACTGACGGAACATAATTCCTGTCATACCACCGATCATTGTCATGGGGAAGAAAACAGCCACTACAGTAAGTGTGGTAACAATAACAGCCAACCAGACTTCATTGGTAGCATAAATTGCGGCCTCTCTCGGGCTGCTGCCGCGTTCAATATGCTTACTGATGTTTTCGAGTACCACAATGGCATCATCCACCACCATGCCGATGGCAATGGCCAGTGCTGACAAGGAAATAATGTTTATGGAATTTCCGGTAATCCGGAGATAAATGAACGACACAATCAATGAGATGGGAATTGTCAATACCACTATAAAAGTAGCCCGCCAGCGACCAAGAAAAAACAACACAACCAGAATCACAAAAAACATGGCAAACATCAGGGTTTGTGTCAGGTTGTTAATGGAGTCTTTAATAAATTCACTCGAATCAAATATGGTCTGAACTTTCACATCAGGCGGCAAATTTGTTTTGAGTTTTTCCAATCGCTCATTCAGTTCTTTCGCAACCTTCACAGTATTGGCCCCTGACTGCTTCATAACCATCAAGCGCACCCCATTTTTTCCGTTTATTTTTTCATCCATGGTCATTTCCCGGATGGAATCGCGCACCGTTGCCACATCTTTTAAGTATATTGCCTGCCCCTGTTCGTTGCCAATAACAATGTCTTCAATAAAATCACTGCTTTCAAATTCGCCTTCCACACGGAGGGGATAATCCATTTTGCCCATTTCGATATTACCCGTGGGCATATTCATATTTTCGGCAGCCAGGATATTTCCAATTTGTTCAATCGTAAGCTTATATGCCTCCAGCCTTCGAGGGTTAAACTCCACAGCTATTTCACGTTTCGGGGAAGCAATAACACTGATGGAACCTATGCCATCTATCCGATTCAGCGGATTGACCAGTTTTTCTTCCAGCAACTTTTCCAGCCCCTCGTAATTTTCCTCTGCTGTGATGGCAAACATCTGTATGGGCATCCTGCTGGAACTAAATTTAAAGATATTTGGTTCTTCGGCTTCTTCAGGTAACTCATCCCTCACAAAAGAGAGGCCGTCACGAATGTTATTGGCCGCCTCGCTAAGGTCAGTTTCATATTCAAATTCCAGCGTAACTATTGACAGGTTGTCCCTTGATACAGACCTGATTTCTTTAAGCTCATCCACCGTATTGAGTGCATCCTCAATCGGTTCTGTCAGGTTGGTTTCGATATCCCTGGCACTGGCACCCGGGTAAGTTGTAAATACAGTAATTGCCGGAAATTCGATCTCGGGATACAAATCAACCGGCAGTTTTATTACAGAATATATACCAAGTACAATAACGGCAATAAAGATCATTATTGTGGTAACGGGCTTTTTTACTGCACTGCTATAAATGCTCATATCTTATGATTTATTAATCTGCTTAACAGAATTATTTCTTGATTTTGATACTGTCACCATCCATCAAATTGGCCTGGCCTGCAACGATTAGTTCCATATTTTGTTTCAGTTCATCAGACAAGATTTCAAGCTGGTCATCAAAACGGTCTCCAATTTTAACCCATATCTGCCGTGCAATGCCATCTTCATGCACAAACACACACCGGTTATTCGTACCTTCCTGCTTAATAACAGCGATAGCCGGGGCAAGCAGGGTTGCGTCATTTTTTATTATCAACTTAACCCTGACAAACATACCAGGTCGTAATTTTTCACCAGAATTATTGACCCTTATTTCTGTTTTGAACGAGCGTGTTGAGGGATCTATGGTAGGATGTACCCGGTGAACACGTGCTGTAAAAATTTCATCAGGATAAATATCTGAAGTAATGTATGTTTTCATCCCTTTGTTGATAAAGGGAAAGTACCTTTCTGAAATACCGACCATGGTTTTCATTGGTGATATCTGCATTATATTGAGAATGGCTGATTTGCCATCCTGCGTGGTTGGTGTGCCGGAATATATTTCTCCATCTTCAAAATATTTTTTGGTAACAATCCCGTTAAAAGGCGCTGTAAGTGTTGTGTTTTCGGTAAGGAACTCAATATTGGCCAGTGCCATTTCATATTGGGTTTTGGCCTGGTCATATTGTTGTTTTGATATGCTGTTTAACTCATAAAGGGTATCCATACGATGGAAATTAGTACGTGCATCTTCAAGTTGAAGTAAGGCCTGTGTTAGTTCAGTCTTATCCATTTTAACAAGTTCCTGTCCTTTTGTAATCCGGTCGCCTTCTTCCACAAAAATCTCTTTGATCCGTCCGGGTTTAGACGGTGCAAGGTTTACCTCCTCCCATGCAATCATATTGGCTGTATATGAAAGGGTCCTTTCTACCGTATCTTTTTTTAATGTCATAATTTTCACCGGACGGGGTTCCTGTTTATCCTTATTGTCTTGTTCCTCATCTCCGGGGTCACATGCACTAAGGATTCCCGTAAAAAGCAGCACACATGCAACAAGTTTTTCTTTCTTCATCACGTTAATTTTTCTGATTGTTATAATTGATCGTATAATTTTTCAAGTTTCAAATTGGCCTGCATCAATTCCCTGGCTGCATTCAAATAATTGCTTTCAGCTTCAAGATAATTTGAATTAGCCTGAGTAAGGTCAAGGCTGGATGCCAAACCCTGTTTGTATTTATTTTGAACATTTTCCAACACGCGCCGGGCTACTTTCACATTTTCTTTTTGGGTCTGATAATTTTCAAAAGCATTGGTCAATTCATAGCGCAATTGATTGTTTTGCATCAGCAGCTGTTCTTTAAGCATTTCCTTTTGACGCTGTGCCTTATCCAGCTCTATACGTGCCTTATCAAGGTTTGCTTTACGCACACCACTCGAAAAGATCGGTATTGACAAATTAAGGCCGGCAGCATTTCTGGGATTCATATCAAAACCACTGGTCATGATTTTTTCAGTGTAGGTATAAAAACCGGTAAGCCTGGGGGCATAAGCCCATTTTTCCATTTCTATCTGTTTTTCCTGCATGGCTTCCTGGGTTTCCATTATCCGGAATTGGGGATTCTGAGCCGGATCAAAGGAAATAGCCAGTTTTGTACTTATCTCAAGGTTTCCCATCAGTGCATCTAAAGAATCTGTGAGCTCAATTTCCTGATCATAATCCAGCCCCATTTGAAAATGCAGCATGTGATATGTCAGACGGGCATTTCGCTCCATTGCCCTTATCTGGTTTTCCAGTTTGGATTGGGTGATGCTGATCTGATCTACATCCACTTCTTCAGCGAGTCCGGATTGATACATGTTTTTGGTGTGTTGTTTGATTTTTTCCAGGTTTTCAATGTTTTTATTTAACACATCAAGAATATTTTCAGTTACCAATATCATGTAATATGTGTTTTCGATGCTTTCTTTAACATCCAGTTCGGTAAGGGCAACATTTTGGCGTGCCATGTCTTTGGCAATTTTGGCTGTTTTTAAGCCTACCCAGTACTGCCCTCCGAAAATCAGTTGTGATACCTGAAGCTGAGCACTGGACTGATCTGTCATTTCTATTGTGGTAGGCCCTGTCTGTGTCATGGATTCAAGGAGTTTTATGATTTCCATATCACCCTGGTCCAATACCTGATAGTTAATGTCAGGGGGACTGCTTTCTTCTCCGCTGCCAAACTCCAGCTCTGCTTCATAATTGAAATTGGTCATGTAATCCAGTGTTCCGTTGACCTGAGGTAATCCCTGCCCGCGTGCAGCTTTGTATTGTTCTTCTGCTATATGAACATCTTGTTTTGCATTCTGCAATTCCCTATTGTGCTTTACAGCGTATTCCCGGGCTTCAGCAACCGAAAACTGCATCACAGAATCCTGCGCTGCCACAGGAAACACTACCCATGAGATAAAAATACTTGCCAATATCCATTTTTTTACGTTCATAATATTTTATTCACTTTATCATCATTATACAAACATCAAACACCTATTATCATTGATTCTTAAAAAAGTTTTCTTTCATTTTTTCATAATTATCCAGAAACAAATCGGTTATTTTTATCAAATCCTTAAAATACTGCACATTTTTTGATTCCGGATCGGCCTTCAGCTCAATAATCGACTTCATCATTTTATTTTTTTCAATCATCGATTTTTTTACCCTTTCAAACAGGTAAAACGGCTTTTGCCTTTTGATGTGAAAATACCGCTTCCTGTCTCCGGGTTTTGTTTCGTATTCAACTATTTCTTTTAACTGAAGGATTTGCAATGCCGTACTGGCAGAGCTCTTGCTAATGCTAAGCTCCTCCACAATTTCATCAAAGGTATATTGTTCTTTATCCATCACCATCAAAAGCGCCATTACCCTGCCGGCCACAGGCTGCATGCCTTCTTGTTCAGCATTCCTGCCAATGGTCTCAATCAATTCCTTTTGTTTGTTTATTCTTTCTTTTTTGTTCATGGGAACATGATTTAGGGAACAAAAATAAGAAAGGTTTTTTAAGTTCGCAGGTTTCCGAACTAAAAAAACTTAGAATTTTGTTAAGTGTGGTAGCTGATATGGGTGTATGTTTATACTGTTATTCGTGTAATATTCCAAGGGTTAAAATTTTAACTTTTATTTTAGAATAAAAGCCTTATTTTTGATAAATAAAAAAATACATTGTTTGTAATTTGTAATAAGCTTTCGTAAATGATAAACAAATTGCCTTATATAGTTTTATTATTGATATGTGTTCCATCATGTGATTCCGAACCTGAAGATGAACAGCTTCCAATCGCATGTTTCACACATACTGAAGCCTCCATTTTTTCTGATAGCGTATCACAAACCACATATACCCCGGCAGAGTTTTCCAATTGTTCAGAGCATGCATCAGACTACTTTTGGGATTTTGATGACGGCACTACTTCCATACTGGCAGAGCCAACACACACCTTTACGGAGGCGGGAGAATATATAGTATCCTTAACAGCGTCCAATGATTTTGGGACTGATGTTGAAATAGATACATTATACGTTGATTGGGCAGCTGTTGATAAACCAAACATTTACATTTATCCTGATTCTGCTCAGGATCTTACCGTTGAATTGGTTTTTCCCCAAGGGGGAAGAATTATTAAATCAGAACCCCAGGTTGAAAACAACAGCTGGAATGTAAATGTTGAGACAAGTGGGAGAATTGATGGCACTTATGACTTTTTGTTTTATGAATCTATCCAGCCTGATGTATGGCAATATGATAATGGGTGGTGTGTAAGTGTTGATACACTGGAGAGTTTTTTTTCATCGAATCTGTCAAGGTATAACTTCTCGGATAAAGAAATATCTGATTTTACTGAATTTTGGATTCCCATATTAAACGAACATGATTTTTATAACATCTATCCGCAAACAAATGAACGCATATCCACTGTCATTCAATTGAATTTATCCAGCCAGCCTCATCATATTTTCAGGTTGTTTTACAGAATTGTGGGAACAGATAGTTTTGAACACATTCCGCCGGTTCAAATTGAACATGTAGAAAGGGAAGGGTTTCATGTCTTTGAATGGGGTGTGATAAGGGAATAAAGCCATCGCGCTGCCAATCCGTAAAAACCTCCACCTCCCAATGTGTTTTCCTGTACTGGTCTTAGTTACGCCAATTATTATGTTATTTCATCAAACCTAAAGGTTTGGTTTTTCGTTTCGACTGTCAATAAAACAGAGCTTACATCTCTATCTCCACACTAACCGGGCAATGGTCAGAATGGTAAACATCACTGTGGATGCGGGCGTTTTTCATGTTGCCGGCCAGGTTTTCACTTACCATGTGGTAATCAATCCGCCAACCGAGGTTTTTGGCCCTGGCATTGGCACGGTATGACCACCATGAGTATTGTTCCGGCCGCTGGTCAAAAGCGCGTAAACTATCTACAAAACCGCTGTTTAAGAATTTGCTTACCCACTGCCGTTCTTCCGGCAAAAAACCGGATACGTTTTTCTTGTTCTCCGGCTTGCTGATATCAATGGGCTTGTGGCAAATGTTAAAATCCCCGGAGAGAATGATGCTGGGGCCTTGCTTTTTAAGATCATCCACGTAATTTTGTACCGCATCCAGGTAAGCGTATTTTACATCCTGCCTTACTGTACCGGTTGTTCCGGACGGAAAATACGAATTTATCACCGTAATATCTCCGAAATCCATACGCAGAAAACGGCCTTCGGCATCAAAGTTTTTATCCCCGATGCCGGCAATCACTTTATCCGGTTCCTGCCTGCAGATGGTCATTACACCACTGTATCCTTTTTTTTGGGCAGAATGCACAAACACGTGATATCCAAGTTCTTTGAAGAAAAAGGTATCAATATCTTCCGGCTGTGCCTTGGTTTCCTGTATCATGAGGATATCTGGTTTTACTGCTGTAAACCAGTCTTTCAGTCCTTTTCTAATGGCGGCCCGAATGCCGTTGACGTTGTATGTATAAATGGATTGAAGCATGTATCAGTGTTTAGCCGTTTTAAAAATACATTTCATTACATGGCAGAAATCAGTAAGTCTATGTCCCTTGAGTTCAAGTCATACATATCACCTATCAGTTTTTTGGTTAAAATGCCGTTGTAGGCATACACACCATTTCTGTATCCGTTGTAGTTTTTCAAAAAGTTCAGTCCCGACCCGCTTTCACCAAGTTCAAGCAACACCGGCGCCAGGATATTGCTCATGGCATAACTGGCCGTACGCGCTACCCTTGCTGCGATGTTCGGAACGCAGTAATGAATCACTCCGTGTTTTATGTAAACCGGGTCATTGTGGTTTGTCGGGCTGCTGGTTTCAATACACCCCCCCTGATCAATACTGATATCAATGACAACAGATTTCTTTTTCATATTTTTGATCATATCTTCGGAAACAATACTTACAGGGGAGGCATCCATCAGGCGGACAGCACCAATCAGCACATCGGCTGATTTTAATACACGTTCCAAAACCTGAGGTTGTAAGACAGAGGTAAAAACAGGCCGATTAAGTGTATTAAGCAATCGGGTTAATCTGTGTATTGATTTATCAAACACTTTCACTTGTGCTCCCATGCCTTGTGCTGTACGAGCAGCATTTTCACCTGCTGTTCCTGCCCCAAGGATGACAATTTCGGAAGGTGTGACCCCGGTCATGCCTCCAAGCATTTTACCTTTGCCGTTGTGGATGGTACTAAGATATTCTGCAGCGATCATAAGTGATGACCTGCCGGCTATTTCACTCATAGAACGGACAAAGGGATAACAATCCTGATCATCTTTCAGCATATCGTAAGCCAATGCAATTACTTTTTTTTGTAAAAGTTTTGTGAAATATGCTTTGGTTTGGCTACTTGCATGAACAGAAGAAAAAACAATCTGACCTTGCCGCATCATTTCTATTTCTTTCTCAGTGAAAGGAGCGATCTTAACCACAACATCACACTGGAATACTTCCCTCTCATCATCAACCATGGTGGCACCGTGTTCGGCGTATTTCTCATCTGTAAATTGTGCCTTTTGTCCGGCTCCTCGCTGGATTACAACCTTATGGCCACTTTCTATAAGCGACCCGACTGATAACGGGGCCAAAGGTATTCTGCCTTCCTGCATGCTTGTTTCACAAGGAATTCCAATGCTGATTTTCTTTTTCTGATGTGATACCTCAAGCATTTCTTCCTGGGGTGTCAGGCCATATTGCGAGAGAATTTGCCGTGATGCATCGCTGATGTTGTTCATGGTGTATATTTTCAAACAACTAAATTACGAAAAAAACATTATGTTTTAGATATAAAGTTACAGATTTTGTTTCTCCCGTAAAAACTTCTGCCCGAATATTTCATAATAACACATTCCTGACGGCAAGTTAAAGGATGCCTCTTGAGTTATTATAAGCCAATTAACGGTATTTTCAACATTCAGAAAAAACTTGCAGCGTGTTTAACAATGGAATCAATATCATGATCTTCCATACATTTAAAATGTTTCTTTGGACATTTTTTGAACCCGATTTTTGTACACGGACGGCAGGGCAAATTCCGTACCTCAAATATTTGTGATCCTTCCCCCGGCATATAGGGAGTCATGCCAAATTCCGGGATGGTATTTCCCCATACAGAGATTACCGGTTTGTGAAAAGCAGCAGCAATGTGCATCAACCCTGTATCATGTGTAATTATTACCCGCGCTTGTTTGATAAGGCTTGCTGATTGATGCAGCGAAAAAATCCCGCATGCATTGAAAATGTTTTTATTGTTGCCGGCGATTATTTCTCCAGCATCCCGGTCTTCTTTGCCGCCAAGCAAAACCACAGGTTTATCCAGCTTACGACAAATCTCCATGATGGCATCTTCAGGCAATTTTTTGGTAGCATGCTGCCCACCAATGGCAAAAGCGGCATATCCTTCTTTAAAGTTTTCAGGTAAAATGGTTGATATTTCAACTTCCTCAGATGCCGGAATGAAATAATCGAGGCCTTTGCCGTCATTTTTAACATCAAACACCGAAAGGGTTTTCAAATACCTGTCAACAATGTGTTCATCCGGCAGTTTATTGATTTTAAAATTCACCATCAGCCATTTTTCTTTGTTGAGCTTATTGAAGCTGAAATCCATCACTTTGAGTTTGTGTTTTATCCGTAAGCTACGCAGATTCCGGTGTAAATCAATCACATAATCAAAACCTTCGGCTTTAAGGGATTTTATGGTATCAGAAAAGGATGGCTGTAAGGCATGAACTTTATCAATGTAAGGATTGTCTTTTACAATAGCAGCAAAACCCGGTTTGGTTAAATAATGCACCTCTGCCCCATCCACCTGTTCTTTCAGTCCCCTGACAACAGGTGTTGTAAGCACAATATCGCCAATGCTGCTGAATCGTAGAATTAGGCATTTTACTTGCATGGCATAATTTTGAGCCAAAGTTAACAAACTGTTTTAATGACAAAAAATCACCAGATTTATTTTTTAGTCCATGATAAACCTGATATGGACAGGAAACAGGAAAAAGTAAACTAAGCGCTGTGATTCTTAAAAAATCGTGTTTATATTTTAGGTTCTACTGCAAACTTAGTGGAAAACCAAAAATATCTAAAGGTAAAAATTTATGTGATTTTAATTATTCGTTTTAATATTCTTTAATCCATTAAATGAAATGATGAGTACTTATAAAAAAAAATGCCACCAAAGCACCAAAGCTCTAAATCCCACAAAACACAGATT
>CAZTNS010000086.1:0-13409 GCA_964615585.1 uncultured Bacteroidales bacterium | reverse complement strand
GTTCTGTATTTAGTGCACTACCTGATTAATATTAGTCCACCAGCCTGGTGGACGAATTATGCCTTTAATACTTTTTAATATTGGATTGACATTTCACGTTTTGGGAGGTGTTGTGGAGGTTGGTGTGCATGGGGTTACTTTTAAAAGATTTTTGTTAGTATGATAGTCGCAATAATTGTTGCAACTACTGCTACAATTATTGGTATTAAAAACTTTTCTCTAAACTTATTCCAAAAGCTATTATTAGTACTCAAATAACGCTCCCTCACAATCCTTTCACCTACCGGTGTTAATCTGAATACAAACTCATGATCTTTAATTTCAGGTACCTTGCCTGCTATAATACCACTGTATCTAAAATCTATTTCACCTTCAATGATTTTATCCTTTTTTAATTGTTTAAGTGCATAAACCAAATCACGATGACTTGGTTCTAATTTCAACAAGAGTGGTTTAATGTTCACAAAGCTACCAGGGCTCTCATATAGTTTTAGTAATATTTGTTTTTTTATGTCTGACATATTGCTAATATTACTCAAGTGGTTCATTAAATATCCTCAAACATGATGTAATGTCATGACGGACAGAGGACTCATATTCATTAAAAATCACATGATCCATCTTTTTATGAGATTTCACCTGTTTAAAAAAATTAAACATTTCTTTTTCATAAGTGAGTTTCAATACATGCAGACATTGTTTTTTTTCATCACAGTCTTTATAACTTTTTAGGTAATTTTCAATTTCCATGTAAATGCTGGTAACAATTAAAGCGTTTTTTGGTGTATTACTAAGTTTAAGTAATTTATTTTTTGCGCTTTTTAACTTTCTGATTATCTTTCTTTTTTCCATAATGGTGTTTATTAAATGAGTTTTTCACCCCAAAGCTGGAAGCATTGGGGACATTTTACTTCTCTGTACACTCCAATATTACTCCCAAAATATCCGGGCTTTTTTCTTTGAACATGCTCATGCGTTTTACTACCTCGTTATCCGGCTGATTTAACCGGTCAATGATTTCTTTGATTTTTTGTGTTTGCATAAGCTTTGAATTTTAATCATGTAATTGTGTTATGTTTCTCATTTGAAAGCAATTGATCCAACTGACCACAAGGAATTTTATATCCTACAACAAGATCATTGCTTAGCTCTGTGATGGTCTTGCTTTTGATTTTGGCATTTGCGATTTTTTCAAAAGTTTGCCTCGCTGACTGTTCACCATCCGTGGCTGGCAGGCAGCTAAAGGGATCATTTAACACTTAGTATTTGACACCCAAACAACCCTACAAAATCAAAAAACTACCCGTAATAGAACACCAAATTACAAATATTTTATCAAAAATGGCAACAAAAGAGAATGATTTTTACCGTTCATTTCCACATGCATTGACAACCGCCTGATACCAAATAAACGATGGTACATTTTTGGATTGCGGTGGTGATAAAGCGGAGGCAAAGGGCTGCGACTGGAACCTGGCTACTCAGACAGCATCAGTACCATAAACGACCATATAGCTATATGGAAATAAAGGAGGCTCAAAAAATGAAAATTGTTGAAATAAATACATGTATGCATAATTTAGGGAAAGAAAAACACACTATTATTGAATTGTTTCTTATGTGATTTTTTATTACTTTTAAATCAAATTTCAACATTAAACATACTAAACATGTCTCAAGACAGTCCAATACTAAATAGTCCTTACGAGGAACCACAATCTCATTACGCAACAGCAAAAGACGGGTCACTAGATTACAGCCGCATAATCAGTGGCAGACGCATTTTCACCCCTGATCTGCCGGTTATACCAGATAAGCAAAAAGAACAAAAACAGATATTTGATGTAAACGATGAAGAAAAAACCTATGGCGATCACATCATTAATGTCATCCGAGAAGAGATATCAAAGTGGAGAAAAGAGAAATATCCGCAAGTAAATAAAGTGACCAAAGAATTATTGAGCTATTGGTTTATCAATCCTGACAGACATGAAACAAAGCAAATGTTTTTTGCTCAAAGAGAAGCTGTTGAAACTGCTATTTGGCTAAATGAAGTTGCTTACAAAACAAACAGCGGACAATTTGTTCTTAATTTTCTCAACAACGCATATAGAAATGTCAGCGATGATACCAACGATCAATTGCCAAGAGTAGCATTCAAAATGGCAACAGGTACAGGAAAAACTGTTGTAATGGGTGCATTAATTTTATACAATTACTTTAACCGTAAAATGTACAGGCAAGATACAAGGTTTTCAGATTATTTTCTGCTTGTAGCCCCATCCATAACTATACGTGATAGATTACACGTTTTAAAAGTTGATCAAAGAAATAAGCTAAACCGTACTGATTATTATTCAAAAGCAGAACGTGATTTAGTACCACCGAAATTTGAAAAGCACCTTGATGGATTAAATGCCAGGATTGTAATCACAAACTATCATGCATTTATGCCAAGAACGTTGCAGGGCAACAAAAGGGGTGTTTCTGATGGTAGAATAATCGGTTATGATGAAAGTGGGAAAAAAATTGTACAGGAGGCAAAAGAAAATTTCGATCAGGTTTTTAAACGAACACTAGGCAGTTTTAGAAAAGGAAAACGGCTTTTGATTTTAAATGATGAAGCGCACCACTGTTACAAACCAAAAGCAAAAGGACGAACCAAAGATCATGAAAGCAGCAATGAAAATGATAAAGCTGCAGTTTGGTTTACTGGTTTATCTGAATTAAACAAGCGATACAAAATAAGAACGGTTTATGACCTTTCAGCTACACCTTATTACCTAAACGGCTCAGGCTATCCTGCTTACACATTGTTTGGTTGGGTTGTTAGTGATTTCGGATTAACTGAAGCAATAGAATCCGGCCTTGTAAAAATACCTTACCTACCCGAGGATGATGATACACATGCACTTGATGGTGCAATGCTTAAAAATCTTTACGATCATGTGAAAGATGATCTACCTAAAAAAGGAAAACGGAAGAAAAAATCTGATGCAAGAGAAAAAGGGCAAGTTTTCTCAGAAGAACCACCTCAATTGCCAAAACTAGTAAAAGGTGCACTTGACCAATTTTTTAATCATTACCAAGAATACGAACAAAACATAAGAGCAAAAGGAGAAGCAAAAGCTGATATTTTTACCCGCCCACCAGTACTGATTATTGTATGCAACAATACTTCTGTGTCAAAAGAAGTCTATAAATTTATTGCTGGCTATACCTATGAGGATGAAAGCGGAGAAAGCTATTCTAAAGAAGGTGCGTTTGATTTGCTTTCTAACTATAAAAAAACAGGATTAAAAAAATCTAAGCCACCTACAATCCTGATTGATTCAGAATCATTGGATGAAGATGATCAGGTTAATAAGGACTTTAAAAATATTTTTGGACTTGAAATTGAAAAATTCAAGCGCGATTATGCAAAACAATACGGCCAAGGTGCTGCCGATAGATTAACAGAGGCAGACATATTACGCGAAGTAGTAAACACCGTAGGTGAACCTGAAAAACTAGGTGGCCACATAAGATGTGTTGTTTCTGTTTCTATGTTAACAGAAGGCTGGGATGCAAATACTGTTACACACATCATGGGGTTACGTAAATTTGGAAGCCAGCTACTTTGCGAACAGGTAGCCGGTAGAGCATTACGACGCAGATCGTATTATTTGCAAGGCTATGACAAAGAAAATCAACCCACAAGTGATAAACGTAAAATTGTCAAATACAAATTCCCACCAGAGTATGCACACATCATTGGGGTTCCTTTCAAAATGTTTAAAGGAGGAACAGGACAACCAGTGGACCCACCGGATTTAACACACATAAAAGCTGTACATGAAAGAGAAAAAGATCATGAGATTGTTTTTCCAAATATTGATGGTTATCGCATTGAACTACCAAATAAAAAAATCACTTGTGATTTAAATAAAATAGATTGTTTTGAGTTTGATGGATCAAGATTTCCAAGAGAAACAACCATGGGTAATGCATTTACTGAGGCACGCGAAATCATGAAAGTGGGAAGTGTGCTCGAAAAACGAGATAAAGAAATCATCTTTATGTTAACAAAAGATTTATTAAGGTATAAATTTTCAGAGGATATTAATGACCAACCTTTTGAGATATTTAATCAACTAAAAAATATTGTTACAGAGTGGTATAATATAAAAGTAAAATTACTAAATATCGAAGATCAGAATTATAAAAAATTGTTGTATTATGAAAATCCCAAAACAATAACCGATCACATTTTCAAAGCCATTAACACAGCACATAACACTGAGGAGTTTATACGTCCTGTATTTAATTTTTACAACAAATGGGGCAGCACACGCTTTGTACAAGGACAAACTTCTAAAGAATGCTTTACGACAACGAAAAGCCACATTAACAAAGTGGTGATGGACTCCGGATGGGAAGGCATTTGCGCAAAAACGCTTGAGGAACTGGATAATGTTGAAACTTACGTAAAAAATCAATTTCTAGGTTTTACTATTCCTTATGTGAAAGATGGTGAAGATCATAGGTATTACACCGACTTCATTGCCAGAGTAAAGACATCATCAGGTGAAATGATAAATTTGATGATTGAAATAACCGGGATGAACAAAGAAAAAGCCAACAAAAAATGGTATGTAGAAAATCGTTGGCTGCCAGCAGTGAATGCGGTAAGAAAAAAATACAATTACGACCGTTGGGATTTCATTGAAATTGCCAACGATATAAGGGACATTAGAAACCAATTAATCAGTAAAATCAAATCATTATAGCATGGCAACACATTTATCATTAAGATTAGCATGGCACGACGAAGGTTGGAACGGGCATGTATGTAAAAACCCCGAAAAGAATATTTATTGTGTGGGTCAACATTCATATCCGGGTACAATGATAAAAGAGCAAAGAGATTTAAAGTGGGAGAAAAAGGTAGCAGGTAAGCATTGTGCATTTTTAGAAAATAAAGTACCTGCATGCGGGCTTAGCATTAATGCATTTGGTACAGAGGAAAGAGAGTTTCAAATACCATCGCCCCCACCCGATTTTTATAGAGATGATTCTGAACCAGCTATGCTACCAATTAAGCCTGCTACTGCCTATGTATGGCCTTATGAAGGCATGTATAGTGAAGATGTTAATAAAACTGATGATAGTAAGCAAACATACGATTACAAGAAAAGGTTAGAAAATGCGAAAAAGCATTTTAGCGCATTAACTCCTAAAGAGACACTTGTTTTTTATTATGTCAACAAAAGCAACCCTTACAGTGAGGAAGAAAGCAAAAACTTTATAATTGTAGGAATTTCTAGGTTAAAAAAGATTGGAGATGTACATTTCTACAATAATGTTAGCGAAAATAATAAAAAACGTTATGCGGGTGGCTTTGTCTGGCAAAGAATGGTTCAGTCAAATTATCCCAATGAAGGATTTGTACTGCCTTTTCATAAATACCGTGATAATGATGAAGTCATGGAGAGGTTAATGTACAAACCTGAACTTTCTTACAATTTTAAATATGGAACCAGGCACATCACCGACGATGATTCCTTGATTTATATTGAGCATTTTTTAAAAATTGTTGAATATTTAATTGAGATAAAAGACGATACTCATAACTGGATTGAACAAAAAAAATGGTTAGAAGGTATTATTGCAGAACTTTGGGCAAGCAGGGGAGCTTACCCGGGATTAGCTCCAATCTTTGATTGTTGTAAAATGCCAGACCTTATTAAATATTTCAAAAATGAAACAAAAAATGGAAATGAGCTAAATGCCAAAACGGAAATATTTAATTATCTAAATAAAAAATCAGACAAGATTTCAAATTGTGATATCCCAGCAGATGTATTAGAAGAATACAGAGACATTTGGTTATTGGATTATTCAACAGAAAAAAGAGAATTATTAGAATCTGTCATCAGTAGAATTGCCCTCAGGAAAAAACAAGTCAAATATATCCTGGATGATAAGAGAGATAAAAACGGAATTCTCTCAAGCCTAAAGGACATTTGTGATAACCCATACCTACTACATGAAGAATATATTGGGAATGACGAGGGGGATGAGATTACTTTTAATAAAATTGATCATTCAATGATGCCATCACCAAATCTGGGATTGGATCATTTGGTCAAATCCCGTTCTTGGAAAAGATTCAGGGCTTTGTTGGTTTCTATTCTAAAATCCGAAACAGTACACTCCTTCATAGAAAAACAAACGCTGCTTAAAACCATTGAGAATCGAAACAAGTTTTTTGATGAATGGAGAAAACAGGATTTTAATGAAAATTATTTTCAACGATATAAAGAAAAGCTTGAAAGTAAAATTGTATCTCGTAGCAAAAACAACAGCGATTACTTATATTTAAAATCGGTTTTTAATAATGAAAGGCTTATAGAAGAAAATATCAGGAATTTGGTTAATAGGGATCCTATCCAGATTCAAAGGCCTATTAATGATGAAAGGTGGCGGAATTACCTGTACAAGGCTGATTCAGAATTAGCAAAATCTGCAGAACAAGAGTACAGTAATATCATTGACAACCAATTAAAAAACACAAAAAAAACGTTCAATTCCCCAATTGCCATCATATCAGGATCAGCAGGGACTGGTAAAACAACAGTAGTTGAATCACTTATAAAAGCAATAAAACATACTTCCAACGAAACAGAAAATATTTGTTTATTAGCACCAACGGGTAAAGCTGCTGACAGACTTTTTTCTAAAGCCAAAATGCAAGCAGAAACAATACATAGATTCCTGGCTAAGAACAAATGGCTAAATTTCAACAATTTTAGTTATCGAAAAAACGGAAATAAAGAGGATAAATATTCCACTTATATTATTGATGAAGTGTCAATGATTGACCTGGATTTGCTTGCCACATTCTTCAGTGCGGTTGATTGGCATTCTGTAAAAAGATTGATATTAGTAGGAGACCCCAATCAATTACCACCAATAGGGAGAGGTAAAGCTTTTTCTGAGATTATTGATTTTGTAAAAAAGACTTCACCTGAAGCATATGCTAAACTAACAGATAATGTAAGACAATTAGAAAATAAAGTAAATGATCAAGGAACTGGTATTTTGGATTTATCATCATTATTTATCTCTGAAAATATCACGAGTGATGATGCAACTAAAACCAAATACAACGCTGTTGATGTAATTAAGAAAATACAGGAAGATGGTGTCTTGGATAAAGACATAGATGTCAAGATATGGAAAGATGACAAACAGCTAATTGAAACTATTTATCAGATAATTGAAAAAAGCAGTTCTGAACATACGGACTTTTCTAAGGTTCAAATCATAACCCCATACAGAAGCGAACTTTTTGGTACAGAAAACATTAACCTGAAAATCCAAGAGCACTTTAACAAATATAACTTGGATAAAAAAGGAAACCTTGGGGGTATCACATATTTTGACAGAATAATTCAATACCGTAATCGTGCCGGCAACAATGCCTATAACGCTTACGATATGTCAACTAAACGATTGGATAAAAAGTATGCTGTATATAATGGGGAAATGGGCGAGGTAATACCGCATGCTTTTGATAAAAAATGGAAATATAATCGATTCAGATTGAGAAAATTCCAGGCTGTGTTTGATAAAAACAAAAACAAACGCATCGAATATAAGTCTGAACGCTCTGTAACAGACAATATTGAACTTGCCTATGCTATATCAATCCATAAATCGCAAGGTAGTGAATTTGACCATGTCATTATGGTATTGCCAAAACACAAACAAGCACTTGTGTCAACAGAATTGCTGTACACAGGCATCACGCGTGCTCAAAAACATTTGACAATACTTATAGAAGAAGATTTTACACCACTGCTAAGTTTACGTAGGCCAGAAAGGTCAAAACTTTCTGCAATAAATTCTTCTTTATTTGATTTCAACCCGATACCGGATGAATTATTGAGAATGAAAACATGGTACGAAGAAGGAAAAGTAAACTCCACTTTAACAGAATACATGGTTCGAAGCAAATCAGAAGTCATTATTGCCAATATGCTTCATCATCATGACATTGATTTTAAGTACGAACAACCTCTTAAGGCTTTAGATGGGAGTTTTTATCTGCCGGATTTCACCATCAAGTGGGAAGGAAAAACTTATTACTGGGAACATCTTGGCATGATGAATTTACCTGAGTACAAAGAACACTGGGAAAAGAAAAAAGCATGGTACGATGAACATTTTCCAGGTAGATTAATAACTACCGTAGAATCACCTCAGCTATCAATTGATGCTGAATCAATTATAAACAAATACTTTAAAAACAAATCCACCAATGAATAAAAACGCCTACCAGCACAAAGACAAACGAGCTCATATCCCTTCCAAAGAAGAAGCGGGTTACGAAGATGCAAACCCCAATGTAAAAGAAGGGAAACAACAAATGGATATACCAAAAAATCCGGTGGTGCACCGTGGTCAGGATCCAGAATTGTTCTGGATGAATAAATACGGCGAAGATGACAATGACGACCGCTTGCAGGTGGATATCCGCTCTCTGTACAGACACGAACACATTGCACCCGAACAATTGATAAGTGCCCTGTACAAAACCGTGGAAGAAAAACCCAAACATGAACAAGGCGATTTGTTTGCCAACATAAACGAAACCTTTGGCAATGCACTGGATTACGATGAACTTGAAAAAGTATCTGAGTATTACAAACATTCCGATGGGTGGAGCAACCGACTTGTACAAGGCGACAGTCTTTTGGTTATGAGCAGCTTGCTTGAGCGTGAAGGCATGGCCGGGCAGGTACAAACCATTTATTTTGATCCGCCTTACGGGATAAATTACAGTTCGAATTGGCAGATGAAAATTACAGATAATAAAATGTCTTATACCAACCCAGATGAGGAGATTTCAGGAGAACCTGAAATGATTAAAGCTTACAGAGATACATGGATAAATGGAATACATTCTTATCTTAGCTACTTACATGAAAGACTACTCATTGCCCGTGAACTGCTCGCGGATAAGGGTTCATGCTTTGTGCAAATCTCAGATGAAAATGTACACCTTGTTCGTAACCTGATGGACGAAGTCTTTGGTAGTGAAAACTTTATTTCTCAAATCTCATTCAAAACAAAAAAAATGGCCTTAGGTCAAAAGTTTTTGGGTACTGTAAACGATTACATTATATGGTATTCTAAAGAAAAAAGCTTAATGAAGTTTAGGAGACTTTTTGTTGACAGAGATATTGATGTTAAGAATTCTCAATATAAATATTATGAGGATAAATACGGTAAAATTGGTAAGATTAATAATAATACTGATGAGAAATCTAATAAATACATTAAAATTTTCAGGACATTAGATTTGCATTCATCTGGCAGAACTAAAAGCTGTGTTTTTGACTTTGAATTCCAAGGTGAGACTTGTAGACCTAAAAGGGGTAAAAGCTGGAAAACCAACAGAGCTGGAATACAAAATTTAATAACCAAAAATAGAATAATAAAACTTGCAAATAATCCAGAATATAAATTATTTTTCAATGATTATCCTGTACAAAGCTTAATGAATGTATGGGAAGACACCCAAGGTGCAAATGATAAAAAGTATGTAGTTCAAACCAACAATAAGGCAATTTTAAGATGCATCTTAATGACCACCGACCCCGGTGATCTAGTCCTTGACCCCACCTGCGGAAGCGGCACCACAGCCTATGTAGCAGAACAATGGGGCCGCCGTTGGATTACCATAGATACCAGCCGCATTGCCCTTAATATTGCTAAACAAAGACTTACAACCGCTACATTTCCTTATTATCACCTCTACAGTGATGTCAATGTGGATAAGGAAACGACCAAAGAAGGAAAAATCAAAAAGAAAATCAATCCAAAACCGGAGCAGGAGCAATCGCATGATATCCGGCAGGGTTTTGTGTATGAGGAAGTACCACACATAACATTAAAATCCCTTGCCAATGATGAAGAACCGGATACAGAAACCTTGTACGATAAACCTTTTGAGGATAAAAAACGCCTGCGTGTTTCCGGGCCTTTTACGGTAGAAACGCTGCAAAACTACGAGCCTGTTAATCCTGCAGATTTGGAAGAACTTAACCGGGACAATGAAGAAAACCAAAGCTTTGAGCAGGCAGTGTTTGAGCATTTAAAATCTGCCGGTGTCAAAAACGGTATGCGCAATGAGCAGGCTGTGTTTAGCCGTGTAGAACGTCTTACTTCACCCTGGCTGCATGCTGAAGGCTTTTATGACAGCAAAGAAGGAGAAAAGAAAGCTTATTTGCACATCGGTCCAAAATTTGGCTCTGTTGCCAAACGTGCTGTCAGCGAAGCCGTGAAAGAATGTCGTCAAAAAGGCGATGCTGACTGGCTCATCATTTTGGGTTTTAGTTTTGACAGTTCCATAGAAAACATGCAACAAACCACCAGCATGGGCAGTTTTGAAGTCACCAAAGTCCGCATGCACGATGACCTTATGCAGGATGGACTGATGAAAAAAGACAAAAAAGCAGGTTCATTCATCACCATTGGCGAACCGGATGTTAAACTGATAGACAAGGGCGATACTGTACAGGCAGAAATTCAGGGTTTGGATATTTACGATCCTATTCAAGACCAGGTTAAAGCCCGCAACATACAAGACATTGCCTATTGGATGCTTGATGATGATTACGATGGCAGCAATTTCGTTGTAAAACAAGTGTTTTTCTGCGGTGGTAGCAAAGATGAATTCAAAAAATGGAAAAAAGGCTTATCAGATTTAGCCAAACAAACCACCAAACGCAGAGCAGAACACACGTTACGCATTGAAATTGAGGATGAAGCTTTTGATCGCTTGTACGGTTTCAAATCTCATCCGGTAGCAAAGAAAGAAAACCAACAAATTGCAGTACGTGTTGTCAGCCAGTTTGGTGAAGAAAGTACCTGTGTTTTGGATGTGAAAACTTAAAAATTGTTAAAAAACATGTTAATAATTTTGTTTTAATTAACCTATAGCTTAATTTTGTAATGCGAGAACTAATAGAAATTGATTCAAATAATAAGGTAAAAATCTATTGTGATTTGGAAAATGCAGAGTCAATATTAAATTATGTTAATCAAGATAAAAAACATGAGAAAAAATACACATACATTAAAAATGTCATCCTCTCTGGCTTTGCCAACAAAGAGATTTATCAAAAGCTTACAAATTGGGATAAACTATATGAGATGAGGTTTTTTCCGAATGTTAGAGGAAAAAATGATCGAATATATTGCAAACAATACGAGATTAATAACGTTACCCATATAGTAATGTTGGAGTTATTTACTGGAAAGAAAACACAGAAGATTGACAAGAGAATAAAAAATCGTCTTGACATCATCAAAAACTATAACTATGAGCTTAAATAAAAAAGAGTTAATCAAACAATTTAATAAACTAAACAAGTTTAATAATAAGCAAGAAGAAATAGCGAATGATGCTATGATGTTGCATGCACGTGTTATGCAAATAGTTGAAACAGTTATGCATAACAAAGGATGGAATAAAAAAACACTTGCAGGTAAACTTGGCATATCACAACCATACCTAACACAATTATTTTTGGGTGATAAAATGATAAATTTAACAATGATTGCAAAGATTCAACATTATCTGGGTATAAATTTGCGTATAGAATACTCCTACGGTAGTTTACATTGTCGTCAAATAGAAAATTTTAGCCGGGAAAGAAAAGACCCTATCAATAAAAAAGCATCAGCAAAAAACAATAAAAACTTAGCAGCATAGGATTATGAAAGCTAAAACATCACCATTAAGATTATTGGATTTTACCATAATAAACACAAAAATTGAATCAAACTTACCTGAAGCACCACAGGATGTAGATTTACAATCACTTCCAATCAATATTGATTTTGATAGATTATCATCTGATGATCCGGAAGATAGCAGTAAGATGATAAAAATGGAAATTAAAATTAACCCTGGTAGAAAAAAGCATGGATACGTCATGCTTATTGAAGCGGGAGGAATTTTTGATATCACGCCATCAGCAAATATCAATAAAGATGTCCGTAACAATCTTATGGGTATTTCCGCTGTAAGCATTATGATTAGCCAGTTAAGAGCCTACATTCAAAACATAACATCATATAGTACATGTGGTACATACATATTGCCGCCCATAGACATCAATGACCTGTTTGAAAAAAAGATCAAAGCTGAGCAGAAACAATAAAACACGTGTAAATATTGAATAGGGCGTGACACAAACCTTCTCCCACATCCTCTCCCTCAAACGGGGCACCACAAAATACGGAGCGGCGCCGCACAAACCGGTGTTGCTGCTGGCGGTGATAAAAGGATTTGAAGATGGTTTGTATCATAGCCGGGAAGTAGAAATCTCAGACGAGCTGCTGCTGAATTTTCACGATGTCTGGAATGCAGTGGTGAAAACGGGGCACGTTCCCAATTTTTCCCTGCCGTTTTTTCACCTGAAAAATGAAAAAGGTGATTTCTGGAAACTCATCACTTATCCTGGGAGTAAAATCCCGACAACAAAAAGCAGGTCCATAAAAAGTTTTAAAGCACTCACGGAAACGGTTTTCTGTGCCCGCCTTTCCGATGAATTCTACTGCATATTGATGGATCCGGCACAGCGGGAGGAGCTAAAACAGGCCATGCTGGAAACCTATTTTGGAATCAAATCATCATACATTCCGGCATCGGATTACACGCAAAAAGTGGAATCCCAGATGCTGTACGACCCGGAAACCAATTACGCCCGTAAAGTAAAACGACAGATTGAGGAAAAGCATACAGATGCCAGGGAAGAATACGTGGTGCTACGCTCCTCCGTCTTCCGCAAAGCCATTGTTAAAATATACAATTACCAGTGTGCTGTCACTGGCCTTAAGGTGATGGACAAACGCAACCGGCCTTTGCTTGAAGCAGCTCACATCAGTCCTTTTTCTGAAACATACAACGATTCGGTTCGCAACGGCATTGCTTTGTCGCCCACTTTTCACAAAGCTTTCGACAAAGGATTGCTTGGCATTTCGGATGATTACCGTGTGGTGCTGCATCCGGATTTGCGTGACGAAAGCCGCGATTTCTCCCTCTCCCAATACGCCGGAAAAGAAATTCATCTGCCTGAACACAAGAAATTTCATCCTTCGGCAGAATTCCTCCACTCCCACCGGCAACGCTTTGGGATGTGATTCTCACACTAACCAGCCGACAGCTGGTGATTCCTGCATCAATCCGCAATGCAATAAATCACAACCACATGATATCCTATCCCTTGCTCTCTCATTCACTCCATCACTCAATCACTCAATCACTCCGTCACACCATCTCTCCGTCTCTCCGTCTCTCCGTCTCTCCACTCCCACCGGCAACGCTTTGGGATGTGATTCTCACACTAACC
>CAZTNS010000085.1:0-13475 GCA_964615585.1 uncultured Bacteroidales bacterium | reverse complement strand
GAAAACATGATTGTGGAGTGAAGAAGTTGGGTATAATTTGCGGTTTTCCGCATTACCGGATATCACTGAATACCAAACAGGCAGATTATTAAAAATAAATTGTTCATAAGTTTTGGTTATCTTATTTATTCATAGTATTTTTGCACTCCGTTTGGTCAACGTGTCCTTATAATGAATTGATTTTTAACGAAAAAAGAAATATTGTGGATACATTAAGTTACAAAACAAAATCGGCAAACAAAGCTACCGTAAACAAAACATGGTATGTTATTGATGCTGAAGATAAAGTACTTGGAAGGCTGGCATCCGGCATAGCCGTGGTACTCAGAGGAAAACACAAACCTGATTTCACCCCGCATGTGGATTGCGGTGACAATGTTATTGTGATCAATGCTGAAAAGGTAATTCTTACAGGAAAAAAGATGACAGACAGGCATTATGTCAGGTATTCAGGGTATCCCAGTGGAAAATACACCACCAATTCCAAGGAGATTTTAGAGAAGCAACCTCATCGTCTTGTAGAAAACGCAGTAAGAGGAATGCTTCCCCACAATCGACTTGGACGTAAAATATTTAAAAACATGCATGTCTATACAGGACCTGAACATGATCACAAAGCACAAAAACCCAAAAATCTTGATTTAAACAGCATTAAGTAAAACCTATGGATACAATTAATACACTCGGAAGGAGAAAAAGTTCAGTTGCCCGTATCTATATAAAAAGCGGGAAAGGAAATGTTATCATTAACAAACGTAAAATGGAAGATTATTTTCCATTGAAACAGCATCAGAATATTGCATTAAAACCCTTAGAAATCACTGAAACCATGGGAAACTTTGACATCAAAGTTAACGTGAATGGTGGCGGTATTTCAGGACAAGCAGATGCAATACGTCATGCGCTGGCGCGTGCCCTGTTAAAAATAGATCCTGAACATCACGCATTACTCAAGCCTGCCGGTATGCTTACGCGTGATCCACGTGTTGTGGAAAGAAAAAAACCGGGACAGAAAAAAGCACGTAAGAAATATCAATTTAGTAAACGTTAAAAATAGTTTAGCTGCTCAAACATTGTTGTTTAGTATCTAAATTGGCAGGACCCAAATGGCTACCTGCTGGTTGTTAAAATATGAAGAATGTAAACAAAATTTTCAAATCATGCCAAGAACAAATTTCAACGAATTACTCGAAGCCGGTGTACATTTTGGTCACCTGAAACGCAAGTGGAACCCCAACATGGCTCCTTATATTTTTATGGAACGGAATGGTATTCACTTCATTGATCTTCACAAAACAATTGCAAAATTGGATGAAGCTGCCAATGCTGCCAAACAAATTGCAAAATCCGGACGCAAAATCCTGTTTGTTGCCACAAAAAAGCAAGCCAAAGATATTGTGACTGAGCATGTCAAAAGAATCAAAATGCCTTATATAACAGAACGTTGGTCAGGTGGAACTTTAACCAATTTTCCTACCATTCGCAAGGCAGTAAAGAAAATGCAGTCCATTGACAAGCAGCTCAATGATGGTACTTTTGAACAATTATCAAAACGAGAACGATTACAAATTGAACGTCAGCGTGCCAAGCTGGAAAAAACCCTTGGAAGTATTTCTGATTTGACACGGCTGCCTGCTGCTTTGTTTGCTGTTGATGTCTCTAAAGAATACATCGCTGTACACGAAGCCAATAAACTCAATATCCCTGTTTTTGGTATTGTAGATACCAATTCAGACCCTGTACCCGTTGATTTTCCCATTCCTGCCAATGATGACGCATCAAAATCCATTGATCTGGTTATAAAAATTATTTGTGATGCCATTCAGGAAGGCCTGGAAGAAAGGAAAGCAGAAAGAGAAAAATCTGCCGGTGAGAAAAAAGAAAGACAACAACAAAAACCTGAAAAATCCGAAAGGCCAAGAACAAGAAAATCAGCGGCCAAAGTTGAAAAACCAGGCCAAACACAGGAACCAAAAAGCGAAACCCCCCTGCCGGAAGAGCAGGAAAAAATTAAACCTGAATCTGAAACCGCCGGAAATAAAAACACAGAAACAAAAGCGGAAAATAAAGACGAAGAAGAGAATAAATAATTGATTGTTAAACCATCTTAAATAATAATTTACAATGGCTAAAATTTCTGCATCTGAAGTTGCTAAATTACGCAAAATAACAGGCGCCGGTATGATGGACTGTAAAAAAGCCCTTACTGAAGCTGACGGAGATTTCGACAAAGCACAGGAAATTATCCGCGAAAAAGGACAAAGTATTGCAAACAAAAGGGCTGACAGAGACGCTACCGAAGGTGCTGTAATTGCAAAAACATCTGATGACAATAAAACAGGAGTCATTATTTGCCTGAACTCGGAAACCGATTTTGTGGCCAAGAACAACGATTTTGTCGCTTTTGCCCATAAAATTGCTGATCTGGCCCTGGATAAAAAACCCAATAATATTGATGAACTACTTGCTCTTGAATTGGACGGGAAACCTTTGTCTGATCAGATTAAAAACATGAGCGGTATTACAGGGGAAAAAATTGTACTTAATTATTACAGCATCATCCAAGATGCTTATGTTGCTGCTTATATTCATATGAATAATAAAATAGCAACCCTTGTTAGTACAAATACAGAAGCCGATCATGAGGTAGTAAAAAATGTCGCTATGCAAGTAGCTGCCATGAATCCGGTGGCAATAGACAAAGACGATGTTCCCCAGGAAGTCATTGACAAAGAAATGGAAATCGGACGGCAACAAGCGCGGAATGAAGGTAAACCAGAAAAGATAATTGATAAAATTGCAACTGGAAAAGTAGGGAAGTACATTAAAGAAAATACCTTGCTTAACCAGGCCTTCGTGCGTGACAACAAGATCAGCATTCAGGAATATCTGAAACAACATGACAAATCACTTACCGTGACAAAATTTGAACGCTGGTCTTTAAACTAAAAGAAAAACAATATTTCAATAAGAGGGCTTTTTACATAGCCCTCTTTTTTTTTATCTTTATCCCAAAATTAAGAGATATGAAAATCAAACGGGTTTTGCTTAAACTCTCAGGTGAGTCTCTGATGGGCAACCAGGACAGTGGTATCTCAGCAGAACGCCTTGAGCAATATGTTAATGATATAGCACAATTACATCAACAAAACATTCAAATTGCAATTGTCATTGGCGGAGGTAATATTTTCAGAGGACTTTCCGGTGTAAGTGAAGGATTTGACAGGGTGACAGGCGATCAGATGGGCATGTTGGCGACCACAATAAACAGTTTGGCTTTTCAATCTGCACTGGAAAAATGCGGACTCCGGACCAATTTGTTTACTGCCATTCATATGCCAGCAATTGGCAATGTCTTTCATGCACAAACTGTAATCAAAGAGCTTAAAAACAACAAAATTGCTGTGCTGGCAGGAGGGACTGGAAATCCATATTTCAGCACTGATACAGCTTCTGCATTAAGGGCACTCGAAATCAAAGCAGATGTGTTTTTGAAAGGAACCAGGGTTGATGGTGTTTATTCTGATGATCCTGAAAAAAATCCTGATGCTGTCAAATATGAATCCCTGAGTTTTGAAGAAGCCTGGAATAAAAAACTTCATATTATGGATTTAACAGCTTTCACGATGTGTCAGGAAAACAATTTGCCGGTAATTGTATTTAATATGAATAAAAAAGAAACATTAAAAAAAATAATTAATGACCCTAAATTTGGTACTTTGATTCATAATTAATTATTTTTAACGCTTTTAAAACTAAAAAACATAAACTATGGATGAAGAGGCTAAATTTGCACTGGACACAGCTAAAGAAGGCATGGAAAATGCCATCGATTATCTTGAAAAAGAATATGCACATATGCGTGCAGGCAAAGCTGATGCAAGGATTTTGAATAATATCAAAGTTGATTATTACGGAACCACGACACCGCTTTATCAGGCATCAAACCTCAGCACTCCCGATGCAAAAACAATCATGATACAACCATGGGATAAAAGCATGATTCCTGAAATTGAAAAAGCAATCATGGCGGCAAACATAGGCTTTACACCTGCTAACAATGGAGAAGTGATTCGTATCAATATTCCTCCACTGACTGAAGAAACACGACGGGAGCTGGTTAAAAAAGTAAAAAAAGAAGCTGAAAATGCCAAAATCAGCATCAGAAATCATCGCAGGGATACCAATGATGAGTTGAAAAAACTGGAAAAAGAAGGCTTATCAGAAGATGCCCGCAAAGATTATGAACAAAAAGTGCAGAAGTTGCACGATGAGTATATTAAAAAGGTTGAAGAGACAGCGGAAGTCAAAGAACAAGAAATTATGACCATCTGATGCATATTGCATCAATGGGTTTAATATCCCTTTTAATTTGTTGCACATTCAGGTATTAACAGCATCCTTGTGTAAGGTGAGTTGTATTTATTCAGAAATAATATGCAATTTTTGAAACCTTTTGCTTCTTTATTTTGTTTTTAAGGTAAATAGTAAAATCATGTGTAACACCCTTTAATCATTTTAATTTTATGCTACCACTACATTTTCAACACAGCAAATTATCATACGCAAACGGTGTGCTGGCCATTATATTTGGCCTGATAGCGATATTGTTTCCTGACATTGCCATCATAACCCTGGCTGTATTTTTTGCCGTAGGCATTATGCTTGGCGGAATTTTCATGACCGCCGGAGCCATCAGTTTAAGGCACGTTATTCCCAATTGGCAACTGGTATTGCTTGAAGGCATACTGGGAATCGCAATCGGCATTGTAATGCTTGCGCTGCCTAAAGATGTGGCAGCCTTTTTCCTTGTAATAGCAGGCATCTGGGCAATAATTATCGGCTTACTGTTCTTGTTTTACTGGATTAGAAAAACACATTCCCAAATGTTTAAATTTATTTCTGTTGTCATTGGTGTATTGTCTGTTGCAATAGGAATAATTTTTATTGTCAATCCTTTTGAAAGCACACAACTCATTGTTGTCCTGATAGGAATTTATGCTTTGATTTTTGGGATATATTCGATTGTCAATACCCGGCAACACAACAAATCGCTGAAACAATAAATTTCTTTTTCTCGGCAGTATTTACTTTGTTATTTGTATCAGACCAAGCGTAACATCTAATGTTTCTACGTCTAGGTCCTTCTGCCAATTTTCCCTCAAAAAGCCGGACAGGCGTAAAAAAACAAGATACAGTTGATGATTGGCTTTCCATGAAGTGTTTTCCCAACTAAAATCTGTAGTAAATGCCCATTCCGGCACTAAAACCCTTAAACCTGGTACGAATATCCAGTTTTTTATCGAATGTTGTTGTGACATCGTGTATGTAAGCCGGCTCAACATACACACTTAATTTATTTCCGAACTTATAGATCATATCTGCACTTATTACCCAGCGTACCCCGGGACGTATGCAAGATGATTTATCAACGGAACATAACTGATTATCAGCGTTTAAAACAAGGTTGGCATTGACACCTGAGATGTAATTAAAAACAGGACCTGTCTTGATATTAGTTGCAAAATTAATCCCTTCCAGATGCAATCCTGCAAGCACAGGCACTTCAAAATAGCTGTAGGTATTGTGGTATTTATGTGTTGTGTTATGATAGATGGTATCACTTTCGTATGGCCAGATTACCCGGCCATCAATATCGTCTTCAATGAGGGTCAGTTTTTGTGTATGTTCAAACACGTTGTTGATGCTGCTGAAATATATACCCGTCTGCATCATAAAATAATTCCTTACCATGTTAATACGCAAACCAAAACGATAGGAAAAATCACTATGGTGCTTATTCTGCTCATATACTTCTTTTACCTCATTGTTAAGAAAAGCGATGTCTTGTGTAAATAAATTTACCCCGCTATACCATCCCTGTTCAAAGAAATTGATGTCTTTCACAATGGGTTCTCCGGCAAAATCATAAGCAATGGTATCCGGCCTTGCATCAATCTCCCCCAGGTTGTTGGCCGGCAAGGCATATCCAACCGGAACAAGCAAACTCCATCTTGAAGGAAGTTTAACAAGAGATATGGCTTCTGCTTCTCTTTTTTGTTCATCATTCACTGTCATTGATGACATAACATCTGCAGATTTTTCCTGCGTTGCAGAATTGTCAGCCACATGCGACTGTTCCGGGGTACCGGTGTCATTTATAACTGTTCCTGTTTCCGCATCTGATACAACCTGACCATGGCCGGATGATTCGACAATGTTGTTTTTTAATCCTTCTGATTTGTTTGTTGATGGTGATACCGAAGCAATTTGCTTTTCGGTTGATTCAGACTCATGCCCTTCTACTTCAGGCCGTAATGCCATAAAATCTGCATTTTGCTTCTTTTCTTCCAGTTTTTCAGGATGAAGCAGATTTGTTTTTTCAACGTAAAATGATTCCTCAACAGAAAAAGTGTTTTCAGAAACGGCGGTGCCGGATTCTGTATTGGTAAGACTGACAATGGCTGTACTTCCACCAATTATGGCCATGCCGGCATAATAAATATTGATTCGTGCCGGGTTGAAACGCAGGAATTGCTTCCACCAAACCCTGGTGGCAATTCGTGTCCACAAACTGGCTGAAGGATGCATACTGACGTTGCTGAGCTGACTTTTGGAAAGATGCTCAAGACGAAGGTTATCAAGAGAGGTTCTCATACCGGCCCATGCTGACTTTGGTGGTTTTACAGCATGATTTTCAAAGGTCTCCCTGAAAACATCTTCGATATGTTTATGCTTTCCTGTCATGTGTTATTCTTTCACTTTCGATTCTTGTTTAAGTTTTATCAGCTTTGATTTTAAAACAGCCCTTGCTCTGGAATACTGGGATTTTGATGTTCCTATATTAATTCCCAGTATATCAGCAATCTCTCTGTGTTTATATCCTTCAATGGCATACAGGTTAAAAATCAATCTGAATCCTTCTGGCAAACTATTAATTGCTTTCAGCAACTCCTCATTTGAAAAATCAACATCACCAAATTCAAAATCCTTTATTTTTACCTCCCTGATCCCATCAAATTCATCAAACTGCTGCTTCTTATACTTACGGATATAACCGATGGAAGCATTGATCAGTATTCTTTTCATCCAGCCTTCAAAAGAACCTGTGCCTTTATACTGACTGATGTTCTGGAAAATACTGATGAAGGCCTCCTGCAACATATCTTCCGCTTCTGATGCATGTGAAGCATACCTCAGCGCCATACCGTATAATATTGGTGAATACATATCATAAAGCGCCTTTTGGGGCTTCCTTTGCATTTTTTTACAGCCTTCAATTATTTTTTCCAGGTTTTGCATTAAGGCTTGGTTAACAGATAATACAACAAGCTAAATGGTTGCATGTTTGAACAAATTAACATATTTTATGTGGCTTCTGCTAATCTTTTTTTAATTTAGCATGAAAATTATCCACTATGGACATTTTTGAATGGGCTGATTTTGAAATAGAAGTGCTGGAATGCACCAAATGCAGGCTTTCGAAAACACGAAACAAACCTGTATTTGGACAAGGGCCGCCTGACGCCAAAATTGTCATCATAGGCGAAGGCCCCGGGGCAGACGAAGACAAAAAAGGCCTCCCTTTTGTTGGCAGATCAGGTCAATTGCTTGATAAAATACTCACTGCATGCAACTTTTCCCGGGAAAAACACGTATTTATCGGGAACATTGTAAAATGCAGACCACCTGAAAACAGGACGCCCAAACCGGACGAAAAAGAAGCCTGCCTGCCATACCTGATGAAACAAATTGACATGATCGATCCGCCCATTGTCATTTTGCTGGGAGGCACCGCATTAAAAGGCTTAATTGATCCGGATGCAAAGATCACGCAAATGAGGGGCAAGTGGATAGAATGGAACGGACGAATTGTTATGCCCACCTTTCATCCTTCTGCTCTGCTTCGTACTCCTGCCCGCAAAAAAGAAGCATGGGAAGATTTTAAAAAGGTGTTTTTTAAATACAGGGAAATTGTTGATGCATCTCATACATCACCTCATATTTCTGTATAACCAACACTTACACATTTCTCTTATTGTGTATTCACCTGCCGGATAAATGGTGTTTTATTCATTATGTTTTCACTATATTTGTTCGGAATAAAAAGACAACAACAATGCGAATTGGATTTGATGCAAAACGAGCATTCTATAACAACAGTGGGTTGGGAAATTACAGCAGGGATACCATTTTATCACTTTATAAATATTATCCCGAACATGACTATTTTCTGTACACACCCAATAAGAAAAATCCATTGCCTTTTTTACCCGCGGACAAAAGCAACCTGCATGTGATTAAACCATCAGGTTTTAGCAGAATATCCCAATCTTACTGGAGAAGCATTAGCCTGGGAAAGCAATTAACAAGAGACAAACTGGATATTTATCACGGCCTCAGCAATGAACTTCCGGCCAACATCATTCAGGCAGAAATAAAAAAGGTGGTCAGCATCCATGATCTCATTTTTTTGCGGTACCCGGAATTGTATAATTCTGTGGACCGGGATATTTATCAGCAGAAATTCTTTGAAGCTAGTCTGGCTGCAGATAAAATCATAGCCATGTCGCATCAGACAAAGGAGGACCTTATGTCATTTTTTCATACCAGGGAAGAGGATATTGAGGTTATTCACCAGGGATGTAATCCCATGTTTTATGATAAAGTACCGGACTCAAAAAAGGCAGAAGTAATAAAAAAACACAAGATTCCGGAGCAGTATATTCTGAGTGTAGGGACTCTGGAAAAGCGCAAAAATGCATTAAAAATACTGGAGGGAATAACCACCCACAAAATTGATTATCCATTGGTGTTTGTTGGTAAATCTACACCTTATTTTAAAGAACTGCACCACTATATAAAGAAACACCACATGGAGAACATGGTGTATTTCCTGCATAATATTCCCAGTCATGATCTGCCTGCCATATATCAATCAGCACGCTTGTTTATTTATCCTTCCATTTTTGAAGGTTTTGGCATTCCTATACTTGAAGCTATGAACTCAGGCATACCTGTGATAACGAATAAATTCGGATGCTTTATTGAAGCAGGCGGAGATGCTGCTATTTATATTAATCCCAATTATCCTGAAGAGATCGGCAAAGCTGTTGTTGAGGTGCTGAATGATGAGAAAAAATCACGTGAAATGATTGAAAAAGGTTATAAACACGTTGAAAAATTCAGGCAGGACAAGATTACAGTTCAACTGATGAATCTTTATAAATCTTTAATACAATAAGTAAACCTGATATGGAAAAACAAGATTTAAAAGGTTGTTTAACAACGCTGCATCAAGGAGGCACCATTTTGTATCCCACTGATACCATCTGGGGTTTGGGATGTGATGCGACAAACCCTGAAGCCGTTGATAGATTGTACACCTTAAAACAAAGAGACCAAAATAAACCCATGATCATCCTGTTGGAAAACATCAACCAAATAATGTCTTATGTGGATAGACCTCCGAAAGTAGCCCTTGATGTCATTGAACTAAGCAATGAACCTTTAACAGTGGTTTTCGACAAAGCCAAAAGCCTGCCTCACAACCTTATCAGTCAGGACGGAAGCATTGCCATCCGCCTTGTGAAAAAGAAATCGATTGCTGAATTGATCCGACGCTTTAGAAAACCTATAGTTTCCACCTCGGCAAATATCGCAGGTGTTCCCTCTGCAAAGAGTTTTGAAGATATCTCTGACACACTAAAATCCAGGGTTGATTATGTTTGTAAATCACATAGGGATGAGTACTGCCGGAAACGATCAGCCATCATCAGAATAAAACAGGACGGCGAAATTATTTTTTTAAGGAAATAGGCCATTCAAAATTTTTATTTGTAATTTTAAGCTATGAACATGCATTTTCTGAGATCGGTAACTCCAAGGTGGGTCATTTTTGCCATTGACCTGTGTATATGCCTGTTTTCTATTGTGTTTGCTTATCACCTCAGGTTCAATTTTGAGATACCAAAAGCCAATCTCGAAGTGCTTGGGATTATCATTCCTCTTGTGTTGTTTGTCAGAGCCATCAGTTTTGCCATCAGCAAAACCTATATCGGGCTTGTCAGATATACCAACACAAAAGATGTTCAGCGTTTGTTTGTTGTGTTGCTGTTAGGTAGTGCTTTACTGATTCTTCTCAATATCGTTGCGTTCCAAATTCTGGAAACATACATCATTCCCACATCGGTGGTGATCATAGATTTTTTCATAACGGTATTGGGGATGATCTTTTTCAGGCTTGTGGTTAAAAGTCTCTTTTTTGAATTTCAAAACCCACGCAAAGAACGCAGGAATGTTGTCATTTTAGGGAGTGATGAAACAAGTCTAACCACAAAACGTGCCATTGAACGTGATATTGAATCAAAAAACAATGTAATCGGATTTATTGATTACGATGAGCATGTTATAGGCAACAAAATTGAAGACATCAAAGTGTACAGGATTGAAGACCTTGAAGAACTGATTACACGCCAATCTGTTCAAACCCTGATCATCGCCAACAAAAAAATCCCTGTTCAATACAAGCAAGAAGTCATAGACATCTGCCTTGACCTGGGTGTAAAAACCCTCACCATCCCCGAAGTTACTCATTGGATCAACGGCGAACTCACATTCCGGCAAATTAAAGAAATCAGAATTGAAGATCTACTTGAAAGGCCTGCCATACAACTTGATAAAAAACAAATCCAAAGTCAACTTGCAAATAAAGTGGTTTTGATTACAGGGGCGGCCGGTAGTATCGGCAGTGAGATCATGCGCCAAATTACAAGATTTAAACCCAAAATGATCCTGCTGTTCGACCAGGCTGAAAGTCCTATGTACGACCTGGAGCTGGAATTGTGTGAACAACTTAATTTCACCAGATACAAAACCATCATTGGGGATATCACCAACGAAAAGCAAGTGAATCATGTATTTGAAACTTACCACCCGGAATTTGTTTATCATGCTGCAGCTTACAAACATGTGCCGATAATGGAACACAATCCTTCTGAAGCAATAAGAACCAATGTGTTGGGGACCAGAATTGCAGCCAATGCCGCTGTAAAATACAAAGTAAATAGGTTTGTCATGGTTTCCACCGATAAAGCCGTGAATCCTACCAACGTTATGGGAGCCAGCAAGCGGATTGCAGAAATATATACCCAGTCGCTCAATTTTCAACAAGAACATCCCCTGTTTATTACCACCAGATTTGGTAATGTACTGGGATCAAACGGATCGGTAATTCCCCGCTTTAAAAAACAAATTGAAAACGGTGGCCCCATCACCGTTACACATCCTGAAGTAACACGGTATTTTATGACCATCCCGGAAGCATGCCAGCTTGTTTTGGAAGCCGGTTCGATGGGAAAAGGAGGTGAAATATTCATTTTTGATATGGGCAAAAGCATCAAGATTATCAATCTGGCAAAACGCATGATTAAACTGTCCGGGCTGGAACTTGGAAAAGACATACAAATGGTTTTTACCGGACTACGGCCGGGAGAAAAGCTTTATGAAGAATTGCTGGCTACCAGAGAAAACACAAGCCCTACCTACCATGACCAGATTATGATCGCCAAGGTCAGAACATACGATTTTGAGCATATCAATACAGAGATAGATTCCCTTGTGAAGATGCCTTTCAAAGCTTCTGATATGGAAATCGTAAAGAAAATGAAATCCATTGTCCCGGAATTTAAAAGCCGTAACTCAATCTATGAAACGCTTGATATAAACGGGGAACAATAAACAATAGTGGAATTGCTCATCCCCACTGTCATCCCAATATAAGTGCATGGTTTTTGATATTTTCACTGTGTTTTTTAAACCATTACTTTGAATTATCATTATTATAATAAGTGGAGAAATTGAAGGGTTGGCTAACACAATTCACTTTATCAACCCCTCCGGATATGCTGCAGTGATGGTTTTCTTTTTATGGTCAATGTTCAATATCATATCTTCATGGCAGGGTAAAAGGACATCCCCGGTTGTAAAACGGACTTCAAACAAGGGGTTGTTTGGGTTGTCAATAAAATGGGTGATTTTACCGGACATGCCTGAAGGTTCATCTTTAAGCACAAATCCAACAAGCATCCCGGGGTGTATATCGGGGGACATTTCTTTGTTATCAAATAAAGCTGCAGGCAGGTAACACTCAACATTGATGAAGGTTTTTGCCTGTTCTTTTGATATTATACTGTCAAAACTCACTACCGGATTGTCACCTCCCCCCTGAATGCCTGACACAAAAAAAGGAACCAGCGTTCCGTGCAATTTCAGGAACACCGGTTCAGTTACATCAATTAAATCACATGTTGTTTGGTCTTTGATGTCCAGCATCAGGGCACCTTTGTACCCGAATGTTTTTTTTACAAAACCAATGCGAACAAAATCATCAGCGTTAAACATGAGGCATAAGGTTAAAAATAAGGGGGTAGTGTTTAGGTTTCAAGGGTTGGGTTTTAGTTTTTGCATGACCTAAACCCTAAACCCTAACACCTTTATTTATTTTCTTTTTTATCCTCTTCTTTAGCTGTTTTTTCTTCCGCTTTGGGTTCAGATTTATCCGCCTTCTTTTCTTCCTTAGGTTTTGATTCGGGTTTGTCTTCAGGTTTCTCCTCAGGTTTCACGTCTGCCTTTGCTTCTTTCTTTTCCTCTTGTTTTGCTTCAGCCTCAGCTTTTTGTTTTTCTTCTTCTTCTTCTTTGCGTTTAGCTTCTTCTTTTTCCATCTGTTCCTTTATGGCAGCTTCTTTAGCTTCACGCACTTTCTTTTCTTCCTCAAACCGTTCTTTTTGGGTACTTTCTTTAGCTTCCCTGATTTTGTCATGTTCGGCCTTCGTTTTCAACTCTTTGTCTTTCATCCAGGCTTCAAACCGTTTTTCGGCTTCAGCTTCGTCGAAAGCACCTTTTCTGACACCATCAAGCAGATGTTTTTTCATCAAAACGCCTTTTTCAGATAAAATGGAACGACAGGTATCCGAAGGGCTCGCCCCTTTCTGAACCCAGTACAGGGCCCTGTCAAAATCCAATTCAACTGTGGCAGGCTGATCTGTCGGATTGAATGTACCAATCCGCTCGATGTTTTTACCATCCCGTGGCGCCCTGCCATCTGCAACTACGATATGATAGAAAGGAATCCGTTTTCTACCATGCCTTGCTAATCTTATCTTTACCGGCATAAATAATGTTTATTTAATGAATACTAATTTTTTAGGGCTGCAAAGATACGTTTTAGATTTGAAAATAAAAAATAGATGAAATATTTTTGTCACTAATCAATCGTTATATATTCTGTTTTGAATAATTCTGGCTACACCCGGCTCCGATAGCTGTCGGAGTTGAAGCACCCTTCGACAAGCAATTAGTTTAGGAGGTTCTACTGCAAACTTAGTGGAAAACCAAAAATATCTAAAGGTAAAAAGTTAGGTGTAATGTTGTCGGGAGTCGGGAGTCGGAAGTCAGGAGTTATGAATACTTCTTCC
>CAZTNS010000084.1:0-13529 GCA_964615585.1 uncultured Bacteroidales bacterium | reverse complement strand
CATGACTTCTCATGCAGCGGTGGTTGCCCGTGGTATGGGAAAATGCTGTATTTCAGGTGCAGGGAGCATAAAAATCAATTACAAAAAACGTACACTTACCATCGAGGATAAAACTTACAAAGAAGGTGACTGGATTTCACTTAATGGCACTACCGGTGATGTGTATGACGGAAAAATACCAACCAAAAAACCCGAACTCAGCGGTAATTTTGGGAAGCTGATGGATTTGGCTGATAAATACACTAAAATGCATGTGCGTACCAATGCTGACACACCAGCTGACGCAAAAGCTGCCCGCGATTTTGGTGCACAGGGAATTGGCCTGTGCCGTACAGAACACATGTTTTTTGAAGGTGGCCGCATAAAAGCAGTTCGTGAAATGATCCTGGCAAGCGATGAAGAAGGACGCCGCAAAGCACTGCACAAAATACTGCCTTATCAGCGCGAAGATTTTGAAGGCATTTTCGAAGCCATGCAAGACCTGCCTGTAACTATCCGCCTGCTGGACCCGCCACTTCATGAATTTGTTCCTCACGATGAAAAAAATCAGGAAGAAATGGCCAAAGAAATGGGAATTTCAGCAGATGAGGTCAAAGCAAAAGTGGAAGAACTCAGTGAAACAAATCCCATGCTTGGTCATCGTGGATGCCGCCTTGGAAATACCTATCCCGAAATCACTGAAATGCAAACCAGGGCTATAATCGAAGCAGCTCTGAACCTGAAGAAAAAAGGCATCAAAGCCATTCCTGAAATTATGGTTCCGCTCACAGGAAACCTTCAGGAAATGAAAATGCAGGAAAATATTGTCAGGGATACAATAAATGCAGTTTTTGAAGAAAGAAACGATAAAATTGATCACCTTGTGGGAACCATGATTGAAATTCCCCGGGCTGCACTCACGGCAGATAAAATTGCCCAATCTGCAGAATTTTTCTCTTTCGGAACAAACGACCTTACACAGATGACATTTGGCTATAGTCGTGATGATGCCGGAAAATTCCTGCCCATTTACATCGAAAAAGGCATATTAAAGCACGATCCTTTCCAGGTACTTGATCAGGAGGGTGTTGGACAACTGGTAGAAATGGGCATCAAAAAAGGACGTGAAACAAAACCTGAGCTTAAAATTGGGATATGTGGAGAACATGGTGGGGAACCGTCTTCTGTGAAATTCTGTCACAGGGCCGGTATGGATTACGTTTCATGTTCGCCTTTCCGTGTGCCCATTGCCAGGCTGTCTGCGGCTCAGGCTAATATTGAATAACCGGTATAACAGAAAATCAATCACCACGAATAAAACCCGCATGCCATTTTTGATGTGCGGGTTTGTTTTTTTTATCATACTGCTAAGGTGTAAGAGACAGTTCATCTTTTCAGGCAGGTACCTTCTTCAGCCTTTATTTTCAGGAAATATATTCCAAATTCCTCCATACTCATATCCAAAGGGATATCTTCCATGCTTTCTTCTGTGCAATAAACCCTGTAATAAATGTGCTAACTGTGTTATCCTATCCTTTGATAAATTTGGTTCTACTGTAAACTTCGTATCATGTCAATTCAACTATGACGCCCTATGTTTTTTCTTGAAAAGAAAAGAATCAATAGAGGGCCCCTTAAGGTAATAACAGCATTAATATCACAACAAAGCTGCCAGCATCTTTCTGACTGCTTTTTTTAAACATTTTTGCATCATACCCGTTTACCTGTTAAGTAATTTATTGCCGGATGAAAAAACACACTGTACTGTTGTCCATTTTAGTATTTACAGGATTTTTCACGTCCTGTAGCGTATTCAGAACATCTCCCGAACCCCATGAGATTGAACTGAAAACCTTACACCCTGTCCTCAAGTTATCCGAATCAGAGGCATCAAAACTGTATTCCCGGCAACTTGATTCTGCCATGAATCACCCAAAGAATGCTGATTATGAAGCTCTGAGGATGGCATATTCCAGAACATCCGATTACCAACCCTACACCGAAAACGAACCCTTACAAAAAATAAAGGGATTACTGGATAACGAAGAATATACCGTGGCTTCCGAAGTGGTAAAAACAGTGTATCACAAATTGTTTCATGTTCCGATTTTTCATTTCTATGCTTATGTGGCATGGCAAGAAACCGGAAATTCCAAAATGGCTCAGTTGCATAGTTTATATTACAATCAACTCATCAAATCCATACTCCAATCCGGTAACGGAAAATCAGCAGAGTCGGCTTACATCATCATCAACATCAGTGAAGAATACCGCGTTCTTGAGTACCTCAACATGGAAATACATTCCCAAAAACTCATTACCAAAAACGGCCATTATTATGATGTCATTGATGTAACTGACAGCACAAGCAATAAGAAAGCCGTATATTTTAACATAGATATTCCATTCAGCGAATTGGAAAATTCAAAATAAACCACCCACTGTTACTATCAGGAAACTCAATACCCAGGCAAACAGCAGAGGAAACAATACCACGAAAATCATCCATCCCGGATTTTTAATTTCACGCCACATGGCAGCAATGGTCCCAAAACACGGGAAATACAAAAGAATAAACACCAGAAATGCAAAATATGTGAGCCTGGAGGTTTGGTTTTTGGCACTCTCAGCCCGCAGGCTTTCCACCAATCCAGACTTTTTCCCATCGCTCTGTTCACTTTCTCCCGATTGATAAAGCACGGCCATCGTACTGACAACCACTTCCTTAGCCATCACGCCCGTGAGGATGCTCACCGACATTTTCCAATCAAAGCCTATGGGAGCAAAAACAGGTTGAATGGTTTTCCCAAATTTACTGATGTATGAATTGGAAAGCAGTTCTGCCTGTTTCTCTTTTTCCAGCGTTTGTTTCATTTTTTCAATCACCGATGATAATGAATCTGCAGTTGTTGTTGGGGTTGTCTGTTCTTCAATGGCTGATATCTGTTCATCATAATGTGAAATAATTTCTTCATCCTGTGGAAAATACCCTAATGCCCATACAATAACTGAGGCCATGAATATAATGGTTCCCATTTTTTTGATGAAATGCATGGATTTAAACCATGTATGTTTTAACAAAGGAACAATCCCGGGTACTCTGTATGGCGGCATTTCCATGATAAAAGGACTTGGGGTTTTGGAAAAAACCGTTTTGCTCAGGATATACGAAGTTGAAAAAGCAGCCAGAATACCAATGCCGTAAACAGTAAACAGAATAAAGGACTGATTGCCGGGGAAAAATGCAGAAATAATCAGCACATACACAGGCAAACGCGCAGAACATGACATGAAAGGAATAACCATCATGGTTAGGATCCTGTCCCGCTGATTTTCAATGGTACGTGTAGCCATCACCGCAGGTACATTGCACCCAAATCCCATGAGCAAAGGGATAAATGATTTTCCATGCAAGCCGGCTTTATTCATCACTTTATCCATCAAAAATGCCGATCTTGACATGTATCCTGTGTCTTCCATCAGCGAAATCATAAAAAACAATATCATGATGCTTGGCAAAAACACCAGCACTCCACCTACACCTCCAATGATACCATTCACAATCAAATCAGACAACATGCCTTCTTGCATTGAATTGTTTACCCATCCACCAAGTGCTCCCATGCCATTTTCAATCCAGTTCATGGGATATTCACCCAACCTAAAGGTCAGAAAAAACATCAGCCAGACAAACACAAAAAACATGGGCAACCCGAATTTCTCATGGGTCAATACGGAGTCAATTTTGGCCGTTATGTTTTCTTTTTTCCGGTTTCCTGAGGTATATACTTTATTCAATATGCTTTCGATGTAACGATAACGTTTTTCCACTATCCGCCTGGATACTTCACTTTCATTAAATTCACAATGTTCGCGGAAAACAAGGTTTCGTATCCTGGAAATTTCAGACTTGTGTTTTTTTACTGACGGTATCGTGTATATGAAAGGTTCATCAGCCAACACGGATAAAGCAAAAAAACGTGGAGTAAATGTATCGTCGGATAGTGTAATATCAGGTGTCATTTCGGTAAAACGCTGCAGCGCATATTCTATTTCAGGAGAATAAATAATTTGCGCTGCACGGCTCATGAATACAGGCTCTTTGTTATATTGCCCTGCACGGATGAACAATCGCCTCACGCCTTTTGATTCTTTCCCGACCGTTGGCACCACCGGCACACCCAGGTATTTTTCAAATTCCCGAATATCAAGGCTGGCTTTGGCGTTTTTCAGCTCATCATACATGTTTAGTGCAATCATGGTTTTGATGCCTGTTTCTTTGAGCTGAGTAGTTAAATACAGGTTCCTGTCAAGGTTGCTGGCATCCAGCACATTGATGATGAGGTCGGGTTTTTGTTTGATAATATAATCGGCAACAAAACGCTCATCAGGGGACTGCCCTGACAAGGAATACGTTCCCGGCAAATCAACAATTTTTACTTTTTCGCCTTTGAGTTTGAGCCAGCCTTCTTTGGCAGCTACTGTGACACCGGAATAATTGGCCACATGTTCCCGGCCACCGGTGGCATGATTGAAAATACTTGTTTTACCACAATTGGGATTGCCTACGAGTGCAATGACAAAAGACGATTTTTTTTCGGTGATTGTATCATCGGAGATTTCTTCGGAAAACCATAATGGCTCCTCCGTTCCTTCAATTTTTTCATCGGGTTGTTTTTCTGTAGCAATCCTTACAAGGGCTGCTTCATTGTTACGCAATGTGATTTTAAAATCCCCCAATTCATATTCCACAGGTTCGGTAAATGGCGCTTTCTTGATTTTTTTGACTTTTTTTCCACGCACAAAACCCATTTCCATCAGGCGTCGTGAAATTTCAGAATTCCCTGATACACCTAATACTACAGCCTTTTGCCCACGTTTTAATTCCGACAACCTCATAATATCGTATTTTCCATCCCGGTCAACCGGAGATCCGGAAACAAAATTAGCATTACAGCAGGATTTTACCATCCCCATATTTAGGGATTTTTCTGTGGTGATCTAAATTGAAATCGCCACGTAGGCACAAAAACACAAAGTTGCACTAACAATATTTTAGATACTCCCTTTGTGTCTTCGTGTCTTTGTGGCCAAAACTTGTTCCGGTTCGTGCCTTCATGTCTTTGTGGCCAAACATCGTTTCGGTTCGATCCTTCGTGCCTTCGTGTCTTTGTGGCCAAACGTCGGTCCGGCTCGTTCCTTCGTGCCTTCGTGTCTTTGTGGCCAAACATCGTTTCGGTTCGATCCTTCGTGTCTTCGTGTCTTTGTGGCCAAAACCTGTTCCGGCTTGTTCCTTTGTGTCTTCGTGTCTTTGTGTCCAAAACCCCTCAATTGACAAACCGCTGTATTCCGCTTTTTACTACCATTACAGCCTAAAAAGCAGAATACAAATTGAGTTTCAGTCCAACAATGAAATGTGGCATGTCAGGATACCTGGTTGTCCCCGTGATAACATCTTGTAAGTTGTATTGCACAAACAAAGAAAACTGGTCACGCCCTATAGCAAACACCGTCCCGTAACTAAAGGTTTCAAAATCATCGTCGTGGCGAATGCGCTCCATCCTTTTTACCTCATCATCTTTATACTTGTAAACCCAGCCTGAACTTAAGTGATAATCAACAAAACCACCCACATCAATATAAGTCCCAAAATAATTTCCCCGTTTGGGGTTCATGTACAGGCGAAAAAACATCGAAGCTTTCAACCCATTCTGTTTTGTCCTGATTTTATCCCAGCTTATGCCCGGCCATATTACATTTTCCCGAGCATCTTTATTTAATGCATAAAAATAGTTGCTGTATGACAACTCTGCGGCAATGTCCATAAAACTAAACATCCGGATTTTGTAGGCATAACCTGCATTCCAATGCCCTGAAGACAGTGTTTTCAGATGATTGTCTGTTGTTATGGGCACCGGCATTCCATAATTGACAAACCAATAGCCAAAATGCTGTTTGTTCGGCCCCCAGTCTGTTTCTTCATAAACCCTGTCAGGATTATCTTCAGAAATGACTATCGTTTGTGCTGATGCACCTGAAATAACGATTAACAACCAAGCTGAAAAAAATAATATGCGTTTCATCATATCAAAATTGTTTTTCTAATGTGTAACCCAGGTAATGTATCCTTAGCAGTTTATTTCTTAATTCATCTCTGCTGATTTCCAGGGGTGTATTGTTGTACACTTTTATCACTTTGTAAGACTTAAGTTTTCCCTCATTGCCGGCAAGATGATAAAACAAATGCGTTGAATTATGCATGCCGGTACCATTGAAAACATTGTCGGGAATATGCACAGCGTAAGTGTTGTCGTTTTCCAGAAGTTCAAATGTCGGGTCTGTCTGCTTGTTGCCGGAAAACAATTTATAAGCATTTGGTATGCCATATCCGTGAGCATAGTCATAATAAGGGTATAAACTTGCCGATTTCTGAATAACATCAATCAATTCCATGACACTGTATTCGGGAAAAGCTTGTTTTACGCATGCAGCAAAGCCACATGTAAGCGGAGAAGCAAAAGAAGTACCTGAAGTTGTTGTATATCCTATTTTATTGGCTACAAATGCTTTTCCAGCGGCACACACATTTGGTTTTAACCGTCCGTCAGCAGTAGGGCCATAAGAACTGAAACTGATATGTAAATGATCATCAGGGTGAACGCCACCTACAGAAAGTATGCTGTCGGCATCTGCGGGGGTTCCTATCACATGCCATGAATCAGTACCTGAATTTCCTGCAGCGTTGACAACAAGAATGCCTTTGGATGCCGCCATATTGGCAGCTTTACTCACCAGGCTGGTTTTCCCGTCCATGGCTTTTTTAAAATAGCGGTGATATGTATATCCCAGGGACGAATTAATGATGTCTGCTCCTTCCTTATCAGCCCATTCCATAGCTTCCATCCAGTAAATTTCTTCTTTGTACGGTTCAAAATTCTTTTCGGTACGTGCCAGTAAAAATTGGGCATCTTGTGCCAATCCCATATTATCGTTATCGTGCCTGCCGGCGATGCAACTCAGCACCATAGTGCCATGCCTGCTGCCATGAAATACGGTTTCTTTATCTTTGACAAAATCGTGTACGTTGATAATCTGACCATTTTCGCGCAAATGACCAAATGCAGGATGTGTATCTACCCCTGGAAACCCTCCATCCAATACAGCAATTCGTACACCTTTGCCATTGAGTTCTTTTTCTTCCAAAATGTCAGGAAAAAACATACCAAGTTGTTTGCAACGCAAGTCTTCATTATCTGTCCACAACATACCCGATGAGGCATAAGGACTTTGCTCCCACACAACAGCCGGTTCAACAGCATTGACAAACGGCAATTCCCTGATGTTATTCACCTGTATGTCATTTGCTTTGATGTATGCAGCGTTGAACCACCGGCTACATCCCAATGTTTCGCTTGCAATACCCGTCACAGCTTTGAGATACTCCGGTACCAAAGGCTTATCTGTTTCTGAAATATCGATTCCCTGCATATGACGGCGTTCGAGTGCTTTCTCAGAAAACCAGGACTCCGGATTAAAATCCACGCCTGATTTATCTTTAAAAAACACCCAGTAATCACCGTTCTGTGAAAAACCCGATTTTGCAATCACTACCAATGCCACAAACAACAGAACTGTTATATATTTATACTTGAATACATACATTGAGACACTGTTTTCTCCCATTTACTTATAAGGCATAATGGGTTGTTATTTGCATTACAATGATAACATATTATTCTTTTATTTCCAACCATAGCAGTAAAACATGGCAAAGAGTATCGAATTGATTCTGTCTATCCTCTCCCACTGCCTTTACAGAGATATCTATAAAGCATTAAGGCATTTACCTGTAGCTGGCAAAGGGTAAAAAAAAAGCCACATCTGCAAATGCGGCTTTTTTTCATATTGAAACCTTTATGTTATTTGACTTCCTCAAAATCAACATCTGTCACATCGTCATCAGAATCATCCCCGGATTTGGATTTTTCTTCATCAGTTGTAGCACCGGTTTGTTCTGATTGTGTTTGTTGCTGTTGTTGACCAGCATTCTGCGCATTATATATGTCTTGTGAAGCAGCCTGGAATACTTGATTCAACTCTTCCATTGCCTTATCAATGGTCTCAACATCCTGGTTTTTATGCGCTTCTTTTAGTTTACCCAAAGCATCTTCAATGGGCTTTTTCTTATCTTCAGGAATTTTATCGCCTACTTCTTTGAGTTGTTTTTCAGTTTGGAAGATGAGTTGATCAGCTTGGTTGATTTTTTCAATCCTTTCTTTTTCTTTTTTATCATTTTCAGCATTGGCTTCAGCTTCATCTTTCATCCGTTTAATCTCTTCTTCGGATAATCCGGTAGAAGCTTCAATTCGAATACTTTGTTCCTTGCCAGTACCTTTATCTTTTGCAGATACATTGAGGATACCATTGGCATCAATGTCAAAGCTAACCTCAACTTGGGGAACGCCACGTGGTGCCGGGGGAATTCCATCCAGATGGAACCGTCCAATGGTTTTGTTGTCTTTAGCCATTGGTCTTTCTCCCTGCAGAACATGGATTTCTACAGAAGGCTGATTGTCAGCAGCTGTGGTAAATGTTTCCGATTTATTGGTTGGGATGGTGGTATTTGCTTCAATGAGTTTTGTCATGACACCACCCATGGTTTCAATACCAAGAGAAAGCGGGGTCACATCAAGTAAAAGAACATCTTTTACATCACCAGTAAGTACACCACCCTGAATAGCTGCACCAAGAGCTACTACTTCATCAGCATTGACTCCTTTTGAGGGCTCTCTGCCGAAGAATTTTTTCACTTTTTCCTGAATAGCAGGAATCCTTGTTGATCCGCCTACAAGCAACACCTGATTGATATCCGAGGTGGATATACCTGCATCTTTCATTGCATGTTCACAAGGTTTAATGGTTGCTTCTATCAATGAATCAACAAGTTGTTCAAATTTTGCCCGGCTCAAGGTTTTCACCATGTGTTTTGGGACCCCGTCAACCGGCATTATATATGGCAGGTTAATTTCGGTAGAACTGGCACTTGAAAGTTCAATTTTCGCCTTTTCGGCAGCCTCTTTTAATCGCTGCATTGCCATTGGATCTTTACTCAGATCTGCACCTTCATCCTTTTTAAATTCTTCTACCAGCCATTCTATGATTTTCTGGTCAAAATCATCACCACCCAAATGTGTATCGCCATTGGTTGATTTAACTTCAAACACACCTTCGCCAAGCTCAAGAATAGAAATATCAAATGTACCACCTCCGAGGTCAAAGACAGCCACTTTCATGTCCTGTTCTTTTTTGTCAAGTCCATAAGCCAATGAAGCAGCCGTGGGTTCATTTATGATACGTTTTACTTCAAGCCCGGCAATTTCTCCGGCTTCTTTTGTTGCCTGTCGTTGCGAATCATCGAAATAAGCAGGCACTGTAATAACAGCTTCCGTTACTTCCTGTCCGATATAATCTTCTGCGGTTTTTTTCATTTTCTGAAGGATCATCGCCGAGATTTCCTGGGGTGTATATTTTCGATCACCAACTTGTACCCGCAATGTATCATTACCGCCATCTACTACTTTATACGGAACACGTTTAATTTCATTTTTCAGATTGCTGTATTTTTCACCCATGAAACGTTTTATGGATGCAATGGTTTTTTCAGAATTTGTGATTGCCTGCCGTTTTGCAGGATCTCCAATTTTCCGTTCTCCGTTTTCAACAAAAGCCACCAATGATGGTGTGGTGCGTTTGCCTTCACTATTTGGAATTATAACCGGTTCGTTACCTTCCATAACAGCCACACATGAATTTGTGGTTCCTAAATCTATTCCAATTATTTTACCCATAATATTTAATTTAATTTAATTTAATTTTTGATTTCACATAAAATTTCGTTCATCAATCAACAATGACTGTGCCACGAAGATTATCTAAACAAAAAGGGTAATTCTGGCAGGATTTAATTGTATTTATGGATATAAAAACAGATCAATCTGACATTACGTCACTTTTTTGACAAATAATAAGGATTATCAAGATCAGCAAAATTGAGATGCTCTGTTAGTGTGTCATTGGCAAAAGTGCTAATTGTCGGATTGGATACCTTATTATACACGGTTTTAGTAAACCTGGCAGCAAACAAACCCACCCCTTCATTGATATTGGTAAAAAAAGGTTTTTCCTGAACTGCGCCATCAGAAGGTTCACTTAAAGAAGAATAAATCTGGTAATTCTCATCTGCTGCATATAAAGTAAATGAGACAGAGTTAGGATATCGTACCAACCTGGTAACATTCTCTTTTTGCTTGATGGAATCTAACATTATATCATAGAATTTTTCCACAGGAAACTCCAGCCATATCTGCTCATCATCACCTGACACAGTAGTTACAGGCCAGTATATTTCTACAGGGGGAAGGTTTTTATTTGTATCTCCAGTATTTGACACTTCGAGATAATAAAAACGAAATACCATCTGATAGAGCATGCCATTTTCTCCGGTTTCATATTTTGCATTTACTTTACCAATATCATACCTGTTCAGAGCAATTTCTCGAATGGGAGTGGGATCTATTATGCGTGCACCGTTGATCAACTGTATAGTGCTTGTACAGTGTTTGTTTGCTGAGGGAACAATAACGTGTAACTCATAAGTATATGGTGTTCCGTTGTTATTCAAAGCCCTTATATTCCCAAGGTAAACATATATGGTATTCCGGTCATTGGCAAATAAGCCTTCTGGTTTAGAAATAGTATCAACAGCAATAAAGTCCATACGTTTGACAACCTCTCCATTGCTTATCTGGTTAACATATACTTCAGCATCCTCATAAAACAAAGAATCACTTATCTGAGACATTTCATATGCTGAGGCATCACCAAGAAAAGTTTTGTTCACCTTTATATAATGGACAGAATCATTTTGGTTCAACAAAGCATAAATCACAGGGATATTTTCCCAATCAGCATTGACATTAACATCTTCTTCGCAGGAGGTAAAAAACATCAGGATTACAATTAAAAAACAAATCCACGTAAAATAATTCATTAAAAATGGGTTATTTCAAAATATTTATCAATTTTGTACAATCAACGTTTCAAAAATAAGCTTATTATTTGAATTAGAAAAATAATAATATGTCACACTACAAAAATGTCAGGCGGGTAACCACAAAAGTTTTGCAAGGAATGAAGAACAAGAATGAAAAGATTGCAATGCTTACTGCCTATGATTATTCTATGGCGCGGTTATTAGACAGATCGAAAATTGATGTTATTCTCGTAGGAGATTCCGCATCAAATGTAATGGCAGGATTCGACTCAACCCTTCCCATCACACTTGATCATATGATATATCATGCAGCCAGTGTTGTAAGGGCAGTAAACCGTGCTCTGGTTGTTGTTGACATGCCGTTTGGCACCTATCAGGGAAACTCAAAACTGGCATTGAAATCTGCCATTCGTATTATGAAAGAAACAGGGGCTGCCGCCATAAAAATCGAAGGGGGTGCTGAGGTTGAAGAATCAATACGAAGGATTTTATCAGCAGGCATACCAATAATGGGGCATCTGGGTCTTACACCGCAATCAATTCATAAGTTTGGAACTTATGTTGTTCGTGCCACAGAAGAGGAAGAAGCAGAAAAACTCATTGAAGATGCTCACCTGCTTGAAGAACTCGGATGCTTTTCCGTCGTTCTGGAAAAAATCCCAGCCCGGTTGGGGTGTCAACTGGCAAAAGAGATTAAAATCCCTATCATTGGAATAGGTGCAGGATCCAACGTTGACGGGCAAGTACTTGTCCTGCATGATATCCTTGGCATTACACAGGAATTTTCACCACGCTTTCTGCGCCGTTATCACGATCTGTCTGCAGAAATTACAGGTGCTGTTTCACGGTATATTGATGATGTGAAAAACATGGATTTTCCCAATGAAAAAGAACAGTACTAATAAACACAAACATCAAAAGGATACATTTCTGCCAGACATCATGTATGAAGATAACCATATCCTGGTAATCAATAAACCGGCCGGGATTTTATCTCAGGGGGACAAAACCGGCGATCGTTCTGTGTTGGACATGTACAAATCGTATCTTAAAGACAAATACAACAAACCAGGGAATGTCTTTCTGGGTTTGATCCACAGGCTTGACAGACCTGTTAGCGGTGTATTGGTACTGGCCAAAACGGGAAAAGCCCTGTCAAGATTGAATAGCCAGTTTAAGAAACAGGAAACAGAAAAACTGTATTATGCACTGGTAAAAAATATGCCACCACAATCTGACGACAAGCTGGAGCATTATCTAAAAAAAAATAAAAAGCAAAACAAATCCTATGTTTGTGATGCATCCGATAAAGCAGCTAAAAAAGCCATGCTTGAGTATAAAACAGTTGGATCATCAGACAATTATCATCTACTCCAAATCCGGTTGTTAACCGGCAGACATCATCAGATACGCTGCCAGTTGGCTTACATCGGATGCCCGATAAAAGGAGATTTAAAATACGGGTTTCCACGTTCAAACTCAGATGGCGGTATTTCTTTGCATGCCGGAAAACTTGTGTTTTTACATCCTGTCAGAAAAAACAAAATGACATTTACTGCCGATTATCCCGATGATGTAGTATGGCCATTATTCCGTGATTGTATCTAAGATACAGATTTCTTGCTTTTCCGGACAGACCATTACAATTTTATCCTTCAGAAAAGCATACCCCATTATCCCGTCAAAATCAGGATTGGCATCACTAACCATCCGTGTATCAGGAACATCCCAGGTATTATTACCTATGGATACCGGGCCAGGGGCTTCTCCGGGATTGAAAACCACAAATAAAGCCGATTGGGGATTGAGTAAAAACCGTTGCCTTTTATTATTTATGATTACAGGAAGAATGATTTTATGATTCAGATAAATGTCATAAGGCTGAAAATTGAACACACCTGACCGGGTCAAATCATGATACAATGTCAATGATTTCTCTTTAAAATCTATCATGACAGTTTTTCCTTTAAAGAAATCCAGGGATATCTGACCAACTATGCTGTCAGCAGTACCTACTGGTCTTTTCATCACATCAAATGCCTCTGCCTTAAACACTATGCTGCCACAACTACCACTAAGAACATACCTTGAATATCCGATTTCTCCGGTACTGTCTGTTGCTGATGCTTTAACAATTTCGGAAACTGTTCCCTCGTAAATATGATTTTTATTGTGTCCTGTATGAAAGCTGATATAACGGTTCTGTGAAAATTCATTTTCGCTTTCAAAATCAATGGGCAACAACATGACAGAATTCTCAAAGCAGATATCACCCAAGCTGTCAGCTTTCCAGAAAAATTCTGATGTTTGCGCCGGTGTTGTTTTTTCAGATATTGAGCTGTCCTGATCTTTGCAGGCTATAAACAAAAGCATTATGAATAAGAAAAAAAATATATTTTTCATACATCTGTGTTTGTGTCAAAAATAAACAATTATACAATGCACCCACATTAAGATTTGTTGATTTTTCACTCCCGTTTGCTTAAAAATGGACATG
>CAZTNS010000083.1:0-13603 GCA_964615585.1 uncultured Bacteroidales bacterium | reverse complement strand
CTTCCTTGTTCAGTATTCATTATTTCCTTTTTGGTTCTGGCTATGCCAGGTTAGGTTATCGCTTTCTTCTGTTTTGCTTTCGCATGTAGATTTTCAGAAAAAAGATCATCAGGCAAAGCAGGGAAAGTATCAAATATACCCAGGCGTACATTTTACCGGGTTCTCCCTGGTTGAATTTTATCATGGCAGCTACAAAAGTAAATATGGACATACCGAGCCACAAATAGTCAATAACAATCAGAAAAAATGGTTGTTTTTTACGATGGTTCCTGTTCGTTCTCATTGATAACAAAAGATCCTTTGGGGTTATTAATTGTCCAGCTTGAAAAATCCTGGTTGGATTCAAAGCCGGTGCCGATAAAAATTTCTTCTTTGGTGGTTATCCGCACAAATTTGTTGGTATAAATATTCTCGTTTTTTACGTTCCAATAAAGTTGTTCAGTATTGATTTGCTCTTCTTTAATGAGGTTTTTTCCGACAACGTTTCGTTTTGCTTCCCACAATTGTTGCTTGGCATAATAAATGCCATATTCTGCCTTTATTACAGATTCAATCGTATCTTCGTTATAAAATTTTACCGTCAGGCCTTCGGGGTATTCATCATAGGGAGAGGCATCTTGTTTTTCAGGTTTAAAACTTTGCATTACAGGAGCATCCAAAACAACCCTTATGTTTCCGGAATCTGTAATCATTGTATGTACATCATTGATTTTTATGGTTGGTAATTGCGTTTCATAGGTGATTTGTTTTACCTCACTGATGTCATTTTCACAGGCAAAAAACAAAAGCACACTTCCCACAATGATGATAAAGCATGCTTTATGTTTATGTATATTCTGTATTATGTTCACTTTTTGTCTATCCTGAGTTTATTCGTTAAATCTGACTGTGGTTGTCTCATTAATCCAGCAGTTCAAAGTATATGATTCTCCTTCCATTACTTCACGGAAGAAGGCGTCATCTTTTGTAGGGAAATATTGGGAATACTTGGAGATCATTGGATTGATTTCATCAGCCAACTCGGGTGATACAGTTTTGGCTATAATCAATTTATCCACCACTACCCAATAAACTGTCATGTGTTCAAATTCATTTTCGCCGCAATCGCTGGCAACAGATGCATAAATTTGAGCCAGGAGTTTGTATGACCTGCCGTGTTTGGGATCAACTTCAATGGCTTTTTTTGCATATCTTCTGGCTGTTTTGTATTGGTCCATCTGATTAAAGTACAGCAGTCCCAATTCAAAATACAGATCGGCTTTCTTGCTTTTATCTTCCTGTAATTCAATGGCTTCTTTATAATACTGTTCAGCTTTTTTGGATTTGTTTTTTTTGAAAAAATACTGAGCAAGTGCATGAGCTGCATTTGCGGTTTTCTCCATTTTATACATTCTTTCTGATACTTCGGAAAACAGTTCAGAATCGAAGCAATCTTCTTTTTCCATGATAACACGGATGGTTTTGAGCATTTCCCTGTTATCAATGTTCTTTTCATATATTGGCCGGAACACATCTTCGAGCATAGCACAGTCAAGAACACCTGTGTTGATCAACATACGATCAATCTGTTCTTTGGCTTTTTCGGAGCCTTTATCTCCGGCATTGATTTTTTCTTCAAATAATTGCGATAGGTCTGTGTAAAGTTGGATTAATTCATTCGGTGTGATCAGGTCGTTTTTTACAAGCACGGTAGCAAGCTGAAAATACCGTCCCAAGACATTGCTGCTTGCTTCTGTACTGTCAAGTTTTACAGCTTCTGCAAATAAATCATAAGCTTTCATGGCTTTTGACTGGCGATAAGCCATAATAGCGATGGCTTTACGGCCAAGGTTTTTACCTTTCTCTCCGAAATGTTCAGTACGCTTATCGTATATCATCAACAAGGTATCTATATAGGCTTCTTTCTCATCGCCTTCTGAACTTTCTATCATATGTTCTAGAATCTTTGGCCCTTGAATGTAAATGTTCTTTGTTGATTTAGGGCAATATTTAAAACACCAGCTCCATGCAGGATAGGCATCTTTAAAACTTCCTTGTTTGTAAAACTGGTCATAAGTTGATAATTGCGAGCGACATTTAGCCGGGTTTTCACCAAATTTATTTTCTTCTTCTTGTGCAAACGCGAGATTCCCCGCTAAAACCAATGTAATCCAGATAAAAATAGCTTTTGTTTTCATGTGTTTATTCATATTTATGTTTAATGAACCAAATATCTGCGAAACTAAAATTAACACCCAATACCGCATAATTTTCTTTCACTAAATTGTTTTTCAGGCTTCCTCGTTGTCCCAATTCAAGTGAAATGTTAAATGTTGTATTAGAACGTTTCAGTGGTAACCCTAATCCAAAACTTATGCCAAAGTTATTGACTTTTGTATTTCCCTGGTCGAATTCAAGGTAAGTATCGTTAAAAAATGCGCCCATCCGGTAACGGATATTGCGCCGGTATTTCATGATCGGGGCGTTTTTGCCATCGGGCACATATTCAACTCCAAGGCTTATTCGCTGCCCGGTCCCCAATGAGTCCTGTTCTCCGAAAATTGCAGCATTGGTCCAGTCTTGATACCTGAAATCTGTGGCGAGCGTAAGTACATCTTTATAATGATATGCCGCGCCACCACCAATATTTAATGGCAGGTTGATTTCTCCTGATTCTTTATAATTGTATTCCAGTGTGTCTGCAATCACATCCGGTTTTGAACTGAGTGCACTGGTAGCCAAATACGTCCTGTTTACGTTGAGCACTGAGTTGATATCACAAGCCAATCCCAGGGTTAAACGATGATCTTCCGCTAAAGCATAATCATAATGAACACCGCCGGAAAAATAGAAATTGTTGAAATACAATATTCTTTCTTCAGTAATATCCACCATGCCGTATTCTGCTGAATCTGCAAAATTGACAGCATTTAACTGGTGAATGTTTCCGAACAAATAATTAAGATTGAATCCGAACGACAAGTTATCAATGGGCTTAAAACTGCTGCCAACAAATGCCTGGTTGATACCTCCGTTACCCTGATAATGATAATCGCGGGGGTACCCGAGGCTTTGATCAGATGTGATGACATTGTACGAAACGTTGGAATAGGGCACCAGTCCAAACGCGGCTCCCCACCATTTTGTAACCGGAAATCCAAAACTCAGATAATCAAGATTGAAATCTGTGGTTATTTTACTTAGGTTATTCGTTCCGGAACTCATTTCTTTTGCAGAAGCGCTGATACCGAACTCCATTACAAAATGCAGGGAATCAATGCTTGAGTATGATGCAGCATTAGCCGGGTAGAGTTTGCTGCCATTACGTAAGGCAAGGTCTGTACCACCCATGGCCCTGCTGTCGCCAAAGTTTTTTGTCATTAAGTCACCTAGCCCATACCTTGTATAAGGTGAACTTGTTTTGTCCTGCGCTTCAGCATTGTAAATAACTGAGGTGAGAATCAGGATAATCCCCAGTTGCTTAATTTGTTTTAACATAATTTATCAATATTCTGTACAGACCAAACAACACCAGGTCCGAATGCACAAAGATGGGTTTTTTTAAATTATCAGCCAAAAATCCGGCATCACCACCTGTCATTACGGTTATCAGCCCTTTGTAATTTTTTGTCATTTGCTCTATATACCATTTGACTTCGCTAATTAAACCATACTGTACACCATTAACGATTGATTGCCTTGTTGTTTTGCCCAGCAGGTTTTTTATGTTTTCTGGTGTAAGCAACGGTAATTTTCCTGTATAATTGTGCAAAGACTTAAATCGTATGGACATCCCAGGTGAAATGTTACCGCCCTCCATGCATCCTGATGCGCTTACCAAATCGTATGTAATGGCTGTCCCCGCATCAATCACCAGCAGGTTTTTCCCGGGATATAGCGCTGCAGCTCCAACACATGCTGCTTTCCTGTCATTGCCTAAGGTTTCCGGTGTCTGATGTAAAACCTGCAGGGGAATGTCTATGTTTGTTGACATGTATATCATGTCACTGCATAAATGTTGAAGTGCCTGCGTTTGTTCAGAAGTCGCCTTTGCAGTCAGCGATGTTATGCCAAAACGGAATTTTTTTTCAAGGATATCGGCGGGTAAATCATCAAAGGTTTTATCACCTGTATGCGTTTTGACAAGATTGCCGCCCGCGAAAACCCCCGTCTTTGCTCTGGTATTGCCTATGTCTGTAACTATATCGTATGTCATAAATGCCCGTGGCTTTTCATTTTAATTTTTGTTTGTGAAAATAATAAAAAGCTTTCGGAAAGCTGCTTTTTTAATCTTATAAAATTGTTATATTCGTGCCCTGATTTTAAATTAAATTTTTCATACATAATTTTAAACGTTTAAATAATGGCAGTTTTACAAAAAATCCGGAACAGAGCAGGTGTCTTAATTATTGTTTTTGTTGGTGTTGCCTTGTTTCTTTTTATTGTTGATCCTTCAACATTTGAAGGCTTGGTTAACAAACAGGAAACAAATATTGCTAAAGTAAACGGTGAAAAAATCCCGTACAATGTTTATCAGAATGAAGTTGATAAGCTTACAAAATTTGCAAAAGAAGCTCAGCAAAAATCTTCACTTGACACAGAAACCATAAATGAAATCAGATCAACTGTGTGGGACCAATTAATGAACGAGTATTTACTTGCTGAAACCATTGATGAGCTGGGAATTGGTGTCAGTCAGGATGAGATGGAAAACTTATTATGGGGCTCCAATATTCATCCCATTATACGGCAAAATTTTGCAGATCCTCAAACCGGTCAGATTGATACAGCTTATGTTAAGCAGTTTTTTAGCCAGGCAGACCAGGATCAAAGGATGAAAATATTTGCTGATTATTTCAAAGAAAGCATTGAACGTGACCGCATCAATACAAAATATGAAACCCTTTTAAAAAAAGGATTTTATGTGCCAACACCCCTGGCAAAAGAAGAATACTTCAACTCCAACACCAAAGTAGATTTTGCTTACATGGGGAAAATGTACAAATCCATACCCGACGAGGACGTTGAAATTAAGGAAGCCGATTTACAAGCATATTATGATGACCATGAATATATGTTTGAAAATGAAGAAAGTACACGGGAAATAGAATACGTGTCCTTTGATATTATTCCCACTGCAGAAGACAGTGCTAAACTGGTTTTAGAATTAAACGAGCTCAAAACCCGTTTTGCCAATACGGATGATAACCGGGCATTTGTACAAATGCATTCGGATAACATAGTTCGTCAACAGTATTTTACTTCAGAAGAAATTCCCGGGGATTATGGTGAATCCATTTTTGAAAAAGAACCTGGTTATATTTCGGAGATCATTAAAACGGATTCCACTTACATGGTATTTAAACTTGTCGGGGTGGAAACCATTCCCGATTCTGTCAAAGCACGACACATTTTAATACAGCCTGATAGCTTAACAACACTTGAACAGGCTCATGCAAAAATTGACAGCCTTAAATCGGAAATTGAAGCAGGGGCATCTTTTGAAAGAATGGCCAGTCAGTTCAGCACCGATCAATCCGCCCAAAATGGCGGAGACCTCGGATGGTTTGGCCCAGGACAAATGGTAAAAGCTTTTAATGATGCATGTTTTTACAATGAAGCCGGAGATATTGAGGTGGTTGAGTCACAATTTGGTGTTCATTTGATTAAAATTGAAGAACAAGCAGAATCAACAAAGCAGGCACAGCTTGCCATTGTTAATAAAGACATTGATTACTCCAACGATACATACCAGAAAACATACGCTGATGCCAGCCGATTTGCCAGCAATAACAATACTGCCAAAGCTTTTGATGAGGCTGTTGTGGAAAAACACCTTGTGAAAAAGATTGCCAGCGGGATTAAGGAAAATGACAGGGACATCAGTGGCCTTGAATACCCGCGGGAGATTATAAAATGGACATACAGAGCTGAAAAAGGTGATGTTTCTGAAGTTTTTGAATCAGGTGACAAATTTGTGGTTGCCAAACTTACAAGCATTCAGAATGAAGGAATAGCACCTCTGGAGCAGGTTCAGGAAGACGTTGAAAGAATAGTGATGAAGAAGAAAAAAGCTGATATGCTTATTGGGACCATTGAAAAAGCAATGAAAAATAGTGATAAACTTGCTGTTATAGCCGGAAACCTTGAAGAACTGATTGATACGGCTAAAAACATAAGTTTTGGTTCGTTTTCAGTGCCACGGCTTGGCATTGAACCTAAACTGATTGGCAGGGCTGCCAATATTGAACCGCACAAACTGGATGGCCCCATAGAAGGAAACAATGGGGTGTATCTGTATGTGGTAACTCAGAAAACGGAAGCACCTGCAACAGATGATTATTCACAGCAGCAAATAAGTATAAAATCCCAGCTCAGTAACAGGGTGGGGTATGAGTTGCTGGACGCCATCAAAAAGGCCTCGAAAATCGAAGATAACAGAAATAAATTTTTCTAAACCGTTTAAATGTGATCTGAAAAACATGCTAAAGACCCTGAAAATTAATGTAATAAACTAACCGACTGCTATTGAGTGAGCAGGGCTAATTGAAGGCTTGTTTTTGTGTTGTGTTTTTCCAGACATGTTGTTATTGAGTTTTGATATTGATTAATCCATGTCTTTTGGCTGATTGAACAGCATTTTTGTACTCTTTTTGAGTAATTCTCCGGTCAATTTCCGGATAATCCCCTGCATGATATACCGGAGTGTATTGTCTCATAATATTAATATAGGTATTTTCCGGCAGGTTGTCAGCAATCCATTCCATGATATTTTCAGTACATGCTGCATCATTGGGCATTACCAGGTGTCTTATCATTAAGCCTTTTTGCATCAACCCTGTTTCAGGATCTATTGTGGCGGTACCTGTTTGCCGGTACATCTCCAAATGTGCCTTTTGTGCATATTCAACATAATCAAATGCACCGGGTGAATATTGTCCGGCTTGCTCGTTACATCCATACTTAAAATCAGATAAATATATATCCACCACTCCGTCAAGTACTTTAAGCACTTTTGTTTTTTCATATCCGCAGGTATTATATACAAGCGGAATTCGCAGCCCTTGTTCAGCCGCTTTATCCAATGCCAGCAAAATGTGCGGTGAATAATGTGAAGGTGTTACCAGGTTAATGTTGTGACACCCCTTATCCTGCAAGGCAAGCATCATACGTGCAAATTCGTCAATAGAATAGATACTGCCATGGTCTTCCTGGCTTATGTCTGCATTGATACAAAACACGCATTTTAAGCCACAATTGGTTAAAAATATGGTGCCGGAACCGCTTTCGCCAACAAGTTCGGGTTCTTCCCCGAAATGTGGTGCTACCGATGCGATCTCAAGATCACTGTTGGCATTGCATTCGCCTCGTTCTCCCTCCAGCCTGTTAGCCCCACATTGCCTCGGACAAAGGTCACATTGCGCCATTCTTTCCCACAAAGAATCACCTCGCTTTTTTAATTCATTTTGCTTATGCAATTCAATATATCCTGGGGTGTAATCTGTTTGTTTCATGGTATCAGTTTTAGAATCCAAATTTGCCTCTGATGAATTGCCGGAAGAATGACCCGAACATTGTATAAAAAATAGCACAATGAGCATTAACAGCAAATTGCTTGTCATTGCAGTGATATACCTGTTGTTTATCATGTCAATATAAAAGATTATCCCAAAATTAATAAAATCTGTTATTGGGTACAAAGATATTTTGCCATACAAAAAAAAGACTGCCCCGAAAAGACAGTCTTTTTTATTTCAATCACATTGAAATTTAGTTAATGAATACTTTTTCAACGTATTGTGATTTGCTGGTGTTGATTTCCAGAAAGTAAACACCTGGTTTGATATCAGAGACATCAAGTTTTTCAATATCCGACTGGACGTTTCTGACGATAATGGATTGACCAAGGGTATTCACCAGTTTGATTTGCTGAGCATTCATGTTTTTCATTTCAATGAAAATTGCATTTTCAGCAGGGTTGGGATATACAGCAAAGCTGACATCATTCCCGGTAACAGCATCCAAAAAGTCAATTTCAACTGGAGTGGTTGTAGCACAACCCGCTGCATCAGTAACTATTAATGAATACAATCCGGCGGGAACATCTTCAATAGAATTGTCTGTGTCACCTGTTGACCATTGGAAAGAATACGGACTGAGGCCACCGCTAGGATTAGCTGTTGCAGATCCATCGGAAGCCGTTGCAGATGAAGCGTTGGTGATGTCAAGATTCACTACAGGGCTGGCACCAACCATAACAGTAATTTCATCGCTGTCGGAGCAGGAACCTTCCTGTACTTCATAAGAAATGGTGATGTATCCCATGCCGGCAGCTGCAGGGTCAAGTTGGTTGCCTGAAACGCCTTCTCCTGACCACGTTCCTCCTGATGTGGCAGCGGTAAGGGTTACAGGATCATCGCCAACACAAAGTGGCCCGGGGTCATCAATTGTGGCATCGGGTTGTTCATAAACGGTAACATCAATGGATTCAGTGGCTGTACATGTCCCGTTTATAACTTCATACGTGATTGTATGTGTGCCAATTCCTGCTGAAGTTGGGGAGAATTCTCCGGATGATATACCGTTCCCACTCCAAGTACCACCTGCCGGTGTAGCGGATAAACTAACGGGGTCATCGCCTTCACAGAACGGGCCTATGTTGGTGATGTTAATATCCGGCATGGCATCCACGTGGATCGTAATGTCATCAGAATCGCCACATGAGCCTTCAATGGTATAAGAGATAAGGAAGTCGCCAGGACCTGCTACGGCAGGATCAAAAGTGCCTGCAGATTGGTCAGTGATGCCTGTACCACTCCAGGTCCCACCACCATCAGCAGCCGTGAGTGTAATGGGTGCATCACTTTCGCACAAATCACCAACAGCGTCAATGGTGGCATCATATCCATCAGAAACATACAAGTCTATTTGGTCTGTAGCGGTACATGTGCCATTGGATACTTCATATGTTATTGTATGTGTTCCTATGCCCGCAGTCCCGGGGTCAAAAGTTCCATTGTTCGAATCTGTTATCCCTGTGCCGTTCCATGTGCCACCTGATGTGGCAGCGCTGAGGTTTGTTTCAGGATCAACCAGGCAGAAAGCACCGGGGTTTGTAATGCTTGCATCCGGCATGGCATCTACATGAATGATTTCGGTATCGGAATCACCGCAACTTCCGGTGATCTCATACGTAATGGTGTGGTCGCCGGAACCAGCCACGGACGGATCAAATGTGCCGGCAGACTGGTCAGTGATGCCTGTGCCACTCCATGTACCGCCTGCATCTGCAGCCGTGAGTGTGATGGCGGCATCGCTTTCGCAAAGATCGGCGACGGCATCAATAGTGGCATCGTAATAATCAGAAACTGTGATCTGAATATTATCAGTGGCACTGCATGCTCCATCTATCACTTCATAGTAAACAGTATGCGTGCCAATTCCTGCTGAGGATGGATCAAACTGGTCACCGGTAACGCCCGGGCCAGACCATGAGCCACCAGCGGGCGCTGCAGATAAGGTTACGGGACTGTCACCAACGCAAAGCTCGCTGACAGGATCAATGGTGATCTCCGGCATGGCATCTACGTGAATGTTGATATCATCTGATGCTGTACACTGGCCGTTGGTTACTTCGTAAGAAATGGTATAATCGCCGGGGCCTGCAGAAGCGGGATAAAATTCACCTGAGATCACAGCTGTACCACTCCATGTTCCACCACCTGTAGCAGCAGTGAGGATAACCGGATCATCGTTTTCACACAGATCGTCAACCGGATCAATGGAAGCGTCCGGCATGGCATCAACATGTATAATTTCAGTATCGCTGTCAGTACATGACCCGATGGTCACTTCATAGGTGATGGTATGATTTCCGGAGCCTGCTGATGCCGGATCAAATTCCCCGGCAGAAACACCTGTCCCGCTCCAGGTGCCTCCACTTGTAGCTGCTGTGAGTGTAACGGGAGAATCGTTTTCGCAAAGGTCGCTCACCGGATCTATGGTAGCATCGGGTATTTCAACGGTAATAAAATCTGTTTCTGTATGCGTGTCAGAACCAGCGCCATTTGTAACCGTAAGGCTCACTGTATAGATGCCGTCTGATGCATAAGTGTGCAATGGGTTTTGATCAGCAGAGGTGTTGCCATCACCGAAATCCCATTCCCATGTATCGGCATTTGATGATTCGTCGGTAAATTGAATATTGCCATCGCATGAATAGGTTGGCGACGCCGTAAAATCTGCTACAGGCGCAGCCTCAGTAACTGTAATGTAATCAACTTTGGTTTCTGTGTTGTTGTTTGTACCATCTGAAATAGTTAGTTCTACTGTATAAGTTCCTGTCGTTGTATAAGTGTGGTCAGGATTTTCATTGGTAGAAGTACCTCCATCGCCAAAATCCCAACTCCAGCTTGTGGGAGAACCTGTTGAAAGATCAGTAAAATTCACCGTTCCGTTTACAGGAACTGTTGTGTTGTCTGCTGTAAAATCGGCTGTTAACGGCGTTGACCATTCTGTATCAATTTCCATATCATCAACCCACAACATAAATTTATCAGCAGAAACATGATGAATAGCGAGATAAATGTCCTGATTATCATAAGCCGATAAATCATAGAAATGTTCTGTCCATGTGTCGGGAGCCTCAACGGCACCGCCGGAAATATCATTGGTAAAGTCTGCCGGATCGTCAGAAGCGGTTGAAACCAGTACTTCGTAAGAATCATTCCCCCATGTACCGGGTTTAGGACTCAATGCCCACAACGTGAAAGATGAATTATCTCCAAGGCTGAGTTGATTTGATATCAGCCAGTCATCGCTTTCACTTCCATCGTCAGGGCAAATTGACATGCCGACGCGTACACCACCGTGGGCATTAGCGATTCCGTCGAATCCTGCATCTGTTGGATTGAATGCCATGAATGACATGGTATCGTTTTCGCCGGGAAAATCACAATCACTGCTGCCATAGGTATCCTGGCCGTCGCCGTCATACACAGACCACGGAGAAAAATCAGCGGAATAATCGGCACAATCTTCAAAGTCCATGGAAAAGCCAGCGGCTGTAACGGTAATGTAATCCACTTTGGTTTCAGTATCACTACCATAACTGTTGGTAGCTGTGAGTTCGACTGTATAAGTGCCGGGGACATCGTAAGTAACAGAGGGATTTTGAGATGTGCTTGCTCCCGGATCGCCGCCGTTGAATGTCCAGCTCCAACTATCCGGTATGTTGGTTGATAAATCTGTAAAATTCACCGTGCCACCAACGTTAATATTTGTTTGATCTGCGGAAAAATCAGCTACCGGGGGATCGGTAATGGGATTAACGGTAATGTAATCCACTTTGGTTTCCGTATCTGATCCGGCTCCGTTAGTGGCTGTAAGCTCAACCGTATAGGTGCCTGCTGCGGAATATTGATGTGCAGGGTTTTGATCTGTTGAAGTGTTACCATCGCCAAAATCCCAGCTCCAGCTTGTGGGGGAGTTGGTAGAAAGGTCTGTAAAGTTGACGGTTTCCCCTTCAGTAATGGTTGTCTGATCGGCTGAGAAATCCGCTACAGGGGGATCAGGAGATTCCACCGTATGGTCTTCAGAATAAGTAGCCAAATTAAAACCGGTTACTGTGAGTTTTACTGTGCCTGTAAAACTGTGGTCAATGGAAACATTTCCTGATGCGTCGGTTACAGCAGAGGCCGGTTGAGAACCGGATTGCCAGAGTGAAACAATGGCGCCTTCAAACGCACTTCCACCCACTGTTATCTGGGTCTCGTAAGTGCCTGGAGTAACCGTTGGGTTGGTAATGGTAATATCTTTGGGTTCGTCAGTACGTACCTGTAAAGAAGGATCACCAAAAATTGTCCATGTTTTATAGGTATCCCAGTCATCAGATCCTCCCGATTCATTTACCATGAGTTCTGCTGCATTGAAGGTAATGGACCCAAATGTTGTGCGTCCGTAAGTGGTGCTGGTACCACTTCCATAACCTGAGCTGTAATCATATCCCTGGATCAGCAAGTCATTGGCGTAGTCCTGTCCGCGCATGGGAGGTTGCCAGGGCTGGTTGATGGTTGCCATCCATGTAGCCACGGAACCACCGTCGGGGTTTTTGGCCATGGCTTCAGCAAGGCAATCGCCGCCTGTATGAAATTCGCCGACAATACAGGCAACGGAAAAGGCATAATAATACATTGGTCCGTTTGTGGCAGAAGATGCCTCTGTGGTGCTGTAACTACTGGTGGCCCAGTAATCATGCATGCCATGCCCGGTGTAATTTATTACACTGACACCATTATTGATATAAGATTGTACATTGGTTGCAGAAGCACCGGGATCATATTCTTCATTGCAGGTTGTATAGGTGGTAGGCAATAATCTTCCATCATGAATGTTGTCTATATGTGCTATATCACCTTCGCTATCGTCACCCATGCCGTCACCTTCATCGCTGGCAATGCCCAGTGCGTTTTTGTACCATGTGGTCCCCGTTGTCGCATCGCGTTCATAAACAATGGCTTTATTGCCTTGTGCTGTTACATCAGTAGCTGAGGCTGCAGAAAAACGCCCGATGATGATGTCATGATGATCATCTGTACCGACAACGCAGCCGGCCTGAGGATCAACAGGTGCTGAATCCGGGCCGGTATCTGATTTTATATCATCCCAATCTCCAAGTAGCAACACATACAGTAAATTGTTGTTGTTATCGTATGCCGATTGAATATCGCTGACAACGTTGCTGCCTGATGTCACCTGTAGTTCATCCACATGATACCCTTTTTGTTGTTTCCATTCAATCCAATCTTGTATGGCTGTGGAATAATCGGAAGTATAAATCACGAGTATATCCCCAAATTCACCTATTTCATCGCTCCATTTTGTTTGGTCTTTTGTGTAGTTGACAAAAATGGATTTATAGATGGGGTCCATCTCAACGTTTACTTGTCCCAGGTTTTTTGGTAATGGATTGTATGGAATTTCATCGTTTTCTTTTACTTCAACTGTAATGCTGGTGGCAACTCGTAAAGTTTGTTGCACAGCATTGTACTGAAAGGGGTGGATGAAAATGTTTTGTCCCCTTACTTTACGAATGATGTACGGATCGGATGTTTCCAGGATGTTTTGAGGATACAACTCATCCACAACGGATGCAGGATCGATCTCATACGGAATTTCGTCGGGGTCCTGATTTCTGTATATTACACCCCGTGATGGAAGCAGGGGGTGATCCAACTCAATTTCGGAATACTGAATGGAAGTGATCTGTACATCCACATTTTTGGCGTCTGGTAATTGTACCGGGATGCCAAAATAGGGAAGGGATGCCCACCCTTGTTTTTTTGTTCGAATCTTTCCCGGATAAACGATGTTAGAGTAGGTTACACCATCTTTGGTTACAGCCTGAACGTTAAATTTATCCAGTGATATTTCCAGACTGAAGGCATCACTGCCGGTAGTCTGGTAATCCAATGAGTACCCACCGCCGGGCATTGAAAAAGCACTAAAATTCAGTAAAAAGATACTAACTAAAAGTATCCACAGAAAAAGTAAACATTTACGCATAATATTAAAATTTTTGTTATGACATTGTTTATTGAATTAAAAAACACTTATAAATGAATGA
>CAZTNS010000082.1:0-13653 GCA_964615585.1 uncultured Bacteroidales bacterium | reverse complement strand
ATTTAATGCAATGCTCTCCCCGAATAAGTCAGGTTTTACCAATAAAATAACAGTGTTTTTTAGAAAGAGTTATATGAGCGTATTAATGATTCTGTTGATACCACTGGCAAAATGCTTTTATGCCAACAGAGAAATCCGTTTTTGGATGATAATTCAGGGTGTTTTTAGCTTTCCGTATATCAGCCCAGGTGCCTGAAGACTCTTCTTTGATTTCCGGTGAAAACTTGCATTTGGCTTTTTTATCCAGGGCCTGCTCCAGTGCTGATATCATGTTGATCAACGAAATTTTTTCACCATAAGCCAGATTAAAGATATCAAACCCGTGTTTGTTATAATTAATGGAAGCGGTGATGCCGGAAATGATATCGTCGATGTATGTGTAATCCCTGTAGCTTGTGCCGTCGCCATATACTTCAATGGTCTGGCCGGCAATTATTTTTTCTGCAAAGCGGTACATGGCCAGGTCCGGTCTCATTCTTGGCCCGTAAACAGAAAAATAGCGCAAACTCAAAAACTGATTATTATTTTCTGCTGCAAATATTTTGCCGGCATCTTCGCATTCCAGTTTATATTGTGCATAAGGACTTAGTGGTTTCAGCTTGTCAATATTTTCAGCCCACGGCTGTTCAGGGTGGTTTCCGTACACTGAACTGGATGAAGCAAAAACAATTTTTTTAATATTCTGATTTTTAGCAAATTCAATAACAGCATGGGTGCTGTCAATGTTGATGGTTTTGAATGTTGCGGGGTCAGTTATTGAATTCCGTACACCTGGCTTGGATGCCAGATGGACTATGCAATGAATATTTTCATTTTTTAATAATTCAATGTTGTGGATTTCCCTGATGTCTTTCTCTATCAATTGTATATGTGGATGATCAACGATATTTTCAAGGTTTCTGAATTTAATGGCAGGGCTGTAAAAGTCATCAAAATTGTCAATGATAACAACATGGTAATTTAATTTAATCAATGATTCTACCACATGGCTTCCTATGAACCCAGCACCGCCTGTTATCAGTATGTTCGTTTTTTTTGACATTTAAATTAACACTAATCTAATGCCTCATGCCGGCACTTTATTATCAGTTCCGGCATGAAACATTAAAGCATATAAGCCACCTATTTCAGGTGTTTTATTTGGCATAATTGACAGAACGTGTTTCCCTGATAACGGTCACTTTCACCTGTCCGGGATAAGTCATTTCATCCTGCACTTTTTGTGCGATCTCGTTGCTTATCCGGTTTGCATCTTCGTCGGTTACTTTATCGCTGCCAACAATGACCCTGAGTTCACGACCAGCCTGAATAGCGTATGTTTTGGTCACTCCCGGATAAGAAAGGGCGAGGGATTCGAGTTCTTTCAGTCGCTTGATGTATGATGCCACCACTTCCCTTCTGGCACCTGGGCGTGCTCCTGATATAGCATCACAAACCTGCACAACAGGTGCTATGAGTGAAGTCATTTCAATCTCATCGTGATGAGCGCCGATGGCATTGCATATTTCAGGTTTTTCCTTGTATTTTTCTGCCAGTTTCATTCCGAGAACAGCGTGAGGCAATTCAGGTTCATCTTCAGGAACTTTCCCGATATCATGAAGCAATCCGGCGCGTTTTGCAACTTTTGCGTTGAGTCCGAGTTCCGAAGCCATGATGGCTGATAAATTAGCTACCTCGCGTGAATGCTGCAACAGGTTTTGTCCGTATGATGAGCGGTATTTCAGACGCCCAATCATGCGTACAAGCTCCGGATGCAATCCGTGGATACCGAGGTCAATGGTTGTGCGCTTGCCGGTTTCAATGATTTCTTCTTCGAGTTGTTTTTTTGTTTTTGCTACCACTTCCTCGATGCGGGCAGGATGAATGCGCCCGTCGATGATGAGTTGGTGGAGAGCCAACCGGGCAATCTCGCGCCTGATGGGGTCAAAAGCCGACAAAAGGATGGACTCCGGAGTGTCATCAACAATGATCTCTACGCCGGTTGCTGATTCAATGGCCCGGATATTTCGTCCTTCACGTCCGATGATGCGGCCTTTGATTTCATCACTTTCGATGTGGAACACAGAAACTGCGTTTTCTATTGTTGTTTCTGTGGCTGTACGCTGTGCCGTTTCGAGCACCAGCTTTTTAGCCTCTTTATTGGCCGTCATTTTTGCTTCATCCATAATCTCATTGATGTACGACATGGCCTCTGTCTGGGCTTTGTCTTTCAAAGATTTGATGATTTGCTGCTTGGCTTCTTCGGCACTCAGGCCACTGGCAGTTTCCAGTTGTTTGATTTGTTCAATGTGTAATTTTTCAAGTTCCTGTGTTTTAATTTCCACATGTTCAAGTTGTTTGTTCAGATTATTTTTAATCGCTTCTGTTTCTTTTTGCTGGCGGTTTATATCTTCTATCTTCTTGGATAAAGTCTGTTCTTTCTGCTTCAGTCTGTTTTCTCCTTCTGCAATTTTAGCATTTTTTTCACTGATGTATTTTTCATGTTCACTTTTTAATTGCAGAAACTTTTCTTTAGCCTGAAGGATCTTATCTTTTTTTATGACTTCACCTTCAGCTTTTACTTCCTCAAGGATTTTATTTCGCTTTTTCTTCAGGATGCTGTTCCATAAAAAGAAGGAAGCTACTCCCCCTATGATAAAAGATGCAACACCGGTTATTAAAAATTGTATCATACTGTTGTTGTTTAAAGGTTAATATATATGTTAAATTATTTTGCTAAATAAAAAAAATGCCCGTATTGTTCAATAAGTTATAGATTGACCCCTGTTTTAACATGGGTGGAGCTGCCACACTACATCTGACGTCCACTGTCCGCCGAAGCGAAACCGTTGACAGAATCAACGATTGAGGCCTGCCATCAGCAATATGAGCCTGGCTCCAATATAAATAGTGTTGAGTCTCATAATCTTAATTGAACCAATACGGGCAAAAACTTAATATTATATTTAAAGAACGTTATGCTTCTGATAAATAAGAACTTAATGTAAAGTTTAATTCTCGCAAATCCTCCATTAGCGGCTTTAATTCATTCTTTTCCTGTGCGTCAAGTAATTGAACTGCAATATTTAAACTTGTTAATGCAAGGTAATCCTGATTGTCTTTATCTTTCATACCAAGTTTTTTAAAGTGCTGCACAGAATTGTCCACCATTTTACCGGCTTTCCGAAGTGTTTCTTCCGATTTGCTGTCCCCCCGTTTTATTTTGATGTTGTAAGGGCGGTGAGCTATTGGTATTTCTATGCGCAACTCGTCTTGCATTGTTAATTACATTTTATTTATCAGAGCTATACAGTTGTCTATGTCCCGTATTAAAATATTAATTTGTCCTTTCGCCTCATCCTTCGTCTCTTTATTTATTAACGTATTTGTTAGCTTAATAGTTTCCAGTTCATGGGAAAATTTTATAATTTTATTGTTAAGCTCGGAATTTTTGGTCTCCAGAACATCAATTTTGTTTGTCAAATCATAATTTTTTTGTTTTTCTTCTTCATATGCAGCGTGCAAACGGGCTGTCTTTTCTTTGATTGAACTGATTATTTCCCTGAATTCTGCTGTCATAATTCATGTATATTTTTTCACAAATATAATGGAAATTTCATTTATTTAAAAGATATTTGAAGCGATGTTAAAAGAAATTGTCAACAATACGGCGTTAAAAATGGTGATATTAAGCATTGGGCTTTTTTTCATTGCATTTTATAGCATAGCTCAGGCACCTGATTATCACCCGCCAATGAAAATTCCCATGGTTATGTCTGGGGGCTTTTGTGAATCCCGAAGCGGGCACTTTCATGCCGGGATAGATATAAAAACCCGGTGGGTTACAGGACATGAATTGTATGCCATTGAAGATGCTGTGTTGTCCAGAATCAAAGTGGAGGCAGATGGTTATGGAAAAGCATTGTATTTATTGCATCCTGACTCTAGTTTGAGTGTGTATGCCCACATGAAACAATTTTTGCCGGATGTAGAAGCCATTGTTCGCAGTATGCAATATCATAATAAGTCTTTTGAATTGGATACAGTGTTACATGACAGTTTGTTTATGTATAAAAAAGGAGAGTGCATAGGATACTCCGGTAATAGTGGGGCATCGGCAGCACCTCACCTACATTTTGAAATACGTAAAATGCCATCGGAAAAATGCATTGACCCACAACAGTTCTGGTATTTCAGAGATGATATTCAGCCCCGGTTCAAAGGGATTGTGTTTTATGACCTTGATGCCCATCATAAAACCGAAGCCCAGCGGTCAGATTATCGCTATGCAGGCCATGTGTGTAATAAGAAAATTACGATTGCCCCAGGAAAATGGGGGATAGGTGCTGATATTGTTGACAAAATGAACGGCACCCATAACCGGTATGGGATTATTGAACTTATTATGAAGGTTGATAAAGATACGCTTTATCACAGCAGGATTGATACGTTTGCCTGGTCAAATCAGAAATATACCACCACCTGGTTTGATGCATATTACCTGGAAACCCGCAAATGTCATGTTCAGCGCTGTTTTCGAGAGCCCGGCAATAAAACGGACTTAATTAAACACATACACAACGATGGCGTGGTGCATTTGGACCCGGGCGATGAAAAAAACATTGTTTTGAAAGCCCGTGATGCTGCCGGTAACTGGTCGGAATTTGCATTTACGGTGGCGGGTACAGATGAAACGAAAGTTTTACCGGAAAATGCGGAAGTCTTTGAGGCAGGACAAGCTGTTAACTTCCCTTTTGAAGGTGGGTTTTTGAGTGTGCCGCAAGGTGCATTGTACAGACCTGCCGTAATCCGGGTAAACAGCAGGTTGGATGCACAAGAAAATTACACGGGCTGGAGTTTTTCGGATCCATATTATGTGTTTCTAAATCCGGTAAGCATTTTCCTGGACGGCAGCGCAGTGCCATCATGTTACAGGAAAAACACGGTTGTCATGTGCAAAAGGAACGGAACAGAACGGTGCCTCACAGGGGAGTGGCACGGGCCGTATTTTGGGATACAAACCAGGCAAGCAGGTGATCTTTATTTTGCTGTTGACAGCACGCCACCACGGTTATATGGCAGCCGGATGCGGGACAGTGTCCGTTTGTCAGGATACAATGAGATTTCTTACCGTGTCAGTGATGATTTATCCGGGGTAAAGACTTACGATGCCCGGGTGGATAATGCATGGGTGTTGTTGCAATATGACCCAAAGCGCAAACGCCTGTTTTACCGTTTTGATGAACGCATCGAAAAAGGCAAATGGCACCACTGGAAAATCAGGGTGACAGATGCTGTGGGCAATGTGTGGGAAGAAGAGAGTGTGTTTTATTATTGAAAAAGCGGCTGCTTTGACCGGGATTTTACCAGACCTTCTGTATTAAGAGTGTTTCCATTAGGCAGTCCGCCGGTGGTATATAGCAGGCAAAGGCGGAGATAATTATCCTTAAAATAACCATTTTTCCGCTGCCAAAAAAAACAGATTACAAAAATTGAATATCATCAATCACGGCCTGATCCTCTTCCAGCAACACGTCCCCGGCTTCGTCCTCTTCCCCTTCCGGTACCTTTTCCCCGGCCGCCTTGATTTGCATTGTTGTCATCTTTGTCCGAATGATGTTTTCTGTTTGGACCGCGTTTACCCCTTTTTGGTCTAACGGAATTAAAATGTCTTTTGTCAGTATGCTCTTTGCCGCTTCCGTCTTTACGGCCTCTGCCTTGCTGTTGTTTTGGCTGGTCAGCGTTTTTACGAGCAATTTCTTCGTCATTAAGGCCTTTGTTTTCGGGATTGCTTCGCCCCAATTGACGGCCTGTGCGTGGCCCTTCATTTTCAGGCCCTTTGCGATTATAATTTGGCATAATAAATTAATTTTTATGAGTTAAATGATTCAATAATGCCTCTTACTTTGTATATATGTGGTGGCGGCACAATAAGATTGATGCCTGTTTCGCGGCTTAATTCCTGGAACCTTGGCCCAAAAAACCTGGCAACAATTGTATTTACATTCTGAGATTCAAGAAATTTAAACGCATGAAATCCGAATGCTGCATCTGCTAAGTAACCCGGGTTTTCAAGGAAACTGATTTTTCCATCCGGATGTAAAATGCAAAACCAGCGACACATCCCTGCCCTGTATGCCAGGTTGGCGTTTATGTCTTTACCCTCAGACGCAATTGCAATTCGTTTCATATTCGGCTATTACTTGTTTATGATTTCTGTTTGACTGCTGCCGCAAAACGGACATATAATATCTTTATTGTCAGAAAACTGGGTTCCACAATCCATGCATTTATGCCATACCTGGTCCATTTCATAATTTCCGCCACTGATATTCAAGCTTTTGCCTTCCACAAGCACTTGTGCCATTTTCCGCCGTGCCGATTCATATATTCTTGTAAACGTAGGCCGTGAAATATCCATATATTTGGCAGCATCTGCCTGGTTCAACAACTCGTAATCCATCAGCTTAAGTGCTTCGTACTCTTCAATATGCAATACCACGGGTGGCAGGTTTCTGCTGCCGGCTTTTGGTGACCTGACAGCTTGAAGCCCCTCGTGACCGGGGAGTTGAGATATGCGTCGCATGCGTTTGCGTCTTGGCATAAGCTTGTATTTTTATGGCAAATATGCGAAAAAAGACGGACAGAAAGAAATATCAGGGATGGAAAATACCTTTTCTTTCTGCCGTCTGATTATCCTGAATACTCAGGATATGGTTTGGTAACCAGAAAATTATTTATCAAGTTCTTCAAGACGCTTTTTAATGGCCTTAAGCTCGTTTTCTAAGCGTTGACCTTCAGTTTTCAACATGTTGGCTTCACCTTCTTTATCTATGGCCGGATTTTGATATCCGGCATTCCATGCGTAGCCTCTTCCGCGTCCTAAACCACGGCCGTAATTCATGCCCTGGCCAGAGCCAAAACCTCTGCCACGGCCAAAACCTCCCCCGCGTCCCATGCCCCGGCCGGGAGCATCAGACATGTTTCCGGGTTGATCGTTTCCTGTACAGAATCCCATTCTGCGTCCTGTTAACGGGCCTTGCCCGTTTGGTCCTGTTTTATCTCCTATTGGCATAATAACCTCCATTTTTAAAATTATACATTTGTTAATTTTGTTTTATATGGTACAAATATAATGAACATATGTTCAAAAACCAAATAAAATTGGTGTTTTTTTTTTTTGTTTATTTAAAACACTGTTATAATGTTTCTTACAGGGTTGAATTTTTGCAGTTGGAACATTGATCACAGACAGGGGATTTTATTTGGTCAGAAAAATGTCAGAATCAAAAAGTGCAATACGATTAATCCAAATCACTGGAAACCTAACAATTAGCAAGTAGGCTTGGCTGTATTCAATGCCTCAGATAAAAAAGGCAATTTTATTTGTTAAATCATAAAATTAACGTTAAATTTACGATTGTAATCGCATAATTTAACAAAAAAGTCACAGCAGCAATGAATGATTTATTATTGCACGATAAATTTTCCCCTGAATCATACGGTTGTACAAAGGCAGGGTGACCTTTAAAGCTCATGATGCTGTATGTGAATTTGCCAGGTAATTATTATTTTAGAAGCACCTTATTATGGTGCATTTTGACATTTGGTGTTTGTGTTACCGTCATCCATCGGTACAGGTTTGTGATTTTTGGAGGCTAAACCATTCGGACATTATAGACAGATTGCGCCAAGCTAAGCCCGTGAAAAGGGGATTTAGCATTCCTGCCAAATGGCAGACAGTGTTCTTTGAAACTTTTCATTAGAAACCTCCATGAGAAAAGCATTAACACACACGCCGATGATTATTCTCCAGAATGCGATTGAACAACGGCTTTGAAAAAATGGAGGTTCCATCACGACAGGTCATCGGGACAGGTTATGACCGTTGAAAATAAATTATAAGCATATGAAACCTGTAGGTAACCAATCCTATCAGGGAAAGCCTAACCAGCAGCCGGAACCGAGTTTTGCGTTGTCTGTAGAGCAAAGCTTGCTTGAGCTATGCCGAGCGCAGCCAAAATTATTCAATTTTAATGGGTTGTGATTAGCCGGCTGTTTACCTAATTCTTTTGTGTAATGACCGATAGGTTACAAGTCGGAAGACCGGAGTCGGAAGAAGTATTCACAACTTCTGACTTCCGGCTCCCGACTTCATTACTTTTTAGCTTTAGATATTCCTGGTTTTCCACTAAGTTTGCAGTAGAACCCCATTTTTAACGGAAACATACACAAATGATGACCTGAAAAAAGAAAAGACGAACTAAATAAAAAATAAAGCCACACCACCAACGGCCACAAACGCACCAACGATTTCGCGCAGGGTCACCCGCTCTTTGAAAATGACAGCGGCAGGCAAAAGAATGAACACCGGGGTTAATGACATCAATGTCTGAGCAATGCCGGCAGAGGTAAACTTAACGGCAACCAGGGAAAGCGTAACGCCCAGGAAGGGGCCGAAAAAAGCACCTCCGGAAGTAAACAGCATGCCTTTTCTGTCTTTCAGGGCAGCAAATACTTTATGCCATCGTTTCATAAAAAAGAATACTACCATACTTCATTACTTTTTAGCTTTAGATATTCCTGGTTTTCCACTAAGTTTGCAGTAGAACCCCATTTTTAACGGAAACATACACAAATGATGACCTGAAAAAAGAAAAGACGAACTAAATAAAAAATAAAGCCACACCACCAACGGCCACAAACGCACCAACGATTTCGCGCAGGGTCACCCGCTCTTTGAAAATGACAGCGGCAGGCAAAAGAATGAACACCGGGGTTAATGACATCAATGTCTGAGCAATGCCGGCAGAGGTAAACTTAACGGCAACCAGGGAAAGCGTAACGCCCAGGAAGGGGCCGAAAAAAGCACCTCCGGAAGTAAACAGCATGCCTTTTCTGTCTTTCAGGGCAGCAAATACTTTATGCCATCGTTTCATAAAAAAGAATACTACCATAAAACCGATGGCTCCGGCCATGACGCGAATGTGCGTGGAAGCCACCACATCATAACCGGCCATGCCTTTTTTGCTCAAAACCAAACCGAGAGCTTGCCCTGTAGAACCGCCAAAAGCCAGCAATAAGCCTAACGGATTCGTAATCCAGTCTTTTAGCCGTGCTTTTTTCCCGTCCGGCGTTTTGGCAGGCCTGTTGAGCACCACCATCATAATGCCGCTTAAGGTAATGGTCATGCCCACAACAGCAGTGACTTCCATGGTTTCACCGAGAATAATCCATCCGAAAATGGCAGCCATGGGTGGTGATAGCGCCATCACCAGCATGGAAACCCGTGCGCCTACAACCACAAAGGCCTGAAACAACAATAAATCGCCGATGGTAAACCCGATAAGGCCGGATAAAGCCAGCCATAGCAAGTTATGAACGCTTGCATCCATTGGTAAAAACAAGCCCCGGCTTATCCAGTTTACGGTTCCCAGCAATGCAAAAGCAATGAACAATCGGATTAAATTGACAGAAAGCGAACCTATGCGTTTTCCGGCTGCTTCAAAAAACATGGACGTGGCTGTCCAGCAAAAGGCTGTTGCAACGCCGGCTATTTCACCATAATACTGTTCCATGTCGCATTTTAAGGGCTGCAAGATGGCAAAAAAATCGCTTCTGTCCACAATGTTCTGAAACAGGCATGAAACTCCCCCTGGTTAACCCTGTCGCAAAGCGGTAGAAAGGTAACTGATCGCCGTGCTGAGGCTGACGAGGCAGGTTCCGTCAGCCTGGTGATCATCCCGAAATCACCGCAATAAGAATCGAAATCACCGGTAGAAAACCAAAATCCCGGGTTATGAGAACCGCTAAACAATTGTCAGAATGATACGTTATTAAATAAAATGAAGCCCATCGTTTACATGGAGTCCCATGCTATATTCCATACAGATTGTAAGATAAGGGCGAACGAATTAAAAAATAATACCTTATGGAAACGACTAAGATGCATAACATTAAAAAAGATGTTTCACGCATAGGCCTGGGAACATGGTCTATTGGCGGCTGGATGTGGGGCGGCACGGATGAAAAAAAATCCATCGAAACCATCCTCAAGGCTTTGGATAAAGGCATTAGCCTGATAGATACCGCTCCGGTGTATGGCTTTGGGAAATCAGAAGAAATTATCGGTAAAGCTTTGAAAGAATTCGGCAGGCGTGATGACATTACGCTGGTTACCAAAGTGGGTTTGGACTGGAAAGATGAGCAGCCTTTCAGAAATTCATCCAAAGAACGGTTGCAAAAGGAAATTGATGACAGCCTGCGCCGCCTGCAAACCGATTATGTCGATGTGTACATGATTCACTGGCCGGATCACAACACAGCTTTGGAAGAAACAGCCCTGCAAATGGCCGAATTTCAGAAACGGGGTAAAATTAAATCCATAGCGGTAAGCAATTACAATCCCCGGGAGATGGATGCGTTTCGTCAACACGCGAAACTTGATATCCTTGAGCCACCATACAACATGTTTGAGCGCAGCATTGAAAAAGATATTTTGCCGTATTGCAGGGAAAACGACATCAAAACCCTGGTATATGGCTCCATTTGCCGTGGACTGCTCTCGGGGAAAATGTCAAAAGACAGGGAGTTTCATGGCGACGATTTACGCAAAACCGATCCCAAATTTCAGGGCGAACGCTTTGGCATGTACCTGAAAGCGGTTGATAAGCTGGATAAATTTGCTCAGGAGAATTACCATAAACGGGTGATACATCTGGCCGTACGCTGGGTGCTTGATCACGGTGCTGATATTGCCCTCTGGGGAACCCGAAAACCCTCACAACTCGATGTCATAGCTGACATGACCGGCTGGAAACTCAAAGAGGATGCCATGAAAGAAATTGATCGCATCATTGATGAAAGCATTACAGATCCCGTTGGTCCGGAATTTATGGCACCCCCGGAAAAAACGGAGGTCTGAACGCATTGAGGAAAGCTGCAAGCCTATGATAAGCAATCAAAAACACACAACTTTGGCAACAAAAGTATTTAGCTAAAATATAGCAAAGGGCTATTACCCTGACTTTCCATTTTTCTCCACCCCGCTTTACTTTCTCCCATAATTTTGATATGTTTGAGTGGTGATAAAAATGTGATGTGAAATACTTGAAAGTATTTGTACGAGATTGAAAATAGTTAAGGTGTGTTTCTAAACGAGTCAGGCAATATATTAGTAAACCGAAGGATTTCAAAAATTTGTTATCTTTGAGAAAAAGTTGTAAATGCCAAATCTATATATCATAGCTGGTTGTAATGGAGCAGGAAAAACCACTGCATCTTATACAGTACTGCCTGAAATGTTGGACTGCAAAGAGTTTATCAATGCTGATGAAATTGCAAGGGGTTTATCTCCTTTTCAACCAGAAAAAATGGCTATAGAGGCAGGACGAATAATGTTAGGAAGAATCAAAGAATTAATAAAAAAACATTACTCGAAGGTATTATTCTGGATTAAAAAATTTACTAACTTTATATCTACCAATTATTGATTTTTGGTTGGTTATTGACAACTCGGATAATCCCTTTGAGCTTATTGCTGAAGGTAAGCCAAACCATGATAACCAGATTTATAATCAACTAACTTGGGATAAAATTAATTCTCTCGCATATGACAAACGATAAAACAGATACAACTATTCTTAAGGAAAAAATCCTTAAAGGCCTTGAAAAGGCTGTTGAGAAGCTTATTAAATCAAAAAAACAAGCCAATGGTGAAGTTGTGGTTTCTCGTAATGGCCGAATTATAAGGATTAAAGCAAAGGAAATTTAATATAGCATGTTGCCTAACTGGCAAATAAACACACAATGTTTGGCAACAACACTACATAGAGCCTGTCTATAATATGATAAATTCTTTATTTTTAAAATCCCAAGCTCAAAATCCAAAGATCAAAATAAATCCCAACTTTTAAATCCCAATTTTTCAAACTGATTGCTATATATGGGGTTTCTCATGTTTGTATTATTTTTTTGGGATTTTAGATCCGTCTTCGCTAAGCTACGCCGGACAGGTTTTTGGATTTTGAAATTTGTTTTTTGATCTTTTGAGTAAATGTTCGACTTTATGGACACACACCACATAGTGCCTGTAAATACAGTCGTAAAAGTTTGTAACTAATCATGCATCTGTTCAGAAAGCCGGAAGGCAAAGACCGAAGACGGAAGACGGGAGTCGGGAGTTATGAGTATTGCTTCGGACTCCGGTATATTCAGTTCTAGTCATTCAATTATAGATAATTATTCAGCTTTATAGACAAGCACTACATACCTTCCCATCCAAAAAGCAGCAAAGGGCTCTTTCCCTGATTTTTTACATTTTTTTCAGCATTGCTTTACTTTGTCCAATATCTTTTTTATATTTGTATTGTAATTAAAAATGATGTGCAATGCTTGAAAGTATTTGTACGAGTTTGAAATTGGTAAAGTGATTTTATAAACGAGTTGGCAGTAAATGGGACGTGCCATGAATCAAAGGTGTTAAATTGGAGATGATTTGAAATATAATTATATTTGTATTATGAACGAAAGAGAATCACATATCGCTAAAATGATTGGTGATCGGATAAGAACAAAAGATCCGAAGGCTGATGTGATTTTATTTGGCTCACATGCTAGAGGACAGGCAAACGAAGAGTCTGACTGGGATATATTGATTCTTATTGATAAACCCAAACCAAATCGTTCAGTTGAAGAGACATATCGAGATGAAATGTTTCAACTAGAATTAGAACTTGGGGAACCAATTTCAACTATTATTTACTCAAAATCTGATTGGGAAACAAGACACATATTTTCTCCGCTTTATAAGAACATAAAAAAGGAAGGACTAAAAATAGCATGACAGGTTCTCAAGAAGATTACATTAAGTCCCGGATTGACAGATCAAATGAGATATTTGACGATGCAAAATTGTTAGCTAAAAACAATAGATGGAGATCGTGTGTAAACAGGTTGTATTATTCATCTTTTCATTTGGTTGATGCCCTAATGACACTTGATAATATTACAACAAAAACGCATGAGGGGCTAAAGACAAAATTCTTTCAACTATATATAAAATCAGGTAAGATTGAATCTGGTTATGGAAAACTATATACAAAGCTAATTGACTGGAGACAGGAAAGTGATTATTCAGTATTTGTTGACTTTGAAGACAATGATGTGCTTCCATTAATTGATAAAGTTGAGAAACTTAATAAACTCCTGATACAGACAATTATGAAAAAACTATAAAACCATCAACTGCCAACATCTGGTAAACGTAATTTCCTGAAAATGTGATTTATGAGTGGTTTTGGTGCACTATTTTTTCTGTACTGCATCCTGATAATGACACAGCTTTGAATCGGCAACTACGTTTACCGGCGGAACGTTGTTGCAGCAAGCAAAAAGATACAGGCACATGGATACAGATGATTTATCAAGATAAGCATATGAAGGGATTTTAATTGAGACAAACACTAAGTATGTTGATAAAGCAGAAAAAATGACCAAAGAAATAATGCGGGTGGATGATTGGGAGTTGGATGATTTGTTTTGGGGGAATCCTTCAGACAAAGAAGAATTGAGTTTTACACTTCAAAAAATTATCGATAATATTGAAAAATTAAGAAAAATCCGATAAAGAAACGACATTATGACTAAACAAGAGATTAAACAAAAAGAGGAGAA
>CAZTNS010000081.1:0-13670 GCA_964615585.1 uncultured Bacteroidales bacterium | reverse complement strand
TGATCAAATTTAAGTTATCTTTTTTGAAGTTCCCCTATTTTCCCAGGGGAGAGCACTGATTAATCAACATCCTCGATGAGGTCAATGTGTTTTTTGAGAAACTGAATGACCTTGTCAATCGTATCGGTATCAGTGGGAAGATTGACGATTTTCGTTGCCATATTCACTGATACGGGGTATTTCTCAGCATCAAAACACCAGGGAGTCATATCATGTTTTACCGGATGTATAGGTGATATAAACCAATCCCCCAGCGGAACATTCGCTTTTTCTGCAAGCCGGAAAAACACATCACGATTCTTTACCTTTACCGGATATTTTAAAAAGGCATGGTTATCAAAAAAATCAACAGGCACATGATTTTTCCCTGTACGGGACAAGAAATCTGTGTAAATGCGTGCGTTTTTTTTGCGCTGCAACAACACAGCATCAAAATGCTTAAGGTTACGCAATGCTTCTTTAGCCTGCGTGTTGCTGTAATCTTTAAAAAATCCACGGGGCTTGTTTACAGAAGATATCTCCTCCCCTGATGAAGAACCAACCACAAAATTGTGTTTACTCAGCCAGCGGTACAATTTTACAAACATAAAGTAGCTTGTATCATTCAACAGGTAGCGACGGACAAAATACAACAGTTTCAGGTTTAATTTTTCCCTGAAAGACACCGGAATTTTTTTCTCATCCAGTTGCTGCATTGGCTCTATCAGTTGCCGGTTATTGATCAGGGCAAAACCTCCTACCCCACTCGAAAGAGGTTTATTCCACTGCATTGAAAAAAAGGAAGCATCACAATAGGTGCCATTGGGTTTACCATGATATTGCCCCCCGAAACCATGCGTGCAATCTTCTATGGTATAAAGTTTATGTTTTTTTGCAATATCAAGTATTTCCTCAATGCCCGATGATAAACCGTATGTATTTTGACACACAATGGCTTTTGTTTTTGAGGTAATGGCATTTTCCAGTAGGTCAACATTGAGATTATAGGTACCCGGATCAATATCCACGTAAACAGGTTTTGCCCCTGTATAAAGAATGGGATTGGGCACAACCACACAGGTATATGCCGGAATAATCACCTCGTCGCCTTTACCAACTCCCATGGCTTTCAGTATGGCATAAAGGGAAACACGGCCTTTGTAGTGGAAAAAAATATATTGCCTGTTACCCAGGTACTGAGCGAGTTTTTGTTTTAATTTATCCTTTTGCATCTTCGGTTATTTCATTCTTTTAATTATAGCATTCACAGCGTAACCTGCAAAATTAAAACAGCTATACATCAAATTTAACTTTTCGATGTCTCTGTAAACTCTCCAGACATCTTTTGCTGCTTTAAGTTTTCCGGCTGTATTAGAACCTTCCACAAGCCGGTATTGGGCAAGGCATTCATTTAAACCATAAGCCTTATAACCACGTTTCATGATGTCCAGCCAAAGTGCCATATCGTGGCTCGACCGAATACGTGGCATTTCAAAAAAACCGGTTTTATTACGGTTTATCATGACAGTAAGCGTACCGATTGCAGTGTTTCTCAAAAATGTCCGAAATGAAAAGAATTCCTTTGCATTGACACTATATAAAACCTTGTTTGCCTTTTCATTCACACATTCATAGCCTGTAAATGTAAAAGCATAATCATTGTCCTGCATAAAAGACAACTGCTTGCTGAGTTTTTCGGGTTTCCACATATCATCACTGTCAAGAAAAGCAATATAATGCGCTTTTGCCTGCCTTAATGCCACATTTCTGGCCTCAGCAGCACCCGTGTTTTCTGTATTGTTTATCAGCTTAATACGCTTGTCTTTTTGGGCATACTCCTGCACAATTTTTACTGTATTATCTGTTGAACAATCATCCACTATCAGCATTTCCCAATTTTTATACGTTTGTGCAATTACTGATTCAATGGTATCGGAAATAAATTGTGATGCATTATATGCCGGTGTAATTATTGAAATCATCTTATACGATTTAAAAAACAAAAATAGAAAATGCTGTCATTCAAACTCTGATTTAAAGTACTTATTTATCTTGTCATCACGCTTCTCCATTTCATCTTTCAGTGCATGATATAGTCTGTTAGCGTGTTTATCCTGATTTGGATGAACAATTTTTTGGGTAAATGCTTCGGGCAATTCTTTGTTTTTTTTCCGGTTGAGTGCTACATCGTGTACTTTCGATGCTTTCAGAATATCATCAACCACCGATCCCGGATTGTGACATACTTCTTTATATTCAATTGACACCGCATTCTCAGGCAACTTATTTATTACAAGCTGATGAACATCAAGCAACTGGACAGCTATTTGATGATAACGGTCTTGAGTTTTACCTTTATAGTATGAATCTGTTTTAACGGAGAACCAATTTTTGGGAGCTACATTAAAAATCGAATACGCATTGGACAACAGGTCTCTTTTTAAATATACAAACAACGCTTCAGGGAACAAATTTGCCAATGCCTCAATGGCAAAAATATGCCCCAGGTAACCGGTAATCAATGCTTTTTCCGAAGTATTTTGTTTGGACAAGATTCGTTTGATCCTTTCAGCTTTACGGGGTTTAAATTCGGATTGTGATTGATCAATCCCTATGCCTGTCCAATACGACCAAAATTTGAGGCCTTCCGCTTCTCCACATAATCCATTTACAAACCCCTGTTTTGATGTGTATGCAGCAGATTGGTTTCCACACTTCAAAGACGACAGCCACATACCGGTACGCGGGGTTGCATACAGTAAATTTTGTATATTTGTCAGATGAGTATTTTCAAAGACATTGACAAGCAATTGATATGTCAGGGTTGATCCGCTTCGTGGGGGGGCAAGTAATATCAACGCCGGCAATTTTTTCTCCCGGGCAAACAAAAAAGGAAATCCAAAAACGTAATCAAAAAATGCAAATGCAGGTGAAATCTTTTGATATCTCCTGCCCATTGATGCTATAAACGAGTGCCTTCCTTTCATAAGCCTGATGAATTTCTTCGTATTTCTTCCTGACGCATCAGGACATTTATTTTTTTGCAGCCATTATACCGGAAAAAACTGAATAATCCCCTGAATGGAAAAACAACATAAACAAAAACCCGCAGCCATGGTTTGTATTTCACGTTTAATCTACAATATGCTCGCCTGAATTTCATTTTATCAATGAGAAAATCCTGCACTTTGGTTTTGTGAGCAATAGCCCTGGATCCATCGTTTACATATTTATATTTTTTTTCTGTCAGGTAATATTTATTCATGTTGTATATCAAGGCATAAGATGCGTAATTTTTCAGGTATGCAGGATGCAGTTTAATGATTTTGTATTCCGCTGTATTTTTACAAATATAATTTTGAGAATATGCAGTCATTACACCACTATCATTATCAAAAACGGCAAAAAACTCCCACCGTGATTCATCAAGGCTTTGAATATAATGTGTAAATTCCTTTTCTGATAGTGGTTTAATATAGGTATCGTATTGGGTAAAAGCTTTGTCGTAAACTTCATAACCATGTTCAGCGACGAACCTGGGTGACACTTTTCTCACTTGTTGCCGTTTCAATCCCCGCCTCACTTTCGATCTTGTATTACGGCTCAATTCGTCCAGCCCATAAAAGCTATCCTTGATGACATACCACCAGGCTGATGCATGAGGCATATCAAAATGGGACGGCCATCTCAAAAACAAGGCATTGCTGGTTTTCAATAAATACTTTTGTTCCTCAGATGTCAAATGTATTTCTACATGAGGGGGATTTTCCGGGATCAATGCACCCTGGTACTTTTTCCACAATATATCCTTATGTTTCAGGTAATCTGTCATACAAACAATGATATTTTATAATTAACACACAGCTAAAGCTTTGCGTATATTTCCAGCAATTTTTTCTCTTCATTTTGCCAGTTGTATTTTTCCATTATGGCTTGTTGGCCGTTTCTTCCCATTTTTTCAGCCAATACATCATCGGAAATGATTTTATCAATAGCAGCTGCAATCTCATCCGTATTAAACGGGTTAACTGCCAAACCACATTCAGCCTCCCTGATAATGCCTTCCCAAAGCGGGATGTTGCTTGTAATAACCGGCACACCGGCAAGCATATATTCAAACATTTTTACAGGTAAGGCATCCTTATAACTTACGGTAGGATGCAGTGTAACCAGGCCTGCTTTTGATTTACGGTATATTTTCCTGACAAGGGAACGATCAGCAAAACCATAAAATTTTATTTTATCACCATCCTGATCAAGAATTTCTTGTTTCAATGCATCACTGCTGAATTTTCCTGCCAGCTCAAACGTGGCTTTGCTTTTGTTTACCGCATCAGCCATTTCACGAATACCCCTGGTTCGTGCAATGGCACCGACATAACACACTTTATTTTCTTTTTCATCCCAGTTTATATCTGCTTTAAGTTCATCTATTACAGGGTAATTTCGGATCGTAAAGGCATTTTGGTTGTATTTTTGAAAGCGATGTGTAATATGATCGGTAGCACATAAAACATGATCCAACTCAGCAACAATTTTGTTTTCATTCTTTTCAACGATACCCGAAATTAACGTTTTAGGTAAAAATTTCAAATATGGTTTATTCAGTATTTGCCTTGGAACATCTTCATGGGAATCATAAATCACTTTTTTTCCTTTACGTTTTAATTTAAGTCCGTATTTAAGCAATTCCGGATCATGAAACTGATAAATATCGGCATTAATTTCGCTGGCCTTTTTGTACACTTTTTTCCTGGCTGCTAAAAACCGGTTAATTCTTCCCCTGGGTTTGCCGGCATCAATGATTTGAATCCCGTCAGACGTTAACTCATTGCCTTTTCCATCAGCAACAACAAGACAGACATCGTTTGTCAATTTTTTCAGGCTTTTTAATTGTTTATAATAGATACGGGTATCAAACCGTGGATGTACGCTGGTAAAGTGGCATATTTTCGGACTGGTGTTATTCATTTTCTTTTATCTGATTTTTGTATTCTGGTAACTGCTGCAATATGAAGATCCCAAGAAAAGCAAAACATATTCTCATATCAACAATGGACCATGATTTTAAATAATTAAGCAAGAAATATAAAAATATAAAAACCGGTAAAGGGTAAGCATACGATTTGCTGTTAATAAATATGGTAAACAGGAAAAGCAAAAACAACAACAGCCCGATTATCCCTGTTTCAAACTGAATTTCAAGAATAAAATTATGTGGATAAGCCCTTGCATCTTTTGCAGATTCAATAACACCATAACTCCCTATGCCATAACCATGAACAACACTTGAAACGGATTCATTTATTTTATCCATGCTGAATTCCAGTTGCTTAAAACGTTTGTTTTCAGGAGTCGCAACATTTAAAGAGTTGACAAGGATATCAAAACGTTTTACACTACGACTTGCCAGACTATTAATCTTACCTGAAAACAAAACACTTATAACCAAAATGCCGGTTATGATAAATAGTGTTAAGAAGGCATTCATAACCATCTTACGTTGATTCATTTTACTTGCACTGATTAAAAACATAAAAGCACGTTCAAATAATATCACTAGAAGCAGCAACAAGGTAATTATAATGGATGCCCTTGCCCCTGAGAGGAAAAGACTGGTGAGAAAAAATATCAGCAAAAAAACCCTGACCCAGGCATGATTAAAAAGCTTGGGGCGGATCACCAGCAATATAACAGAAAAGCCACTGTATAATCCGATAACAAGATATAAATTAAAAACATTGTTGTATCGCTGTAAAGCATGCAATTCGGGCGAGTTGATGTAATGCATTAATATGGGCACATACCAAAAGGTAACAATGGCAAAGCCAAGTACAAAATACTTTAGCACTTTACTGATGTTAAGCTTTATATGGAATATAGGATATGCAAATGCAATGATGTTGGTCGAAAAATAGAACAATTTGGCCTTACTGTATGATTCAGATGGTGTATATAAAAGCGTAAAAGCCATCCAACCTGTAAAAGCCAACAGCACAATCAACGGATACAATCCCAGTTTGGAGAATGGTAAGCCGGAAAGGGCTCGTTTAAAAACATGAAAAACCACATCAATAGCCAGAACAGCACCTGTCAATGCTGTTAAATCAATTGGCAGATCGATGCCATAAAATTTCATGATCCCTTTCAGGATACCTGAAAACAGATATATGTAAAAAATTACATTCATCTAATGCTTTAATATAACAGGATAGATATGCTCATAATCCCGCCATTCGTATCGTTTTAAATTATCCTGATGCCATAAAAACACAAACTGACCATGGTATTTTTTTACGGTGGATTTCAGAGTCAGAAACCTTTCTTTAAAATCATTTAATCCATCGCTGCTGCGCTTTAAGGCTTGTTCCATAACAATGGTTGGCTGTTCGTACAGATGTAGCTGTTTTCTGCTCATCACATCATAAACAGGGAATTCCGACGCTATACCACATCTGAACCCTCCATCATTTTCATAACACATGCTTAAATCTCTTTTTAGCCCGGCATCGTTCCACATCTGCCAGGTTTCAGGTACCTTAAAGAGCAAATAGTGATGCCTGCCTTCACTTATACTACCTGCAATATCATTGAGACGAGACAGCTCTTCACCAAACTGCTCCGGATTGTCAGCTGCATTCCCTGAGGCATGTATGCCAATGTTATGCTCGCGTTTCGCAATCATATTAATCCTGTTTTTGATAAAATCAGAATAAATATCGTAATGAAAATCAGCTTCACCCCGGATAGCAGGAATAAAATAAAAAGTCGAACGCAGGTTATTTTTTTCAGCCATATCCATCAGGAAATCAAAATAATCAAAAGGGTCGGCCTGCTTGTTTCTGTGTACATTTCCAGCTTGCTTGATACTTCGCATCATTTCACCGGGGTTTTTTCTCAACACCATATCCCCCGCTATGGTTTTAAGTGTTTTTTTTAATCCATTAAAGCGCAGTATGTGATCGACATCGTGCGTTGGTTTAATTTCAAAACGCGGCAATGATGAATCATCAAAAGCAAAACCAATGGATTTCAAAACATTAAGCAGAAATAAAGCGGTTTCATTGACGATGGGACGGTAATGCAATTGATGCTTTTGCAAAAACGACAAATGCCCCGGAAAACGATTAAATTTATCCCTTTCCGGTCGCACATATTCCTCCCATCGAGACAAAAGAAAAAACACCGTTGAAATGATATCGGCATAAATAATTACCTTATTTCCTTTTATTTCAATCGTATCGTTGCCAAAAAAACAGGGCAGATTTTCCTCTGAGGTAAATTTATGTGACAGAAACATGGGCAATGACGGAAGACTGGATGCTTTCAAATAGGATATATCGTTATCAAAAGCAGAAAAGAAACCATCTTTTATTGTAATATCACCTTTTCCCTGCACCGAAATGTGTACATCCGCATCTTTACTCATGCCATATTGTACAGGCAGTTTCAACAACACTTCTGTCAGAACATGCATGGTATATTTTTTTTCCTGGTGAAAATGCTCAGGTATGTAAATGTCAAGCATGTTTTTCAGTGTTTTTTGTTGTTTTCAAAAGCTTCTTAATGCGGGAAAATGACAGGGATCCACTATTTTTGATCAGCCAGCGCGGATAGAAAGACAAGGGGTTTTTGGGTGAATGTTCCCATGTCATCCGGCAGGAATAACATGCTTTATCATCACAAAAGAAAAAACGCGGATTATCTTTCAGAATATCCAATTCAATGTCAAGGGTTCGTTTCATGGACGTTAATAATCCGGTTGCCTGTCCCACCGGGCCTTCGCCAATCACACCTCCCCTTTCCCGGTAATGGGGGATAAATTTAGGAAACCCGGCGGCGCAACCGCCATTCCAGTTCACTCGTGCCGGCTTAATTTCACCGTTATCATCCTTGTACAAAATACCCTTATTCATTTGTTTCCGCTTGAATCCAAGCAAATCAATGGCAACGTGGGTTGTACCGACACCGGCAACTTTTTTTCCGATGGTCAGGTTTTTTGCTTCCTGCTTTGCCATATCATGCAACAGGTCATACCCACCCGATTCAGGTGTATGCTTGTTACACAATTGCTCTGCATGCTTACCAATGGCTGCATATTTCTGTATCGGATGCTTGCTGCGTTTCATGTCAGGATGCTGTATCATTGCATTGGCAAAAGCACCCGCATAAGATGGTGTATGGTCATCAGCAATGCACTTTTTTTGTTCTTCATCCAGGGGCAAAGGATAAGCATTGATAAAGGCATCTGAAACCAGGGTTCCCTCCTTTCCAACAACTTCAAGCAAGGCATCCAGCAGTGTTTTTGGGCCTCCTTCCACTTTCCCGATGGAGCGCATGGACACTTTGAGGTGCAGCATATCACCCTGTTTTACACCCAGTTTTTTAATGTCCTGTATCAGGTCTTGTTTTGTGATCATAGCACCAATAATGCGTTTAAAGTTTATTACTTGCCACTTTCCAAAGAATAAAAATAAATAATACATAATAAAAAAACAGCACTGAAGCAAAGCAAATCAGAAACATTTCGACAGGCCAGCTTACAATCCAGGCAATGGCAAAAACTGCCAGGCTGAGAAACAACAATCCCAGTTGCCAGAACAATGAAATGTGTTGCCTTTCAAAAACCGAAAGGGTTACCGAAACAGGCGCCACAATCAGCCGGATAAAAAACAAAGGGATCAAAATACGGGCATATTTACCGGCCACACGCCATTCTTCACCAAACACCAAAGCAAATATATCCTCTGCAAAAAGGAAAATCAGCAAAAACAAAGGAAAAGCTATCAGTAAAAGTTTTTTCAGGGTACTTTTAAAAACAATTTTTGCATGGCCGTGTTTTTTCCGGTGATCTACGGCTTCTTTATAATACACGTTGGAAAGGGATTTACCTATCAATGTGCCGGGCATACCGAGGACTCTGTTTGCAAGTGAATAAAAACCCACACTTGCAATGGAATACATGGCCGATATGAGAATACCTGTTAAATTCACAGAAGCTGAGTTTGCCAGCGTTGATGGCATGGTAAACAAGGGAAACCGCTTGTATCTTTTACCTTGCTGTATGATGTTTTGCTTATTCAAATGGCGGAAAAACCTGTTGATATCTACCTTACGTAAAAGCATAACTATCCCGGCAAAAAACCCGGTAATCTGACCAATGATCAACCCGGCAGGTGAGTTCACTATAATGCCTAATAACAACTGAAATCCCGTTCTTGATGACGCCCTTGAAATGTTAGCAGCAGAAATGTTCTTAAAATCTTTTTTCCGTGTTTTATAGTACCTTAACAGCCCGAACCAACCCTGCAGAAGCACCGCCAGTGGCACAAAATACAACCAGAACTTAATGTCTGCGTTGTTGAGCCAGCCGGCAATCTGGTCTGCAAATAAACCGGCAAGTATAAAAAGCAATACTGAAAAACAAAATGAAACTATAAACCCAAGCCCCAACAGGTTCCATGCATCTTCTTTTTTATCGGGCAATACCAATGCGAGTTCATACCGTCCGTTTGCCACAGCCCCAAGGATAAGCGAAACCGATAAGAACAATTCAAACACGCCAAAATCTGCAGGTGTGTATATCCGGGTTAATATTGGTGTCAATAAAAGGGGAATTAACTGGGCAATGAGTGTACCACGGAATAATATCAGGAAATTATTCGTAAAATCAGACCGGTTTTTGTATTTGTTGAACAAATATTTTAGCATTTCAGCAGATGACAAGGTTTGAAATAACGCTGTAAAAGTAACAATATTTCCCATCAACCCATTTTACGGTCAGGATTTTCGTTGTACACAACAAAATATTTTCAAATATCAATAAATCGATAAAGTTTTATATCTTTCGATGCAAAACAAATTTGTTATGGCAAAGAAACATATTATCAAAAATGAAATTGGCAGGTGGTTTGACGATTTTGAAAAAGGTCAACTTATTTACCATGCTGCATCAAAAACCATTTTTGAGGACGATAACAACCGGTTTTCATTGATGACGATGAATCATCATCCGGTGCATACCAACCTTGATTACGCATCAAAACAGCAACACGGCAAGCCCCTGGTTGTCGGAACACTGGTATTCAGCCTTGTTGTTGGGATTACCGTTCCGGATATAAGCGGCAAAGCCATAGCCAACCTGATGTATGAAAACATTGATCATTTGCAACCTGTATTCATTGGCGACACTATTTATGCACGTACTGAAATTCTTGATGTCAGGGAATCAAAATCAAAACCCGACCGGGGCATTGTGTATGTTGAAACCACAGGTTACAATCAACACAACATTGACGTGTTGCGTTTCAGAAGAAAAGTATTGATAAAGAAAAAACCCACTGAATTATGAAAAATCAGTATCTGTTAAGAAGTCTCATGTTCGTTCCTGCCCATAACGAACGCCTGATGAACAAAGCAGTACAAACCAATGCAGATGTATTGTTGCTTGACATTGAAGATTCAGTGCTGCCAAAAGAGAATAAACAGGTAGCCCGTGATAACATAAAAAAAATGCTTGACAAGGGTGAATTTGGGAATCACCTTATTTTCCCCAGGGTCAATGACAGGGAAAGCGGGGAGTTGTTAAAAGATGTCCATCAGTTAACCCTTGAGGGCATCAACGGGTTTATGTACCCAAAATCACAAACAGGTGAGGACATTTATTTTTTTGACAAACTTTTGGAAACCATTGAATTTGAAAAGGGTTTTCCGCTAGGTACCTTTAAGATCATTCCGCTTATTGAAACTGCATCTGCGGTGCTTCACGCAGAAGGCATCTGTAAAGCTTCAGACCGCGTCATAGCCATTGCATTTGGTTGTGAAGATTTTATCACTGACCTTGCAGGCATTCACGACAAGCCGGGCAACAGCATATTTACCGCACGTGCTATGATCGCTATGGCAGCGAGAGCTACCGGAAGGATTCCCATTGACACGGTGCACATCAACATTCATGACCTTGATGATCTTGAAAAAAATTTACAAATTGCAAAAAATCTTGGTTTTGAAGGCATGCTTGTTCTACATCCCAAAGAACTTGATCTTGTTCATCAATACTTTTCCCCATCAGAAAAAGAGGTGGAAGAAGCAAAATACATTTTGCAACTTTCAGCAGAAGCAAGAAAAGATGCCAAAGGCGTTGCCATGATCAACGGAAAATTTGTTGGGCCACCCATGGTAAATACAGCCAGAAAAATTCTGTTAAAAAATGAGTTGATCAGGAAAAAACCATAGTGATCAGGATTTACGTGAAACCCTCTCAATCTCAATAAGAATCAATATGAATATCGTAAGAATAATAAAAACAAATGACCACATGATAACTGCTGTCAAAAGGTTATTCTGAACAGGAAATGCCTGCATGTTGGCTGAAATATCTATGGGCTTATCCTCATTTAACTCGCGCTGAATTTCATATTTTTTATCCCACAATTCAATAAGTTCAGAATGAGAACCTGTTAGTACAAATCTGTCTGAATTGTTTCTCACATCCGTAAGATTATTGAGAATGTGATTTTGGTATTTGTTAAGTTCCTCTATTTCCTCATTCAACACAGATAAATACTCGGTGTACATTTCCTGCCGATACTGAAATTGTTTTTTATAATCCAGACTGGATTCGATATATTTTCCAATGCTGTTACTCATTTTTTCAATGATGTTTGTATCACTAACCACAAATCTGATCACCATGGCGTTTTTCATTATTGTAGTATCAAAGCGTAAGTCCTCTACGTTATTAATGACATTATCATCATCTCCAAAAACGGGTTTTAACATTTTTACCGATATGTTGTTGTTGTCATCCATCATGGGCAAAAACACACTGTATAAATCATTTTTGGAAATAACCTCTGAAGAAATGGTAATGTTCGATTGGTGACGGTCATCAAATATTCCCGATTTATAAAATCCCACAACTGCTCCTGCAATAAGAGCGAGAAGCAATATCGTCCACCATCGTTTTAAAAAGGTTTTTACATATTTATATAATTCAACAATGCTGATTTCTTTATTTTTATCCATAATTCATTCTATTATTTCATCAATTTGATAATCATTTCTGTCACTGCCTGTACGGGATATTAATTCTGCCAAAAACCCCGCCAGGAATAGCACAACGCCAATCACCATACATGTAAGCGCAATGTAAAAATACGGATTTTGGGTGACACGTTCGAGAATAACGCCATGGCTCACTGCCACAATTTTCCGGATACCAAGATACAGAGCAGAAGCAAACCCCAAAATAAACACAACCGTTCCCATCACACCAAAAAGGTGCATAGGCCGTTTTCCGAATCTGGTAATGAATAACACTGACATCAGATCAAGAAATCCGTTGATGAATCGTTCAAAGCCAAATTTTGTTTTGCCGAATTGCCGTTTTCTGTGTTGCACCACTTTTTCACCAATTTTATAAAACCCTGCCTGCTTAACCAACACCGGAATGTAACGATGCATCTCACCATATACTTCAATGCTTTTCACCACTTTATTGCGGTATGCTTTTAGTCCACAGTTAAAATCATGCAATTTAATGCCGGTGGCTTTTCTGGCCACCCAATTGTAAAATTTACTGGGGATGGTTTTGCTGATGGGATCATAACGTTTCTTTTTCCATCCGGATACCATATCAAAACCATGCTTTTTAACCAAGCTGTACAAATCCGGAATTTCATCGGGTGAATCCTGCATATCTGCATCCATGGTAATCACTACCTCTCCCCTGGCGTTTTGGAATCCGGTATGCAAAGCAGCCGATTTACCATAATTCCGCCGGTATCTGAAGGCCCTCAGCACATCACCATACTGTTGTTTCAGCTCATTGATGACTTTCCATGAACCATCTTTGCTACCATCATCCACCATCAACACTTCATAAGATAAACCCGCTTTTTTTACAACTTGCGCTACCCACTCCATCAGGGGAGAAAGGGATTCATCTTCGTCATATAAAGGCACTATTATGGTCAGATCGGGTTTGTTACTCATATTTCGTTTCTTCAATATTATTATCATTATCCTGAAATGCAACCTGCTTTACACCTTTTGTAAATGCCGATGATAGTAAGGCTCCAACAAATCCCCACCATGCAATTTGAAATATGCTCATGACAGATATCATTAAAGGGGTAATGAATTTCTCTTGCATTTCCAAAGCTTTCTGCTCGGCTGAAGCAGGCAAATTTTGTTGTATTACAGCTAATTCAGCCTGCTGCCGTATATACTCAATCATATCAGGGGCAATAAAAGCAAAAAACACATAATTATAAATGGCCAGTATCAAAGCAGCAAAAACACCGGTCATAACACCAACCCCAAGTGCCTTGCCATAAGTTATTGCTTGCCCGGGATTTTCATTTTTGTAAAATACCTGCGAAACAACAATCATGGCAATGACAATTAGCACTTGTACCCATTGCATGATTTTTGATTCTCCAATATCTGCCATGTAACTTATCAGCGAAAGGATGATCACAACCAATGCTGCCAGAAATCCCCAGCTCAAAGCGTGCTTCCATACAGGTTTTAATGATTTTTCCATGCGATCTTTAGTTATGGTCCAAAACAATTATCAGACAAAGATAAAATTTTTATTCATCATTATTATTTTTGTTGTGTAATATTTTTTTTACTTTTGCAGTCCGGGTAAGTCTTGTACGACCAGCTCCCGCTGAACTCCCCCA
>CAZTNS010000080.1:0-14014 GCA_964615585.1 uncultured Bacteroidales bacterium | reverse complement strand
TAATCAAATGCTTATTATATTTGTTAACTACTTTTATGACATTTTGAAAAATGCCGACGAGCGTTTATTTTTTCTAATTCTTAATTTTTACTCAACAGTAATAATTCAATCATTACCATTACCCACTAAGTTTGCAGTAGAACCAAAAATGAAAATCAATCAAAGTTAATTGATTTTGGAGTGAAAAATCAGGTGAGAAAACGCGTGAATAAGGCATTTTTTGTGTTTTACAATATATTAGTTTATTTATACATTTTTATAACAATACCCTGAGCTTTAACTACGTTATGATCTTGTATTCACTGACATAAGGAAAAATGAAAAAAAACACCCCCCTATGGATCTTATGGATCGGTGCTATTCTTTTTACCATCCTGTTCCACAATAAAACCACCGGTATCAACCTCATTATTTTTAATGTATTTATTGTTGGATGCCTGATCATTTTCAAAGGGTTTAACAAACAAAACATGCACCATATTGTGTTGTTGTCCGGGGTAATCCTTACACTGGTAACCGGTTTCTTTTTTCATTCATCACTGGCCATCACAATGAATTACATATCGTTGATCCTGTTTTCTGCAGCCTGTTTGTTTCCGCAAACAACGGCGATTCATAGCCTCACCGGCATCAGTTTTCTGAACATCGGGTTTTCATTTGCCGAATTTTTCTCACGGACATTTAACATAAAAACCTACAAATCTAAAGCCATGAAAAAAGTGGCAAAAGGGATCACCATAACAATCATCCCCCTTGCCATTATCATCGTTTTTATTGTGCTGTACCGCAACGCAAATCCGTGGTTTGATACGCTTGTCGGCAATACATTTGAAGCCATTAACACGATGTTGATAAATATATTTGGCGAAATTCACTGGAGTTTTATCTGGAGCCTGATCCTAGGCTCATTTTTTGTGATCTGGCTTCTTCTGGGCAAAGCTCACTCAGGGATAGTCAAGGCAGAATCAACCAAAAGCGATGAATTGAAAAGAAAAAAATCTAAATTCCGCTTCAGAGGCAAAATGACAGGGCTGAAAACAGAATACCGTTCAGCTATGATACTGTTAATTGCCATGAATGTGATTTTACTGATTGTCAATTTTCTGGACATAAAAAACGTGTGGTTTGGCTTTGATTGGAATGGGGATTTCCTGAAGCAATTTGTGCATGAAGGCACCTGGTTATTGATTATATCAATATTGCTGTCAATTGGCATCATACTTTTTTATTTCAGAAAAAACCTCAATTTTGCATCTTTCAGCAAACCCTTGAAAATTCTGGCATACGCCTGGATGACGCAGAACCTTATTCTGGCTTTGTCGGTGGCTGTACGAAACATGCATTATATATCGTATTTCAACCTTGCCTATAAACGCATAGCGGTATTCTTTTTTCTGATGGCAGTAGTTGTGGGACTAATCACTGTGATCATAAAAATACGCAAGCCGGGCACTGCATTTTTCCTGTTGAGGACCAACAGCCTTGCAGTTTACATCATACTCGTTGGGATGTGTTTCATCAACTGGGATGTGTTCATTGCCAAATACAATTTCAAGCACGCTGACACCGCTTTTCTGCATCTGAATTTCATGCAGAAACTGGATAACCGCGCACTGCCATGGCTTATGAGGGATTCATCAGAACTTGCATCCATCAAACAAACCCAGTATAAAACCTTTGATTTTGCCCGTGATGATATATACATGACACCTGAAGTCTACCAGGAGCGAATCCAATGGAAACGGGATGAGTTTATCTCGTCGTGGGAAGAAAAACACTGGCTATCGTGGAATCCTGCCGAACACAGGGCATATCAATTGCTTACCGGCAAATAAAGCGTCCTGTCCTTTGAAGCATATTCAAGGCAGGCTTTCCAGTCATCAGCATAAGCCTCCCTGATCTGTTTCAATTGTTCAGAAGGCACTATCCGGGTTTTTTCTTGTTTTTTGCCTGACAGAAATTGCCCGAAAAATGCCAGTGTATGTATCATCGCGGCACGGATTTTTTTTCTGAATTTGCCATGCTGCTTCTCATCAAAAGAAAAGCGGCGGTTGAATTTGAGTAACAGTTTCAGTTGTTTTTCTGAAAACGAATAATTGACTGTGTTCATTTTTACATTACTAAGATCAACATCAGCATCACAATACGAAGCCATCAATCTGATGACCTCTTCAGGGGCATTTTTTAATTCCTCCTGAAAAATCACCAATGGCCTTTCGGTAAATAAAGACTCAATCCTGTCAATGATATTTTTATACAAAAGGTGCTCACAGCGAAAAAATCCATTGCCGGGTGTCAAATTAAAAAACGAATGGAAATCCATTGTCCCGTTTTTGCGAATGTGATATTTGTATTTTGATGCTATCCACTTATCATGGCGACGAAGCACCAGGATTATTTGCGTGTCAGGATATTTTTTTGCAATTGTATAAAGGCCGGCGGCATTTGGTTTGCCCTTCCCAATGTCCATTTCTGTCGTCAGCAATACCGGTTTATCAGCATCAGCAATAAAACGGTCGTGCTTTTTAAAATCGCGCTTTTTCACATATTCAATGCCTTTAAACGCCGGGAAAACATTGCGTTGCAAAAAGGTTGATGCTGTCCTCGGCAGCCCTACGTGAAAAGTTATTCTTTGTTTGATTGGCATGGCTGCATTCTCTTTGATTTATGCTGATAAGCTTTTCATTTATTGCAAAACACTTCATCTTTAATTTGCTTTCATGGACCATATCATCAACAGGCACATGAAATGCTAAAATTAACACATCAGATTTTACCAATCAAATTATTCCATGGATTTTAAATGCCCTTTCTTTTTCTTTTTAAAAAATTATACTTACCTTTATGGCACATCAAAACCATCTAACCATGAAAAAAGCAATTTTGAACATTTCCATCCTGATTTTATTTTTATTTTGCAATGCATTGTATGCCCAAACCACAGTTTCAGATGGTGATTGGACAGACCCCTTAACCTGGGGCGGAACACCCCCAATGGGAACAGGCACGGTTGTCATTAATCACAACGTTACGCTGGATACAGATTACAGTCACACATCCGGAACCATAACTATCAATGCATCCGGAACCTTATCCAGTGGTTCGCCTGACCGGGGATTTAGCATTAATTATCCCAATGGCACAGCAAACCTAATTGTTGATGGGACTTTTCAAATTGCCAGAACCATGCTAAATTCAGGCATTGTTACAAACAATGGCACCCTTGAAGCTGACAGCCTTCACAACTCAGCTGCCCTGACAAATGCTTCAGGAGCAAGCATAGACGCTTCGCAATTCATGAACAATACCGGCGGAATAATTGAAAATGAAGGGCAAATCATTGCCATCAATTTTTTAAACATTGACACGTGTTTAAATTATAATGAAATTACGGCAACAGACTTGCACAACAGCAAATATTTTCTCAATGCATCAGGGGGAAATATTACGGTGAATTATGATTTTTCCAATTCTGATACGTTGGCCAGTCCGGCTGATTTTATAAACGACGGCATGGTTGAAGTGTACCACAACTGGAGAAACACACAATTTGTATCAGGATCTGGCAGATTTTGCGTTCAAAACAATTCCAGCAACGAAGGCGACATGACAGGCGATTTCGATTTTTGCGATGTGACAGGTAGCGGCATTGACTCGAATACCGGATACATTGCAGGAACAATTACATTCTGTCTCTATTCATGTTTTACAAATATGCCGGTAGCTGAAAATAACGAAAATGTGTCGGTGTACCCAAATCCTTCAGACGGCATATTACACATTCAAAGTGAAACACCATTGGCAGGCATTGCCATTAAAAATATACTGGGCAAAGAAGTATATGCTTGCCGTGCAAACACAAAAACACTAAAAATAAACCTGAGTGATCTTACATCAGGAATTTATATTATTGTGATATCGGGTAAAAACGATATCATCATAACGGAAAAATTCATCATTGAATAACACCCTTAAACCAGCTTTTATTTGTTAGAGATGTAATACCCAGGTTTAAAATACTTTTTCTCCCTGCACCCATGTTTCAAGTACCTGTGTATTGAGCACTTCTTGCGGGCCGGCTTTCATCAAATCAGTATCAAGGATCACAAAGTCTGCAAATTTGCCTTTTTCCAGGCTGCCCCGTGTGTGTTCATCGAAACTGCCTTTGGCTGCCCAGATGGTCATTGATCGCAGTGCATCTTCGCGTGAAAGGGCATTTTCCATCTGAAAACCGCCTTCCGGTGTGCCATCGTGATGGGTGCGGAAAACAGCGGAGAAAAAAGTGTTGAGGGGATGAATTTCTTCTATCGGGAAGTCTGTGCCATTGATGAGCCAGCCGTTTTGTTTCAGTAAATCCCGATACACGTAGGCTGTTTTAATCCGTTCCTTTCCCAGCCGCACAATAGCCCAGTCCATATCCGAAGTGCAATGCGCGGTTTGTATGCTGGGGATGACACCCAGTTCACCAAAACGCGGCAGGTCTTCAGGGTGAACGGTTTGCGCGTGTTCGATCCGCCAGCGGTGATCCTTTTTACCTTTCACAAAAGGCGCATACACGTCAAGCATAAAGCGCAGGGCAGAGTCCCCAATGCAATGGGTGCATACCTGGTACCCGTTTTCGGCAGCTGCCTTACAATGTTTTTCATAATATTCCTTGTCCTCCAGAATGAATCCCGTATTCCCGGGATCGTCGGCATAATCTTCCAGCAGGCAGGCCCCGCGGCTGCCGAGTGCTCCGTCACTGTATAATTTGACCGAACGTACCGTTAACCGGTCGGTGTGGTAGGGGCCGCCTTTCACAAAACGCTCATAATTTTCCTGTGTCGGATACAGCATGGCATTGCATCGTATCTTTAATGAGCCGTTTTTGTAAAAACCATCCAGCCATTCTACCATATTTTTGTTAAGGCCGGCATCGGATACCATTGTAAGGCCGGTTTCAAAACAATTTTGTTCTGCAACCTTCAGGGCTGACAACATGTCTTTTTTCGGTACCGGGGGTATCAGGTTTATCACATCCTCCATGGCATTGTCGATCAGCAGCCCGGTCAGTTCGCCGTTTTTCTTTACATATTCACCGCCTGTACATTGCGATTCCGGTGTTATGGAAGCCATTTCAAGCGCTTTTGAATTTACCAGGGCGGCATGACCGTCAATCCGGACAAGGTACACAGGTCTCTCCGGCCAGTGTTTGTCCAGTTCCGTTTTGTCAGGGTATTGTAATCCGGGCCAGTCATTTTGATCCCATCCCCTGCCACAAAGCCATTTGTCATTTACAGTGTTGTCATGCTTTTTAAGAATGTCCAGCACCTCATTGAAATCTTTTGTATCACGCAAATCCGCATACCGGTAAAGGTTTTCGGCATAGCCGGTAAAATGCGCATGGGCATCAATGAAACCAGGATACACAAACTTTCCCTCCAGATCAACCTGTTCTTTGGCATCGTATTTTTTTTCGATGACATCTGAAGGCCCGGTTTCCACGATTTTTCCATCCTTAACGGCCATTGCTTCGGTACGGGAAAAATTTTCATCAACGGTATAAATTTGTCCGTTGCTAAGGATTACATCCACCTTGTTTTTTTGACATGCTGCCATACTGAATAAGATTATTGTAAAACAAACTATATAAGCATTTACTTTTACTTTCATAAACAATAACGTTGTAACTTGTTCAGCAAACTTACGCATTTTTAATGGATTGTTGATTTTTTTTATAAGGATTTGGGCGCCTGTATCTGCCTGCGCCTGCAAGCTGCACCTCTGCCTGCCGGCATGAAATTGCCTTAGCCACGAGCTTCACTTGTCGCTGTGGCTCAGGCTATCATGCTGTGGCAGCCAGAGGCACAGGCTTTCCGGCTACGTCAGGGCGCAAAGATCACAGCATCCCGGTAATGCCGGGTGATGAAATGCTGTTGATTCATCCTTATCTAAAGGACACCTCAGTCTATCAAGCACATTGGCTGCGTATTAGATTAATAGAAGTCGCCTTAAGTATTATTTCAATTTATCAATTTTTAACACTTCCCTCCGGGATTGATTTTTCAATTCAACCAAATATATCCCGGTTGAAAAATTGCTCAGATCCAGGTTGCAGTCATTATAAACCACTTTCTCAGTCAATAGCATTCCAGTGATGCTGAAGAGTTTTACGGTTGTTTGTTCATGTATGCCTGTTATCATCACTGACCCTGAAGTCGGATTGGGATAAAGGGCAAATGTGTTTTCTTCATCTGCTGACTGAGGAATGCTTGTTACCGTTGGTTCCCATTTCCACATGCCGCCTGTAGAGGCATCGGTGTTAAACCAACCTGAGTAACCTGTGTTTTCATCAAGAAAATCAACATACAAATGTTGCTGACTGTCAATGGTTGTCCAGGTTGTACCACCGTCTTCGCTGTATGAAGAACCTGAGTTGTCTTGAGCGGCACCGGTGGTAAATATGACATCTGTACCTTCAACCCATGCTAATCCCAGGGGAAATACAGTACCGGTGGTGGTTAATTCTGTCCAGTTGGCTCCGCTGTTGGTTGTCTTATACACATTCGAATTAACGTCAACAATTAAACCTGTATTTCCATCTTTAAATGAAATGTTCCCGCCTTCTGATTCTCCTCCAAAATCATTCAATGGAGAGTCATATACATCCCAGTTGTAACCTTTGTCCGTGGAATGATAGATGCGCCCGTTGTTGGTGGTAAACCATACGTTATCACCTGTCACTTCAATCTGGCTGGTGTATCCATATTCGCCGGAAAGCGGGTCAGGGATGTTTGCGCCTGGTACTAAATTCCAGTTGGATCCGCCATCAGTGGTTGTGTATAATTCAAATTCCCCGTTTATGGGATCACCCTGGCAGAATCCATTGTTTTCATCCCAGAAATAAACAACATTTGAAAATGAGCTGCCATCGTTGTATGATGCTGAATTTTGCCTTGTCCAGCTTGAGCCTCCGTTGGTTGTTTTCCAGATGCCACCGGTTTGTCCTGCACCTGTAGGGAATGCAACTACCCAGGCTGTGTTTTCATCAATGGCTGTGATCATGGCAATTCCCAGATCAGGATCACCCAGATCAATGGTTCCCGGCGTCCATGTATCTCCGCCATCGGAGGTTTTTGTAAATTCCTGAACGTTTTCTTCTGCACCGGTACCATCATAACCCAATGCCCATGCTGTATTGGCGTCAACGATGGAAATGTATGAAATGCCGCGCGAAGCGGTTGTAAAACCGGATGCCTGTTCTATCCAGCCACCAAGTGGTTCACTGGTAACGGTAATATAATCTGTTTTTATTTCGGTATCTGAATTTGTTCCGTCAGAAATGGTCATTTCAACGGTGTAAACCCCTTCTGTATTGTAGGTGTGGGAAGGGTCTTCGTCAGAGGCTGTGCCCCCATCACCAAAATCCCATGACCATGAAGTTGGTGTGCCGGTGGAATTGTCTGTGAAATTTACCGTTTCACCGACAGCAATGGATGTGTTGTCAGCAAAAAAATCAGCGGACAAACTCGTGCTACCGCCATCTGTGGAAATCTGTATATCGTCAATCCAAAACATGAATTTATCGGCGGATACTTCATGTATGGCCAGGTATATGCTTTGGTTATCGTAATCTGACAAATCGTAAGTATGTTCTGTCCATGTATCGGGTGCTTCAACAGGAGTTGATCCGGAAATAACTGAAAAATCACCGGTGCTGTTGCCGGTTGTGGACACCAGTACTTCATAAGAATTGTTTCCCCATGTGCCTGGTTTGGGGCTTAATACCCAGATAGAAAGGGAAGAGCTTGTTCCCAGTTGCAGGTGTTCGGATATCAACCAGTCGTCGGCTTGTGAGCCGTCACCCGGGCAAACAGCCATGCCAACCCGGTCGCCTCCATGTGGAGAGGCAATGGTTGAAAAACCTGCATCAGCCGGATTAAAAGCCATGAATGCCAATGGGTCGGATTCTCCAGGGTAATCACAATCACTGCTCCCGTAAGTGTTTAGCTGATCGCCGTCAACATCTGACCATGGGAAAAAGTTGGTGGAATAATCGGTGCAATTTTCAAAATCCATTGAAAAACCTGCATCTGTTGGTACTACTTTGATATAATCGGTTTTTGTTTGTGCGTCTGTATCTGTGCCATCACTTACATCAAGCGTGACATCATACAGCCCGGCATTGTTATAGGTGTGAGATGGGTGTTGTGTTGTGGATGTTCCACCATCACCAAATGTCCAGTTCCAGGATGAGGGATCTCCATAAGAGGCATCGGTAAAAGAAACTGAGCTACCTTCATATAAAGCTGTCGGGCTGCCGGAAAAAACAGAGGTTAACCCATAAGAAGGATGAACATGGAATACAGCCTGTTGATTGTAGGAGAAATCGCCTGACCCACCACCTGTTCCTGTTCCGCCGGGAATCAGATCATCAATGACATTATAGCTGTTGTAATTGCCACTCCATCCCCAGTTGAAATGAAATTCATCATTGGCCTGATATCCGTCGCAAACAAAAGCATGTCCTGATGATCCTTCTGAATCGGTGCCGCTGTAAAATACGGGAAGCCCATTGTCCAAATCACCATATAAAAGATCTTTCCATGCATTGTCTGAATAATTTTCACGGTATCCGTACAGGGCGTCATCATCGTAATTGAAATAATTGACAAAGCCTTCTTTAACATATCCGTAAACCAAAGCACCGGAGCCTCCCGGATTATAGCTCATTTCCACAGCTACGCCACAATGGTAACTTATTTCTGCTACCTCAGCATTGGGCCCTGTCAACGATCCGGGCATGCTTGCCCAATCGTATGTTGCTGCACCAAAATCAGCACTTTGCTGTCCATAATTTTGATCGTTATATGTATGAGAGCCTGTACCCTGTTCAGGCCAGCTGTGGTAACGCATGATTTGTGCCATCGCTGTAGCAACACATCCAACGGGAACGTGTCCGCATTGACCGCTGGCATCTTCAGGGCAATCGGTATTGTAGTAGCATCCCTGATCCCATGCAATGCCTTCGGTATCAAGTAAAGGGCTTACATCCTGAATATCCTTTGAAGCCAGCAATTTGCCGGAATAATAATTATTCCACATTTCTTCAACCGATGCGGTGCCTTTCAATTGTTGTTGTCTTACTTCCATAATTTGCTCCTTGTAACTGTTCAGAAACCATGCATAATTATCCGGAAGCCTGGGGTCATTTTTAACAAATCGGCCGTTGAATGAATAACTCAATACCGGCCTGACTTCGTCTTCAGCGGATATGATCATGTAACCGCCGGTTGAAAAGTTGAAAACGTAATACACAATCTGGTTGTTTTCCTCAAATTGTATGGTTTCAATTACCGTAGCAGGTGTACGGTGATGAGACAAATGATTGAAATAATTTATTGCAACTTGTTTTGCTTTAGACACAGGCACTTCACCTGCAAATACGGAATTCATCAGAAATAGAACAATGAATCCGGATAATAGGTACATTTTACGCATAATAAGACAATTTTAATTAAATAATAGACATATAAAAATTTGACATACTCGTTTTTTACAGGCTGAATTTTATTTACGCAAAGAAAAAAACATTCTATGACATTGTATTTAAGATGTAATTTATCCTTTTATTGTTGCATTTACGATGCAGATTTTTGAAAATAATGCCAGCAAATCCTGAAAAACCGTAACAAAAATTTGTGTTGTGATAGTAGTTCGATAACCTGAAAGCTTATTGTATTTCGTTGTAAATTTCGAAATACGCTCTTGGATGCAGACAACTGGGGCATTTATTGAGCGCTTTTTTCCCTGTATGTAAATATCCGCACTTTCTGCAATACCAGGTAACCGGTTCCTCACGCTCAAAAACACAGTCATTGTTAAGGTTGTCCAGCAGTTTTAAAAATCTTTTTTCGTGTGTAATTTCAGCTTTGGCAATCATTTTGAATGTGGTAGAAACGTCTTTAAAGCCTTCTTTTTTGGCTGTTTCAGCGAACTCAGGATACAATTCAGACCATTCTTCGTTTTCACCCTCAGCCGCAGATTTTAAATTTTCAGCGGTTGTTCCGATTATTCCGGCCGGGTATGAAGCTGTGATTTCCAGCATCCCGCCTTCGAGAAACGAAAAGAAACGCTTAGCATGTTGACGTTCCTGTTCAGCTGTTTCCAAAAATATGCCTGCAATTTGTTCGTAACCTTCTTTTTGGGCTTTTTTTGCTGCAAGTGTATAACGATTTCTTGCCTGTGATTCACCTGCAAAAGCTTTTAGCAGGTTTTTTTCCGTTTGTGTTCCTTTGATACTCATGTGTTATAGTTTTTGTTATGACATCAAAGGTAAAAATTATCTGCGATGAAAAAATTATCTGATGTATTAGTGTCATAACATTATTCACCGACATGCCTGTAAAGATAATATGGTTCTGTTTTCATACGTAAAATCAGGCTGTCATGTGATGTGTTTTTTCTGTCCAGATACCAGCCCGTGGTTTTATCTGTGTTTTTTTGTGGAACTTTCAAACTGATGTTATAATGTCTTGTCAGGTACATCTGGATGCTCCAGTTATTGTAATACAGGGCATCCGGAGCGTTGATGATTGTATTTTCCGGCACAACTTTACCAATGGCATGAACATCTTTAAGCATGCGCTCATGTCTGCTTGTTTGTCCAAATTTTGTCCATGTAAAAATAAGGGATGACGTTAAGAAAAGCAGGGCTATTACCATAACGATTTTTTTTGATGCGGTGTTCAATTTTTGCATAAAATGGTGTATTACAGGGAGGCAGTAAATAGCTGCTGCGAGCGCAAAAAAAGGAAATGAAGGCAAAAGGTAAAACCCACGCTGAACGGATGTTAACATCAGAGGAAAAGAGGCTGATAGTGCAATTAAAAGAAAAAAAGCTGACAGTTTTAGATGGGTTTTTGGTACAGCAATTTTCTGAAACCGCTTCCTGAACAAGAGCATAATTAAAACCATAAGTAAAACAGGAGAGAGGTTCACCAGCAATTCTTTTAAAATAAAAAAACGTGATTCAACGGTTGGATTTTCGGTTATCCTTGTTAGCAGCCTTTCATTCAGATAAAAACTAAGGCTGTCTTTTGCCTCGCTCCACTGAAAAATCAGAAAGAACCAAAAGCCTGCCAGAAGGATAAATCCCAAAGTGGAAATAACATAAAACCGGATGTTTTTATTTTTAAAGATCAACCCGTACAAAGGAATAATAACAAGCGGAAAAATGCCTGGTATCCCTTTTGATAGAAAGGCGGCAAAAACTGAAAGGGATGCAAGCACAAAATACACATATTTGTGTTTGTTGTTTTTCAGGAATTTCAATAAGCACAAGCATGCCAGCAAGTCGAAAATCACCATGGTGTTTTCAATCAGGTTATTCTGATAACACCAGCTAGTAAGAGGAGTCCATATCCAAAACAGAACGGCTATCCACCAGAAATGATGGAATTCAGTTTTTGGGGGAAACAGCGTTTTCCACATCCGGATGATCAGGATCAGGGCTATGAGTAAGGTGAAAAAAGAATACAATCGTTCAGTATAAATGGAATCTCCGAATAGTTTAAAAAAAGAGGCCTGCATAGCATACACCATTGGAGGTTGCTCCATGAAATGTGGAGAACCGGCTCTCCACCAGGTATCACTCATGTGCGGAAACCAAAGGCTACCATGTCCATCAGCAAGGTTCCTGGCAACACAGGCAGATGCTTGTCCATCTATAAACATCCCGTCCTGTATTAATATGGGCAACACTAGAATAACAACAAAAGCCAGGCTTATTATTTGAAAGGGGGTATGTTTATTGATGTGCATGATCTTTTGCTTTGTTTAATCAGTAATGATTTTTTAAAAATGCCTGAAAATAATGATTCCTGAGAACAATGTGAAACGTCAGTACGTTCTATATACAGGATTAAAAAGATAAAAATAAGAATTATGGTAAGAACTACACTAAAAATCGTTCTAATAATTTTACTGCTTGCAAGTATTCTTGTTATTGGGATAATGCTATGTTCATCAAACACAAAAAATATTAACATGAAAACCGAAGGCAATATGATTGAATTACCAGCACCGGAAACTTCAGGCGGGATTTCTGTCGAAAAAGCAATTAACCAACGCCGCAGTGTACGTGAATACACCGGCAATCCCCCAGGTATTAAAGAAATATCTCAACTTCTGTGGGCTGCTCAGGGAATAACCGGTGCGAATGGCAATAAAAGAGCCGCGCCTTCGGCGGGAATGACATATCCCCTTGAGGTTTATCTTATTGCAGGTGATAAAATTGAAAACTTACAGGGAATATACAAATATGAACCAGAACAGCACAGTTTGAAAAAGCGGAGTTCTGAGGATAGTCGTAAAGCGCTCTCTAACGCAGGCTTAAGGCAGGAAAGCATTAAAGAAGCTCCTGCAGTAATAGTTATAACTGCCGTTGTGGGCAGAACTGTAAGCCGCTATCCTACACAAGGTGAAAGGTATGTTTTTATGGAAGCCGGCCATGCAGCACAAAACATGTATTTGCAATGCGAAAGCCTGGGATTAGGTATGGTGGTTATTGGAGCCTTTGGAGGTAATGATGTTAAGAATGTTCTGCAATTGCCGGAAAAGGAGAAGCCACTGTATATTATTCCGTTTGGTAATACTGAATAAATTTCGGTTAACGATGGCTTATATGATAATTAGCCGCAGAATTGAGCAGAATCAAAAGTTTAAATTGTAAATGATATTTGTATTATGACTGACAAAGAAAAAATGATTGAATTGCATCTGAAGGGACGAGGGATTACAGACACTGCAGTTTTAAGGGCTATGGAAGAGGTGGACAGAACACAGTTTGTTCCGGATGACATGAAAGCAATGGCTTATCAGGATTCGCCTTTGCCCATTGGACGTGGACAAACGATCAGTCAACCATATATTGTTGCCTATATGGCTCAAATGCTAGATCTCGAACCTACTGACAACGTACTTGAAATAGGTAGCGGATGCGGTTACAATGCTGCTGTAATCTCACGTATTGTTTCTCATGTTTACAGCATAGAGATCATAGAATGGCTGGCAAAACTGGCCCGGAAAAATCTTAAAAAATCAGGGATTACAAACACCACCACCGTTTTTGGGAATGGTTACAAAGGGTGGCCTGAAAAAGCCCCTTTTGATAAAATCATTCTTACTGCCGCAGCTGCATATATCCCGGACACATTAAAAAACCAGTTGAAAACCGGTGGAAAGATACTGGCTCCTGTAAATCATAATGTACAAAGGCTCATGCTCCTGGAAAAAAAAGCAGACAATTTGTTTGAAGAAAGCCCCCTGATCAATGTGCGTTTTGTCCCAATGACCGGAGAAAAGGAAGCATAAAAAACCTCGTGATATTTTTAATCATGCGGTAGAATAATGAGGGAATTTAGTGCAATTTCTCATTGGGAAATTCAGTACACAAGAATAACCGGGTATGTCAGTTTAGGATCTGTGTCATGTTTTCTGTTAATGAATCTTTCTCGTCATCAAAAAGCTGAATGTCCAAAAAATTTAACGCGGCATCCAGGGTAGAGAAACATTTCACTGTTTTTCCTGATTCACGTGATGTTTCCAGGTATAAATAGAAATAAGCAGTTTCGCCTGGTTGTGCTACTAAAATGGCCTCTTTTGTGTTAACAGGTTGATGTTCATTAAGTTTTTGACGGATATGTTTTACTTCATTGGATATGTTAATATTGCTGTTTTTTAGGACTATTTTCGCATTGCGGAAATCTATTAAACGATTGGGAATTGATCTCAATATAGTGTTTGCATATTGTGCCTCAATACATTTAACAATATCTTTGTTCGTGATATGTCCTTGATAAACAATCATTGCCAGGTTGTGCTCAGGAAAAATACAATATCCCGTTGTTGTAGTAATCGACTCCATAAATAAACTTATTTTCTGTGTGCAGATGCAAAGAAAATAATTTATTCATTTTCAGGCATTTTTCAATCATCAGTTTACAAATTTACTGATTTTGAATTAATTTCTTCC
>CAZTNS010000079.1:3147-14275 GCA_964615585.1 uncultured Bacteroidales bacterium | reverse complement strand
GTTTACTGTAGATAAGGTATTTTTAGTGTCAAGTCATATCCGGTAATGGCAAAAAGACATACCTATCAATTTCTAAACGTCTCTTACCACAGCCCGCCGGCGCCGGATTACCCTGCCGGCGGTGATGGCTGTGTTTTTGCAATACTGCAGAACAGGCATCACCGGTGGCCGGTAGCAGGCGGAGTCGGAGGCGGAGACCATGTTAATAAAAGAAACATTGTTTCCGCTGCCATAAAAACCTTAATTCGAAAGAATTATTAGAACCCTTTTAGCTTAAAAACACAGAAGATGTCATAATTATGTTTAATTTGCATTGATAAAATAACGTGAATCATGAGAAACATATCCCTACTAATCTTGTCATTTCTGATGTCGGCAGGTGCTTTCAGTCAACAAGTCATGACTTCTGCATTGCAGGATTACATACACAACAACCCAACACAGCCCATTGAAATCATCGTATATTTCAATGAAGAGGTGGACCTTTCCCAATTTAACAAGGACATGAAGTCAGAAAAAGCCACAAAATCCAGGCGCATACAATCGTTACGGGATGAACTGGAATCGGTAGCCCGGCGTTCACAGCCTGTTTTCCTGGAACATCTGCACACCAACATACACAAACACGAAGATGTGCAAATCAAACGCAGGTTTTGGGTACGCAACGCCATGTTAATTGAAACAACCCCGGAATTAATTTATACACTGGCTGCCATTGAAATGGTAAAACGCATAGACATCAACAGCCCGCGGTACAGAATTGAAGAACCTGTTACCATTGAACCATCATCAAATCGTACTGTGGGTGGAACAGAACCTGGCCTCGAAGCTGTTAATGCCCCTGCGTTGTGGGCACTTGGATACACAGGAAGAAACACCTTATTTTTAAGCATTGATACCGGGGTTTTCACAGATCATCCGGCATTTTCTGAACGGTACGCAGGCAATCATTTTCCTTTGGATTATGTATGGTACGGCATGCGTTACCCTTTCCCTTTTGATCATTCGTCATCTACCCATGGCACACACACCACCGGCACTGTGCTAGGGCTTGAAAAAGAAACCAATGATACCATTGGCATGGCCTGGGAAGCGTATTGGATGGCCAGCGACCCCGTAGCCGGTTCAAATTCTGAAATCCTTGATCCCGCTGTTTTACTGGAAGTGTTTGAATGGGTACTCGATCCGGATGGCAATCCTGCTACCACGCATGACGTCCCGGACGTTATCAACAACAGCTGGGGGTATGACTATGATATGGCACTGGAAATGAATACATGTGAACTTGAAGAAGCCCACATACTTGAAGTCATTGAGGCTGCCGGCATCTGCTCTCCCTTTTCAGCAGGAAACGATGGCCCCGGAGCTGCAACCACCGGTTTTCCGGCCATGATGGCTTTCAATGATCTGAATGCAATGGCTGTTGGTGCTGTTAATGGAAATATCAGCGGGTACCCCATTGCGGATTTTTCATCCCGCGGCCCAACAACCTGCAATGATTCTTCCGGCCCGATCAACATCAAACCTGAAGTTTCTGCTCCCGGCGTTTCCGTGCGTTCTGCTTCCGGGCATGACGGATATGCCAATTTATCCGGAACATCCATGGCTTGCCCGCATGTGTCAGGGGCACTATTACTGCTGAAAGAGGCCTTTCCATACCTCGGCGCTTATGAATTAAAAGATGCCCTTTATAAAACTGCGATTGACCTTGGAGATACAGGTGAAGATAACACATACGGAAGCGGCATTATTGATGTTTATGCTGCATATCAGTTTCTTGCTATAACAAACAATCCCGTTCCTCCTGTTACCGATTCTTTTGACCTTGCTGTTACAGTTGATGATCCTTCCGGATTGTATTTCTGCCCGGGACAAGCCTCCTGGTCGCCAACTTGTACATTTTTTAACGCCGGACAGGAAAACATAACAGAAATACACTACCATTACAGCCTGAATGGTGGCGATACCATCAGCAAGACCTGGAATGGAAACCTACCTGCAGAAACACAGATTGATGTTGTTCTGGATGATATTGAACTTACTTCCGGATTCAATGAATTGTATATCTGGGGTGAAATTCCCGGGGCCGGCAGGGAATACAACCGCTTCAACAACGCAGATGTTACTCACATAAACCTCATTAAACAAAATAATTACCCGTGGGCAGAAGACTTTGATAACATCGAAACCGGTTTTATGAACTCACCATGGGTTGTGGACAATGAAGATGCCCAGCGTACATGGGAAATTTCCGATGTCAACGGCGGAGCAACACGTGCCTTGATGATGGACTGTTTGAATTATTTCGACAGGGAACAAAAAGATCACATATATTCCCCTGTGATCAGTTTGCCACAAACGGATTCCATCACCCTGAGTTTTCACCTTGCATACAAAAAACGGATGGAATATTTGTTTGCTGACAGCATAAAAGTACATGCAGCCACCGGTTGCGGTTCTGAATTTACACAGCTTTTATACAGCAACGGCGGTGAAACCATGGCCACGGTTGACGGCAACAGCAGCAACAACCACTTTGTTCCGGATACCATCACGGACTGGGATACCATCCAGGTTGATATCAGCGATTTTGCAGGCGAAGATATAATGCTGAAGTTTACCGCCATCAACGATAACGGCAGCAGCATTTACATTGACAATGTTGCCGTTTCGGGTTCAGCATCATCCATTGATAAAGGTAACAAAAATGAAATTTTCTCAATTTACCCCAACCCTGCTCAGGATATTGTAAAAATAGTGCTTGAACATACCACAAAATGCGATGGAATGGTTACAGTGTACAACCTACAGGGACAACCCATGAGGCAATTCCATACATCCAAAGGAACAAAAACCGCCACCCTGGATTTGGCAGGCTTTCCGGCAGGCATGTATATGCTTCGGTATTCGAACAGCATTATGACAGGAATAAAACGGCTTGTAATTGAATAAGTTATTATAAAAACATTATGCAATACAACTGTTAAAAAAGGTTCTACTGCATTTTTAATGGTTGTGATTAACCGGCTGCTTACCTAACACTATTGTGTAATGACCGATAGGTTACAAAACCGGAGCCGGAATAAGTATTCACAACTCCCAACGCCCGACAACATTATTTTACCTTTAGATATTCCTGGTTTTCCACTAAAGTTTGCAGTAGAAACAAAAAAAAAGAGTTGATATGCCACTCACCATTTTTTACTACAATATGTCACTGACTAACCTGGACTTCATCATCCGGAGATAAAAAACCGTAAATGTAAAATCAAAACAGCATTGTGGAGAAAATGATTATTTTTTCTCTGATAAACAAATTATGCTTACATTCGCTTTGGAAATATGAATAACGAAAACCGTGACATTATCAGGTAAACTTAACATAAAGAACATATTGGTATTCAGCATTGTGTTGCTGGCACTGCATAATGGGTGTACAGAGGATAACGATGAGTTTTTCATCAGTTACAACACAAAATATTATCCCATACAATCCGGAAAATACAATATTTATGACGTTACAGAAATAAGCATTGATGCTCCCTCGGAAGTGTATGATACCCTCAATTATCAATTAAAAGAATTAATCAGCGGAAAATACGTTGATAACGCGGGAAAAACGGCTTATATTTTTTTAAGGTATAAACGCAAAGATAAAAATGCGGAATGGCATATTTCAGATGTATGGACATTGCAACTCATAAATGACCGGTTGTTCATTACGGAGGAAAACCACCGTATTGTAAAAATGCACTTTCCTCTTACACTGGATAAAAGCTGGGACGGTAATGCATACAATGAACTTGATGCAATGAATTATACCATTACCGGCCTGGATGAATCCGCCACCATTAATCAGCAGCATTTTGACACGGTTCTGACCGTCACCCAGAAAGCCGATTCATCCCTGATTCAAAAAAACTACAGGGTTGAAAAATATGCCATGGACACTGGATTGATTTACAAAGAAATGACAGAACTGAATTCACAGGAAATTGAACCCGGCGTGCCACTGGAAGATCGCATTACTACCGGAAACATTTACAAACAGTGGTTTGTAGAAAGCGGCGAAGATGAGGATTATGAGATATAGTTTGGTTTTATACATGTTGATTTTCTGCAGCTTACAGTTATCCGGCCAGGACAAGCCTTCATACTGGATTGGATTTACCAATAAGCTTAACAACGATTACAGCATAGATGCACCTGAAACATTTTTAACACAGCGATCACTTGAACGAAGGAGCAAACAAAGCATCAGCATTGACAGCACTGATCTTCCGGTAAGCAATTTCTACATTGACAGCATCAAAAAGATGGGGCCAACAATCCGTTACGCATCAAAATGGATGAATGGTATTGCCGTGACAACAAATGATACAATACTGATTGATACCATCACCAATCTGGATTTTGTCTGTCATGCTAAGTTCATCAGGACAAAAGACACTGCATCTGAAATAAAAATGAAAGACCTCAAAAACGATGATTTCTTTGATTATGGTTATGCTTACAATCAAATAGAAATGTTGAACGGACAAATCTTACACAATCAGGGTTACAGAGGCGAAAATATGTTGATTGCCGTACTGGATGCCGGTTTTTTTTACATGCCGGCAATTTCGGTATTCGAAAAACTTTTCAATCAAAATCGCATCGTGGCCACACGTGATTATGTTTCTCTGAGCGATGTTGTCTATGGTTATGACAATCATGGAACGGCCGTTATGGGAATACTTGCCGGAGAATATGAGTCAAAGCTTGTGGGAACTGCCCCGCGTGCTGATTTTATTTTAATACGTACTGAAGATGCTGGTTCAGAACAACGCATTGAAGAATATAACTGGATTGCCGGTGCCGAATATGCCGATAGCCTGGGAGCCGATATATTGAATGTCTCTCTCGGATACAAAGATTTTGATCTGCCTGAATGGAATTATGACAATACAGATACAGATGGTCAAACCGCTCCAATTTCAATTGCAGCCTCAATGGCCGCTCAGAAAGGAATATTGCTGGTTATTGCAGCAGGCAATAATGGTAATGATCCTGATCCTATCATTGGTGTTCCGGCAGATGCTGATTCTGTTATCACTGCCGGATCTGTTGACAGTATGGGAAATTACTCCACTTTCAGCTCCTTAGGATATACTGCAGATGGCCGCATAAAACCTGATATCGTGGCTCAGGGCAATCAAACATATTACATGAACAACAACGACAGCATTGTTTCAGGCAATGGAACATCCTTTGCCTCTCCGATCATTTCCGGACTTTCTGCCTGTCTGTGGCAAGCTCATCCAGAAAAAACAAACACAGAGATTATCAATGCCATCAGACAATCTGCAAGCCTGTACAACAACCCCAATGACAGCCTTGGCTATGGTATTCCTGATTTTGCTGCTGCCGATCTCCTGCTTAACAACATTCAGTTTTCCGCTTTTGATAATGAACAACTTGTCAATGTTTATCCGAATCCGGTTAATAACACATTAAACATACATTTTTATTCTGTTGACACACAGCTTATAACCATAAGGATATTCAACATTTCCGGGAAACTGATGCTGGATAATACAAAAGCTGTAAAACGCACATCATTCAATGCATATTCATATCCCAAAGCTGCAAAACTGCCCGATGGAATGTATATATTACAAATAACAACTGAAAAACAGGTGTACAGTAAAAAATTTGTAAAACAATAATACCATGGACAATAAATCCCTGAGCCTATTAGATTTACAAAATCGCATCAAATATGTTATAGAACAACATCTTGACACACATTACTGGGTGGTTGCAGAAATAAGTGAACTCAACATAAATTACAAAGGGCATTGTTATATGACGCTTGTGCAAAAAGATGAAGACAGCGACAAGATTCTGGCAAAGATCAGGACCATTATATGGGCCAATCATTACAGGATGCTAAGCAATTATTTCAAAAGCCAGACAAGGGAAACACTGAGGGCAGGACTAAAGATTATGTTTAAGGTCAGGGTCAACTATCACGAGCAATATGGCATGAGCCTGCAGGTAATTGATATTGATCCTACTTATACCATGGGTGATGTCGAAAAACGAAGAAAAGAGATCATCGCAAAACTTGAGACAGCCGGCATTACAGAAATGAACAAATCACTGGACCTGCCACTTGTCATTCATAATATTGCTGTTATCTCCTCAGATACAGCAGCCGGTTTCGGAGATTTCATAGCACAAATTGAAACCAACACAAAACAATATGCCTTTAATATTGAGCTTTTCAGGGCTGCTATGCAGGGTGAAGATACCGAAATATCTGTAGTTAAAGCCCTGGAAGATATTTATAATTCTGAATCAGCTTTTGATGTTGTGGTCATCATCAGGGGCGGCGGAGCAAGAACTGACCTTTCCTGGTTTGACAATTACAACATTGCTGCTCATGTGGCACAATTTCCTCTTCCCGTATTCTCAGGTATCGGGCACGAGCGTGATGCCAGTGTTACCGATATGGTTGCTCATACCCATCTAAAAACACCAACCGCTGTTGCAGAAAACATCATTAATCACAACCGTGGTTTTGAGGAAGGCCTTGATCATGATCTTGATTATCTGCTCAAGGTAGTCAGGCATTCCCTGAATGACAAGCAACAGCAATTGAAACACATTTCCGGGAATTTCATCCCGCTTGTAAAAAGACACATCAACACGCAAGAGCAATCACTTCAGTTGTTGAATAACAGACTTTACAGCAGCCATCGTCTTTTTTTACAAAAAACAGAACAACAAATGAGTCATATTTCCTTTCTGCTATCAACAGTTAGTAAAAAGGCAATCAACATCAATAAAGAACAAACAGAAAGCTTATTCCTAAATCTCAAACAACAATATTCCAGGTGCATGGTAAAAGAAAATCACCGCCTTGAACGTTTTGAAGACAAAATCATGGCAGAAAATCCTGAACGGTTGCTGGAAAAAGGGTTCAGTCTGACCCGTAAAAACGGCAGGCTGGTGAAATCTGCAACACAATTAAAAAAAGGCGATGTTATCAACACAAAATTCAAAGACGGGGATGTTGAAAGTGAAATACGTTAAAAAAATCCTGCTGCCGTTGTTGCTTGTTTTTCTATCACTCAGTTCACGTGCATGGATAAGGCAAACTGACAGCGCCCTTTATATCAGTCCTTACTGTGATATTTTATATACACATTTGCGAAATCACATTTATGGTAATGAGCTTTCACCGGGATATAGCATGGGATTTGGTACCAATGTGTATTTTACACAATGGCAGGAATTTGGTTTTACAGCAGGCCTGGGCTATAACAGCAGAAAATTCAACCTTGATAATTCCATCGCTGTTTTCAATGATATTCATGAACAAATTGATGAAGTGAGGGGATATTTTGACATAAATTATTTGACATTTCCGCTGTCGGCAAGGTACAACCTGGGGAAAAAGTTTAATCTCTATTTAGATGTTGGCATAAGGTTAAATATATTGTTATCATCAGAAAAATACGCTATGGAAGATAGTTTACCACCCGAAACAAACGACCCTCAATCTTATCGTTATGATATAACTGAAGATCATCCATCCATGTGTTTTTCATTACAGGCAGGTGCAGGCATGGAATATTTCATAAACTCGCGTTTTGCGGTTTATATGGATTATAAATACATTCAAGATATTTCTCCCCTGTTTGTTTACAAAAACCTACCGCAGGGCACTGTCCCCAAAATGTATGCTCATACTCTAAAATTAGGGATCCGCTGGGGCATTCCCATTAAATACTCGGTTAACAGAAGGCATTAAAGTTGCACATTATTGCAGGTATATCCCTGTTGCCGTCCGGAAGCAAAATATTGCAGCCAGTATTCAGGTTATTGCTTTATCGCACTACTGTCACAATGCCAACAATATCATCCAATCCATGGGAAGGCCTGATTACATACATGTATGACCCCATAGGCACAGGCCGGCCTTTATGAGTTCCATCCCAGAAATCTGTTTCCGGTCTTCCCTGGTACAATAACTGCCCCCAACGGTTAAACACTTGAACCGTTGCTTTTGGATGATATTCCAAATTTTCAATAATCCATGTATCGTTAACACCATCACCATTTGGGGTAAATGCATTCGGAATCTCCAGACAATTCAGATCGCCTTCATTCAGATGTATCTTTGAAACTTCAGTAGAACACCCATTGGCATCAGTTATGGTAAAATTGTATTCGCCTGCTGATAATCCAGAGATGAATGCAGTATCAGAACTGCCCTCATCCCAATGATACGTATATGGTTCTGTACCACCGCTTACCATAAATTCTATATAGCCAATGTCTTTGCCATAACAGGAAGGATCATAAGCAACATAATCGACAGCAAAATTTGACGGATAAACAACGATTTCTTTGTGCGCTGTATCTCCGCAAAAACCAGAATAACTATAGAATACATCATGTTCTCCGGCATAGGCTGATCCAACATCAAAAACACCAGAGGAATCAACAAATGCCCCTGACCACATTCCACCCGGATACTCGGTTTCAAGCTGAACGGTAAAATCATCATAACAAAACGGACCTGCATCCAATATAATGGCATGCTCCTGTTTAATAACTGTAATTGTTATCTGATCTAATCCTTCACATAAACCATTTGATACGGTATATGTAATAATATTATCACCAATTACAGCCTGAGTGGGATCAAAAACGCCGCTTTCAGAATCTGTAATACCGGAACCACTCCAGGTTCCTCCGGATGTGGCGGCACTAAGGACTTCCGGAGCATCTTCTGAACAAAAATCACCAGGATCAACAATGGTTGCATCGGGAACAGGATTGACTACAACCTCAACATCTGCTGAAGCTGTACAACCTTCGACATCAGCAACGGTAACAGAGTAAATTCCACCATCAGAAATAACTGCAGAGCTGATGGTAGGATATTGTTCAACTGATATATAACCATTCGGCCCTGACCAGCTCCATGCAGTAGCATCACCACCGGATTCTGTTAGTTCGATATCTTCTCCTTCACATACAGGGGAATTGCTGTTAACATTGGGAGATGGATTGGGATTAACTATAATTGTCACGCTATCAATAGATGAACAACCATTTTCATCTGTTACTGTTACTGTATAGGTTGTTGTAGTATCCGGGTTCGCAATTGGATTGGCATATGATGTATTGTTTAAATCAGAAGAAGGACCCCAGTCATAAGTTAAAGAACCGGTACCACCACTGCCTGTCGGGGAACCACCTAATGTTACACTTTGACCATTACAAATGGTATCATTCATGCCCGCCTCCACAAGGGGACTTGGCCGGACAAAAATAAACATACTATCTATTGACATACAACCATTTACATCTGTCAGGGTTACTGTATATGTTGTTGTGGAATCCGGACTTGCGGTTGGATTGGCATCAGATGCACTGCTTAAACCGGATGCAGGTTCCCATTCATAAGTATAGGGAGTGGTACCACCGCTGCCTGTCGGAGAACCTCCTATTGTTATACTATCACCATTACAAATGGTATCATTCGGGCCTGCATCTACAGCGGGACTTGGGTTGACTGAAACAATCAAGCTATCTACAGATGTACAACCATTTTCATCTGTTAAAGTTACTGTATATGTTGTTGTGGCATCCGGGCTTGCAAGAGGATTGGCCTCTGATGTACTGCTTAAGCCGGAAGCAGGTTCCCATTCATAAGTATAGGGAGTGGTGCCACCGCTGCCTGTCGGAGAACCTCCTATTGTCACACTATCTCCATTACAAATGGTATCATTCGGGCCTGCATCCACAGAAGGAATTGGGTTAACCGTAACTGTTATATCGTCTGTTGAAGAACAGCCATTTCCATCTGTTACTATTACTGTATATGTAGTTGTAGTATCAGGGCTCGCTGTTGGATTGGCGTCAGATGTACTGCTTAAACCGGAAGCAGGTTCCCATTCATAAGTATAAGGAGTGGTGCCACCGCTGGCTGTCGGAGAACCACCTATTGTTACACTTCCACCATAACAGTATTCTACATCCTGACCAGCATCCGGTGATGCAGAAGGGATGATAGTTATTGTCATCTCATCTGTTGATGAACAACCATTTTCATCTGTTACTATTACTGTATATGTAGTTGTAGTATCAGGGCTCGCAATTGGATTGGCATCGGATGCACTGCTTAAACCGGCTGCAGGTTGCCATTCATAAGTATAGGGACCGGTACCTCCGCTGCCTGTTGGAGAACCACCAATGGTTACACTTTCACCATTGCAAATATCTTCATCCTGACCTGCGTCTGCAGAAGATCCCGGATGAACTGTAACGGTTACATCTGAAGTACAATACTGGGTCCCATTCTGACCATATATTCTGGTACGAAAAGTATAAGTTCCAATATTGGCCCCTGTAATGGTATAATCATATTGATCTGTTCCATAGTCACCATATGTCCAGGTATCACTTACTGCATTATAATAACGTAAACGAGCATCACCATCACAGGAATTTGATGTACCATGTGTGACCGTATAACTATCACCTTCGCATACATCAGATGATGATACAGACGTTGCACAATCGGAAAGGGCTTTTACCATGTCAATTTCAGGATTTCCAGTCATTACTTGCTTATCAGCCCAATCGTAAATATAGCCTGAATGGACATTTTCAGATGTTACTTTCTCCTTATCCTGAATTGAACTATCTGTTTCTTTCTGAGCACATAGTTCATTGGATTTAAAATGAACAGTAGCATTGGCTAATGAACTTAAAATCATTATGTTAACTATTATGCAAAAAAAGTAAATCAGATAACGTAAAGTTCTTTTTATCATAATGACATAGTTTGAAAAACGATATTAATATAACTTTAAGATTATAAAACTCAAGTTACACTATTTTGTCTTTATAAACACATTACAAATTTATAAAACATTTTAATAGAAGCAAATTCAAAATGTTAAAATCAGTCATAACTTTATCTCATCAAAACAAATATGGCATTTGATTTATTATCATTGATATTATTGGTTCTCCTTCAAATTTTGTGCAAACGAGGGCAGAGCCGAACTTGTTCGAGCTATGCCGAGGGCAGCCAAAATTATTCAAATTTTGTGCAAACGAG
>CAZTNS010000079.1:0-3047 GCA_964615585.1 uncultured Bacteroidales bacterium | reverse complement strand
TTCAAATTTTGTGCAAACGAGGGCAGAGCCGAACTTGTTCGAGCTATGCCGAGGGCAGCCAAAATTATTCAATAAAGAAGCAAAGAAACCTCCGTCTCCACTTAGTTCCGTTTTGCTAATTTCAATGTTTACGTTCCTCTTCTTAGAGAAAAACGAAGATAAAAACTGTGGCTGAGATATCAAGTGCTAAAATCATCAAATATTGATTACTTTTGTTCTGATGAGCAAAGAAAGAGACAATGCAGGTTTTTTACCCACCAGCCGGAAAGAAATGGATGCTCTGGGGTGGAAACAACCGGACATCATACTGTTCAGCGGGGATGCCTATGTTGATCACCCTTCTTTTGGCACAGCCGTTATAGGGCGTATGCTTGAATCTGCAGGGTATAAAGTAGCCGTTGTTCCACAACCAAACTGGCAGGATGATCTCCGTGATTTTAAAAAACTGGACACACCCCGCCTCTTTTTTGGTGTATCAGCAGGGAATATGGATTCGATGGTTAACCATTATACCGCTTTTAAACGATTGCGTCATGATGATGCTTACACACCTGGAAACCGGCATGGTGCCCGGCCCGATTATCCCACGATTGTCTATACCCGGATATTAAAAAAACTGTTTCCTGATGTTCCGGTTGTCATCGGTGGCATCGAAGCGTCTATGCGGCGTTTTACCCATTACGATTACTGGAATGACAAGCTGATGCCCGGCATATTACACCACAGCGGTGCCGACTGGCTATTGTACGGAATGGCAGAATACCCTGTGGTTTATTTAGCCAATGCCATAGACCAAAACAATCCTGACGACGTACATAACATACCCAATCTGCAGTATATCAGTAAAACACGGCCGGATTTTCCGGATGCTGAAGTACTGGCATCACATGAAACCTGCCTTAAAGACAAACAGGCATTTGCATCAAATTTTGTTGACATTGAGCAAAACGCCAATGAATTGGACAACAACCCCCTGATGCAATCTGTTGATGGAAGTTATCTGGTCACCAACCCTTCTATGGACAGGCTGAGTACAAAAAAGATGGATAAAATCTATAATTTACCATTCACACGTTTGCCTCATCCCCGATATAGGAACAAACCTGAAATACCGGCTTATACCATGATTCGTCATTCCATCAATATACACAGGGGATGTTTTGGAGCTTGTGCATTTTGTACGATTGCAGCTCATCAGGGGCGATTCATCAGCAGCCGTTCAGGAAAATCCATCATAAAAGAAGTACAAAACATCAAAGCCATGCCTGGTTTTACGGGGCATATTACTGATTTGGGCGGTCCTTCAGCCAACATGTATGGCATGGAACCCATTGATCTTGAAAAATGCAGAAAATGCAAAAGGCCATCCTGTATTTATCCTGCAATTTGCGATAACCTCAATACCAGCCACACAAAATTGGTGGAATTGTATGAAAATGTCCGGCAGCAACCTTCTGTTAAAAAGCTGAGTATAGGGAGCGGAATACGGTATGATTTGGTTTTTAAAGCCCCTGAAACGCATAGGCAATCAGCAAACAACTATCTTGAGCAGGTGATACGGCATCATGTGAGCGGAAGACTTAAAGTTGCACCTGAACACACCGAAGATAAAGTGCTGAAAAACATGAGAAAACCTTCTTTTGACCTGTACCGGAAAATGGATGATTTTTTCAATAATATCAATGAAAAATACAAACTCAAACAACAATTGCTCCCCTATTTTATCAGCTCTCACCCGGGATGTAACCTCGGGGACATGCAGAAACTGAAACAAAAAGCCGGCCAGATGCATATTATCACGGAACAATCTCAGGATTTTACCCCTACACCTATGACTTTGGCAACTGTCATGTATTATACCGGGATTGATCCTTATTCCCGAAAAAAGATATCAGTGGCACGTAGTGTAAATGAAAAGAAACAACAATGGTCATTGCTACTACACGTACAATCAGAGAGAAAACATATATAATTTTCTGCTTTCCTGACACATTTATTGAATAACATATTTGTTGGCTTAGTTAATAAATTTTATATTTGACAAAATCAAACTGCAGGAATTATGACACTACTTAAAGTTAGCAGCAATTTTTTTGAATCTGATTTTTGGATAAAATTATATGAGAAGGGGTTAGAATGGATTACTACTGATGGGGTATCTGTACTCATCATTATTCTGATTACTTTCATTGCTTTCAGGTTGATGAAACTCATTTTAAAAAGGATGAAAAAACTCATCATCAAGCGAATGAGCAAGGGTGATGAAACAATAAATCCTGAAGCTGAAAAACGCGCCAATACATTGATTGGTATTTTCAGAAGTGTATTGCGCATAATTATCTGGCTGATATTCCTTATGCTTTTACTAAGCAAATTGGGTATCAACATTGCCCCCATATTAGCATCTGCTGGTATTCTTGGTTTAGCAGTTGGGTTTGGTGCCCAGGAGCTTGTTAAGGATGTTATTTCCGGTTTTTTTATTTTACTCGAAGACCAGGTAAGAAACGGAGATGTTGCCATAATCAACGGAACAGGCGGACTTGTAGAATCCATTGAATTGAGAACCATTACCCTGCGTGATTTTGCCGGTGTCGTACATGTTTTCTCCAATGGTCAGATATCCAGTTTATCAAACATGACCAAAGAGTGGTCTGCTGTGGTCCTTGACATTGGTGTGGCATACAAAGAAGACATTGACAAAGTAATGCAGGTAATGAAAGAAGTGGGTGAAGAATTTGGGACAGATGAGGAATTTGGCAAGATGTTGATTGATCCACTTGAAATTTTCGGACTTGATAAATTTGATGATTCGGCCATAGTAATTAAAGCCCGGTTAAAGACAAAACCCGGACAGCAATGGGCTGTTGGACGCGCATTCCGCCGGCGGCTGAAAATTACCTTTGACAAAGAGAACATCGAAATCCCATTCCCGCACACCACCGTTTACTGGGGTGAAGAAATATCACCACTGAACCTGAAGTTAGAAAATAAATAGTGGCCGTTCATAATATCAAACATTTTGGTTTATTCGGGTGGGACAGTGTATT
>CAZTNS010000078.1:0-14372 GCA_964615585.1 uncultured Bacteroidales bacterium | reverse complement strand
TAATTTACGGAGGATTATTTTAAAATTTTAACCTAAAATTATACAATTATGAAACCTTTGAATTTATTATTTTTATTGTCTGTGTTTACAATGGGCAGCCTGTTTGCACAAAACAGTGCAAATTATGAAGTGCTCTATTTTAAAGCAAACTTATCTTGTTGTCAGGCGAGAGCTTGCGATGCTTTGCAAAAAGATGTTGCTGAGGTTTTTGAGTCAAATTTTGATTCCAAAGATGTCAGTTTTAAAGTGGTAAAACTTGAAGATGATGCTAACCAGGAACTCATTGACAAGTACAACGCCAAATCACAAACCGTTGTCTGTGTCAAATCTGATGGCGACAGGGAAAAATCTGTTGATCTGAGTCCGGTTGTGAGAAAATATAAAAGCCACAAAGACGAAGATAAATTGGTGTCTCAGATTAAAGGAGACATTGTCAAATTGAATTAGAAGGATCACAGATCCAAATTCATTTGGCAAAAAGAAAATGGATAAACCAGGGTATGGTCAGGGCAACTTGATGATATCCTGCCTTTAATTGGTACTTGTAGTCCATAAAGCAAGGGGCTTTTTATTCCGAAAGGACAATTTTTTATTTTTATCGGACAACAAAAAAAATGAAAAAAAAACAGTTTGTTTAAAAAATTGGTACTACATTTGTAACCTAAATAGAATTATAATGTTAAACAAAAAAATATTGTTATGAAAAATTTTAAGATTTTATTTGTATTAGTTGCTGCTGTAGCAGTATTTAGTAGTTGTACCGAGGATCCAGAGTATGCTGAACCCACAATTACATGGACTCCAAACGATTTATCCAATTATGTTATATTTGGTGACACATCAACTTATAACAAAACTTTAGACATCACTTTCACTGCAGAAGCAGGCATTAAAGAAATTGATATTAATAAGCTTGTTTACAAAGGTGATGAACTATATTATGAAGCATCTGCTGTTCAACCAACAGGATATGCCGGAGAAGTAGAATTTAACTACACATTTACAACCAATAATGAAGAAGAAGATTTTGAAGATGATGTTACAAAAATTGTTTATGAAGTAGTTCTTACTGATGATAGTGAAACTCCACAGGAAGCAGTGAAAGAATATACATTCTTTGTTAACGAAGTGTACTCTGTAACAATTAATGTTGAAGATCAAGAAGGTACTGAAATTTCAGATGCTACAGTTATATTTGACGGTACTGAAATGACGGCAGCACCTTACACTTTCGAGCACATTATGCCTGGTACTTATGAATATTCTGTTGAAAAAGACGGATATGTAAATGTAAACGTTACCGATTTTGAATTGGCAGATAGTGATACCACCTTCACTGTAACTTTAGAAGAAGAACTTTCTTCTACCTGGACAGGACCAATCGCCTTAACACTGGAATCTCAAACAAGCTGGGCTACCTATCAGGGAGATCCTGTAGATATCTATCAGTCAGAGGAAATTGGATTTGAATTTGCATCAACAACAGAATCAAGTATTACTGTTGAAAATACAGAAAACTGTGATGGCTGGGTTGTGGTTGATGATATTTCTGGCTTTACAACTGAAACTGATCTGGAGACGGCTTATAATGCTGGTACGGTAATAACAACTTACGACTTACCATATGATCAGCACAAAACGTTTGAAACCCGATATTTTGTTTCTAAGATTGGAGACAATTATTTATTAGTTGAGTATATTGCCGGGCACAGAGATGCAGATAACGGTAACGTTGTTGTTTTTCAATACAAAGACTAATTTGATTATAATTGATTGGATAAAAGAAAGTCGCTCATTTTTTGAGCGGCTTTTTTTATTCCATTTTTGATTCTGCTGCAAATTAAGTGTAAATTGGGCCAAGCTAAGCCCGTGAAAAGGGGATTAGTATTCCTGCCAAATGGCAGACAGTGTTCTTTGAAACTTTTCATTAGAAACCTCCATGAGAAAAGCATTAACACACACGCCGATGATTATTCTCCAGAATGCGATTGAACAACGGCTTTGAAAAAATGGAGGTTCCATCACGACAGGTCATCGGGACAGGTTATGACCGTTGAAAATAAATTATAAGCATATGAAACCTGTAGGTAACCAATCCTATCAGGGAAAGCCTAACCAGCAGCCGGAACCGAGTTTTGCGTTGTCTGTAGAGCAAAGCTTGCTTGAGCTATGCCGGATGCAGCCAAAATTTTTCAATTTCTATTGGGTTATGATTAGCTGCCTGTTTACCTGATCTTTTTGTGTGTAATGACCGATAGGTTACAAGTCTGAAGCCGGAAGACCCAAGACCGGAGTCGGAAAAAGTATTCATAACTCCTGACTCCCGACTTCATTACTTTTTAGCTTTAGATATTACTGGTTATCCACTGCCTGTCCGGCTTTTTGACGGAAATTTTGCAGCAGAACCTTCTTTTTTATCACGTCATCTTCCTGAACTTGTCTTTTATTTTGTTTTCGGTGGGGTTGTTGCCAGGGGCATAGAAAGTCATGTTTTTGACATCATCGGGGAGGTATTGTTGACGGACAAAATTGCCGGAAAAATCGTGTGGATATTTGTAGTTTTTGCCGTAATTCTGGTCTTTCATCAGTTTAGCGGGGGCGTTTCTGAGGTGGAGCGGGACGGGGGAAGGCTGGTGATTCCGAACGTAATCCAGGGCTTTATCAATGGCCAGGTATGCGGAATTGCTTTTGGCGCTTGAGGCAAGGTAAATGGCACATTCCGATAACACTATTCTGGCTTCCGGCATGCCGATTTTATGAATGGCATCAAAACATGCATTGGCGATATTGAGAGCGTTGGGGTTGGCCAGCCCAATGTCTTCGGCAGCGAGAATGATCAGGCGGCGTGCGATGAATTCGGGTTTTTCGCCGCCATCGAGCATGCGTGCCAGCCAATATACCGCTGCGTCAGGGGCTGATCCCCTAATGGATTTGATGAAAGCGGAAATGATGTCGTAATGCTGTTCTCCGGCTTTGTCATAAGTGGTGGTGTTTTCCTGGAGGCGTTTTACCACAAGCTCATCTGTAATTATAAGCGGACGCTCTTCTGTTGTGTTGACCAGCAGTTCGATAATGTTGAGTAATTTGCGTGCATCTCCGCCGGAAAACCGGTACAGGGCTTTTTTTTCTTCTATGTGTATGTCTTGCTCCTTCAATTCCTTATCTTCCTGCAATGCCCGTTCTGAGAGTTTATCCAGTGCTTTTTCATCCAAAGGTTTGAGTACATACACCTGGGCCCGGGAAAGGAGGGGAGTTATCACTTCAAATGCCGGGTTTTCTGTGGTGGCGCCAATCAATACCAGCGTGCCGTTTTCGACGGCTGCCAGGAGGGAATCCTGCTGGGATTTGCTGAAGCGGTGTATTTCATCAATAAACAACACAGGTGGTTCAGGGTTGAACATGCGCCCGGATTCCGCCTTTTTGATGGTGTTGCGCACATCTTTCACCCCTGAGCTCACGGCACTCAGTGTATAAAAAGCACGGTCTTTTCCTGTGATCATTCTGGCCAGGCTGGTTTTTCCCGAGCCGGGAGGTCCCCACAGTATCATGGACGGGATTTTTCCGGTTTTCATGGCTTTTTTCAATGCTGCATCATCGCCGGTAAGGTGTTCCTGTCCGTATAATTCATCTAAGGATTTAGGCCTGATCCGTTCTGCCAAGGGTTGATAACTGTTTTGCATGGTACAAAGTTGCAAATTTATCCTGAATGTGATGCTGTCAAATGCGTTGTAATTTTATTTTTTAACAAATTTTCCTGATTTTATAATTTTCCCGTTGTGCTTAATTTCAAACATGTAAAATCCGTGTTTTAAGTTGGAAGTGTTTAATTCTACAACGTCAGAAGTAGAATGACATGCTTTCATTTTTTTACCAGTGGCATTATAAATTATAATTGATTTTTGGTTATTGGCATTATTGCCCGTAGCTGAAAACTCAAAGATAAGCTTATTGTTTGCAGGATTTGGATAAATGGAATGTTCTTTTATCCCAAATTCATTTTCATTTACATCTGAATAAAACTGACAAAAACAATCACCACAAGGAGTATTTTCCAAAAAATCAACATCTCCATTAATTTTCACACAAATTGGTACCCAACCATCTCCATTTGTAGCCATATCAACAACAAACGGATTGAATAATCCTGTCCATACCGAACTACCAATGCCTTCAATCCATTCGTCAGTCATAATATTTATACTATTATCTGTTTGTTCTAATACGTAGTGTCTTCTCAAGCTTCCGTCATAAAGACTTACGGTATCGATATTAACAACTTTTCTGTAAAATGTATCACATAATTGTGAAAATACCAATTCACCATTATTATTAAAAAAGGCACCACCGTAATTGTATTTAATGCTATCTCCTGCTTCCATGTTAAAATCATACAATAACTGTTCTTCTTCATTATTGAATTTTACGAAAATTCTTTTATTCTCCTCTCTCAATCCACAATAATAACTTCCGTGATTTTCTAAAGCAGTATCATTAAGGTAATATATTTTATTGTAATTTATTGAATCTATTATAGTATCTCCTTGCATGCCAAATCTGATTTCATCTTCATCGTTATATATACAATTATCGTAGTAAATATTCCAGATTGCTGTGCTATCAGGAAAAGGGAAATAATCTTGTGCAGCTAATTTGAAGCTTGCACAAACTAAGGCAATAAAAACAATAACAAAACTTTTCATGAATTATTTTATTTAAAGGCACAATAGGTATTGCAACATACCGTTTATCCTTTCTGTTTGCTCAAATCTTTCAAAAACTCCCTGACATCGTTTATGCTGTCAATTAAATAGCGGGCTTCAGTGTTTATACTTCCCACCCTTATGGTATGGGCGGTTTTGGGAAGCTTCTGAAACATGTATTCATCTGTCCAGTCATCGCCTATGGCCATGATGAAATCATGCGAATTTTCAGCCATGTGGTACAATGCAGCCTGCCCTTTGTTGATGCCACTCGTTTTCAATTCTACGACTTTCTTCCCTTCCATGATTTCCAGGTCGTGGTTGGCGATTAAGCTGGTGATTTCATCTTTGAGTTCAATGCTCCGGTTTTTTCCCAGTTCCGGATCGCTATTGCGGTAATGCCAGGTAAGGGAGTAATCCTTTTCTTCGTACAAACTACCGGGCGTTCTGTCCACATACCACTGAAAGATGGGTTCGAAAATTTCTTTCCAGTCGTCATTCATTTCCCTGAATTTTTGCCATTTGTTGTTTTTATACAACCAGGCACCATGTTCAGCCGCCAATTTGAATTTATGGTTTCCAAACCAATTGCCGAGGGTGTTTTTGTCTCTGCCGGAAACAAGTACCACTTCGTTTTTCGGATCAGCGCTGAGGTTGTCCAGCAGGAGGTGTAAATCTTTGTCCGGGCCGGCTTTTTGCGGGTCTTTTTTAAAATGTACCAGTGTCCCGTCATAATCAATGAACAAAATGCGTTTATTTGCTTTTTTGTATTTTTTAAATATCTGATCTTTGGTGGTTTTGATGTTTTTGGGCTTGTAGGTAGCTTTGTGTGCTGTCTGGTCTTTCAGTGCCCTTAAAAAGTCGTTAGCCCATTTATGGACATTATACCGTTTGAGCCTGTTTTTCAAAATAAGATTTCTTTCTACCTGTTCTTCAGCCGGCATGTTAATGGCTTCCACAATGCTGTCGGCAATTTCGTCCATGTTGTTTGGATTGATGATGATTGCTTCGCTCATTTCTTTGGCTGACCCGGCCATTTCCGAAAGGATCAACACCCCTTTGTTATCCGGTTTTGAAGCCAGGTATTCTTTTGCAACCAGGTTCATGCCATCGCGTACCGGTGTGATGAGGGCAATTTCAGAAGCCAGGTACAATTCAATAAGTCTGTCCAGTGGCAAAGCCCTGTAAAAATACCAAATGGGCGTCCAGTTAATGCCACCGTATTGCCCATTGATCCTGCCTACAAGCTCATCCACTTCCTGTTTCATTTTCTGGTATTGAGGCACATTGCTTCGTGTGGGCGTAGCCAGCATCATAAGTGTCACTTTTTCACGGTATTCGGGGTATTTTTCAAGGAAGCGTTCGAAAGCCCATAAGCGGTTTGGTATGCCTTTACTGTAATCCAGCCTGTCAATGGAAATAATGAGTTTACGGTCAGGAGCACTTAAAAAATACCTGTCAATATCACGCTGTATATCGGTTTTGTCTTTAACGGAACGGTTTCGTTTTTCGTTGGCTGCGTTCTCAAAATAATCATAATCAATGCCCATGGGGAACACATCCAGTTTGATCTCACGGGTATCCATTTTTATGGTATTGAAATCGGCGTCATGGCCTAAAATACGGTGTGCGCATGACCTGAAGTGCCTTTCATAATCGTAAGTATGAAAACCCAGCAGATCTGCCCCCAGCATGCCTTCAATCAATTCGTTGCGCCACGGTAACATTCTGAACACTTCGTAGGAAGGAAAAGGAATGTGCAGAAAGAAACCTATCCCCAAGTTGGGAAATTTTTCCCTGAGCATAGCGGGCAACAGCAATAAATGATAATCGTGCACCCAGACGATATCATCTTCAGTGATTTCTTTGGCTAAGGTATCTGCAAAAATTTGGTTGACTTTTTTGTATGATTCCCAGTATTCTGTTTCGTACTCGGTGTATTGCATAAAATAATGGAAAAGCGGCCACAGTGTGCGGTTGCTAAAACCATAATAATAATTGTCAATGTCTTTTTTCTGCAGATACACCGGGGCACATTTGTTTTCACGAAGCAAATTTTCAGTTTCTTCGAGTTTCTTATTGTTTAAGTTGTTGGGGCTATACCGCGGCCATCCAAACCATAAGCTTTCCCTGTCCTGGTGAACAGATTTCATGCCTGTTGCCAGTCCTCCTATCCCAGGGGTAATGTCAACTTTTTCGCCGCTAAAATCAATACTTACCGGTAATCTGTTGGAAACAATAATTATTCTTTGCATAATTGTTAAAATTTTCGATAAAATACATATAATTTTGCAAACAGCCAAATAAAGATTTAATGTATTGTAAGTGTAGAGATGATGGATAATTTGAATTACGGTGTGATAGGGAACTGCCGGACGGCAGCTTTAGTTTCAGAAACCGGAAGTATTGAATGGTTGTGTTTTCCCAAGTTTGACAGCGCATCAATTTTTGCCAAAATCCTGGATAAGGACACTGGAGGGGAATTTACCATTGTCCCCGAGGGCGATTATGAAGTCAAACAACGATATCTGGAACGAACAAACCTGTTAATTACGCATTTTTGCAATGACAAGCATTGTTTTGAAATTGTGGATTTTATGCCCCGGTATTACATGAGCGGGGAAAAAGAGTATTATGCACCACCCGATGTGATCAGGTACATTCGTTTGTTAAAAGGTGAACCAACATTCAGGGTCAATTATAAGCCGGCGTTGGTGTATGCACAAAGCGAGACTAAACATACATTATACCCTGATTTTATCAAATCATATTCCAATTCTGGCGAGTATGATTCAGCCTATTTATACACAAGTTTCAATCAGCGTGATGTGCTCAATGGTAATGTCATCACCTTAAAAAAAGATGAATTTTTTCTGTTATCCTATCATCAAAAATTGCAGGAACAGACCATTCAGCGTACTTACCTGAAAATGGAGCGCACAAAAGTTTACTGGCTGAACTGGTCGGACAGAACCACAGAGTTTCCGCATTATCAGAATGAGATATTGCGGTCTGCGCTTGTACTCAAATTGCTGAGCTACAATCCCAGCGGAGCGATTTTGGCAGCGGTAACCACCTCCTTGCCTGAAACCATTGGTGAAGAGAGAAACTGGGATTACCGCTTTTGCTGGCTCCGGGATGCTTCCATGACCATTAAAATTCTCTCGGCGCTGGGACATTCCAATGTGGCGCACCGTTACATGAATTATATCATTAACCTTGTTCCGGTAAAGGATGAAGCCATTCAGATCATGTATGGTATTAATGGAGAAAAGAAATTAAGCGAAAAAGAACTGGATCATCTTGCCGGATATGAAGGCTCAAAACCTGTCAGAATCGGAAATGCAGCGTATAAGCAAAAGCAGAATGACATTTTTGGTGTGTTGGTTGATGTCATCTATCAGCTTTTTGAAATGTTTGATGTAAACATGTCCAATTCGGAAGAGCTGTGGACCATAACACGCAGCATAATGAAGGTTGTTGCCAAAACATGGCGTGAACCCGACAGGGGTATATGGGAGATCAGGAAGGATAACAAGCATTTCACCTTTTCAAAAGTGTTGTGTTGGGTAGCTGCTGACAGGGGAGTGAAAATTGCAAAAATCATCAACATGCCGGGGTATGTAAAAGAATGGACTGAATTGAAGGAAGATATTAAAACGGATATTTTGCAGTATGCCTGGAATGATAAATTACTGGCGTTTACTCAATCTTATGGTTCTAATGATTTGGATGCATCGAATCTGTTGATGGAGTCGTATGGATTTATTGATGCCAGTGATGAAAAATATAAAGCCACGGTTTACGCTACGCAAAAACATTTGAGTCGAAACGGATTGATGTACAGATACCGCAATGAAGATGATTTCGGAAGGCCAAAATCTGCTTTTACGATATGTACTTTCTGGCTTATTACGGCTCTTCATCGCATAGGAGAGAGGAAGCAGGCACAAGCCATGTTTGAAGATGTGCTGGACTATTCCAATCATTTGGGTTTATTCAGCGAAGATATGGATTTTGATACCAAGCGCTTGTTGGGTAATTTCCCCCAGGCGTATTCTCATCTGGCCTTGATAGAAACAGCTGCAACCATTGGTAACGGAGGGTGCCTGTCAAAAAGGAAGAATGCATTTTAGTTCATAAAACCTGGTGCTACTGTAAATATTGTGAAGAAATGAGAAGGTCGAATTGCAAAACAAATAGTTTTTAGTGTAAATCTTTTGCGGTAAAGCATTTAAAGTATCGGTTCTACTGCAAATTTAATGGGTAATGGTAATGATTAAATGTCAGGGCTAAAGCCCAATTCATCTTTCACATCCTTACCACCACGAGCTGAAGCTCATGGTTAATAATGGAATAAAAGTTATCACACTAATGCATTCAAAAAAAGCCGATTAACCCCGGCATTCATGTCGAGGTTATTAATAAAACAAATACTTATTGGGCTTTAGCCCTGACAAGTATTTATGGATTATAGTTGATAAAGTATTCCACTTAATTTGGAGTAGAACCAAAGTATCGCAAAGCGCAGAATTTTGCGAAGAATTCAATTTATTTTACATCATTATTACCAATGCTTTTAAAAAATCGTACTACATTTGCAGTAGAACCTAAAATTTAAATTTAAAACTATGATTGCTTTTATTGAATGGAACGTTGACCCTGTAGCCTTTGAGCTGGGAGCAAGGGGCATCAGGTGGTACGGTATTTTGCTGGCCACAGGATTTTTGCTCGGGTATATTTTATACAGCCACATGGTCAAACGTGATGGTCTGAAGCAGGAATTTGTGGATAAACTTGCCATTTATGTTATTATTGGCGTGGTTGTTGGGTTGCGCCTGGGGCATTGTTTGTTTTATAATCCGGATTTTTACCTGAGTAACCCGGTGGAAATTCTTAAAATCTGGAAAGGCGGATTGGCCAGCCATGGAGGAGCTGCCGGCATTTTGATTGCGGTATGGTTGTTTCAGCGCAAACGAAAAAAAGTCAGTTTTCTTTATCTGATAGACCGGTTGGCGGTTATTGTCATGCTTGCCGGGGCATTTGTGCGCATAGGAAACCTGATCAACCATGAAATTGTGGGTATTCAAACGCAGGTACCCTGGGCTTTTATATTTGAAAGGGTAGATGATAAGCCGCGTCATCCCACGCAATTGTATGAATCGATATTTTATTTTTTGTTTTTTGCTGTGATGGTTTTTCTGTATTTCAAAAAAGATTGGGGCAAACGCGAAGGCCTGATCACGGGATTGTTTTTTACAACGGTATTTGCATTCCGGTTTGTGATAGAATTTACCAAGGAAGTACAGATGGAAACCGATGGATGGGATGCTGCACTCCGCATGGGACAGATACTGAGTATCCCGTTTGTGCTTGTTGGCATATGGTTGATGATAAGGGCATATAGAAGAGAAAAGCTGATTTTGCCTTTTGAGTGAGGATACATAAATTTTAGACTCTATTCTAACCTATGTGTCCTACGGTGGTTCAAAAAATCTGGAAGCATATCAGGTTGGAACCACAGTAGGCACATAGGAAACATAGGAATTCACATAGGTTTTACAAAGCATAATGATTTAGATTAACTTCTTTTTTCCAGGGCAATCAATCCCGGCGGAACGTTTTTATTATACGTCTCCGCTCTGTCTCGCCGGACAAGCTTACTCCGCCCGCCTGCCTCTTACTTACTTACGGGTACAGGAATTCCTTTTTGGTTCTGGTTTCTCCGTAGGGGGAGGTGGAAGTTTTGGTTTAGAATTTCAAATGTTTTACTGAGCGCCCCTGGTTAATGAGCTCTTTCATTGAATCGATGCCAATTTTCAAATGGTCTTCCACGTATTTTTCGGTTACTGATTTATCGCTTTTACCGGTTTTGATGCCTGTGGAAATCATAGGCTGATCGGACACGAGCAGAAGTGCCCCTGATGGGATGCCGTTAGCAAAACCTGCAATAAAAATGGTGGCTGTTTCCATGTCAATAGCCATGGCTCGGGTTTTCCGGAGGTATTTTTTAAACCTTTCATCGTATTCCCAGACACGGCGGTTGGTGGTTTGTACTGTGCCTGTCCAGTAATCTCGGTGGTGATCACGGATGGTGGAAGATAAGGCACGTTGTAAACTAAAGGCGGGGAGAGCCGGCACTTCGGGTGGTAAATAATCATCTGAAGTCCCGTCTCCCCTTATGGCTGCAATGGGAAGGATAAGGTCACCAAGCGCGTTTTTCTTTTTCAGTCCGCCACATTTTCCCAGGAAAAGAACGGCTTTAGGGTTAATGGCAGAAAGCAAATCCATAATGGTGGCTGCATTCGGGCTGCCCATGCCAAAATTCAGTATGGTGATGCCTTCGGCTGTGGCACCTGGCATGTTGGTATCTAAACCTGTAACAGGCACTTTAAACCAGTTGGCAAAAAGATATACATAGTGCTGAAAGTTTGTAAGCAATATATGATTTCCAAAATTAGAAAGGGGGATGCCGGTATAACGTGGCAACCAATTTTTAACAATTTCTTCTTTCGTTTTCATCATTTTACTAATTTTACATTTGTACAAAGTTAATAAATGCAAAGACTTAATTTACCATATTTTGATCTCATAATGGAAAATCGTGGTGATACAACCATGGTTTTTGATGAAATCCGTAAGAAATGGCTTGTATGTACGCCTGAGGAATGGGTGCGTCAAAATCTGATGAAATATCTAATTCGGGAAAAAAAAGTGCCCCCGGGTTTGATAGCTTTGGAAAAAGAAATCAATGTACATGGTTTGCAAAGACGTTATGATGCCATGGTACATAATAAGTTCGGGAAACCATTGATGCTGGTGGAATGTAAAGCCCCATCAGTAAAAATAATCCAGGCGGCTTTCCAGCAAATTGCTGTCTATAATACTGCTTTTAAAGTGCCTTACTTGTTTGTCAGCAACGGATTGAAACATTATATGTGTTATGTTGATCATGAGAAAGGGGAATTGAGATTCATGGAGGATTTGCCGGCGTTTGCGGAATGGGATGTGTCTTAACATCTGTGTCGAATGGAGCAACAGCGATGCTAAGATTAATTGCGCTCTGGCGTAGCCGGATATCCTTCCATGCCGTGCTGTTTGAGCTTTTGCGCTGTCACCAGAGTGACCGGAGGAAACTCCTGTGTGACAGCATGCAAAACCAACAGCATGGCGTGGAAGATAGGAGGCGGAGACAGGAAAAGCGCCCAAATGAATAAAAAGTGTGTTGTGTGTTTATGATCACTGCGATGCCTTTAAAAAAAAACATGAGCAGTAAGGAATGGCATTTTATGCTTTGCACATATGCGAGGTGGCGATATTGTCCAATATTTTTGATAGATTCGCGTTAAAATTCCGGTATGTTGAAATTGAGATATATGGTTTTGGTTTTGTTGTTGTGTGTGTATGTTTTTATGCCTCCTCCGGCTGTATCACAATTTCAACATAATTATTATGAAAGGGCACTTTTTCAGATACAGGATGGAAAATATAAAGAAGCGGTCAGGTTATTGACATTTGAGATCAGCCGTGATGATGATAATCCGGATGTGTATTTTTACCGTGGCTATGCGCGGTATATGCTGGATGATTACCATGGGGCCAGAAAAGACCTTTCTGCTTGTATTGATCGTGCCCCTCATTATCAGCAGGCATGGTTGTACAGGGCAGTTGTTAATAACAAGATGATGGATTATGAGCAGGCACATCATGATTTTGATAAAGCACTTGAGCTGGATAAGTCGGATGCTTATGCGTGGTTTCAGCGGGCTGTAAGTAAGTTGTATCTTAATAAGTATAATCAGGCCATTGATGATTGTAATAAGGCGCTGGAAAAAGGACTTAATAACATCGCAGTATATTTGGTTCGGGGCATGGCATACAGGGGGAATTCACAGATGGAAGCTTCAATGGAAGATTTTAATTCGGTGTTGAAATTGCAACCGGATCATGCCGGGGTCATTGTACAGAAAGCATTGAATTACAAGAAAAAGGAACAACGTGATTCGGCCGGATTGTTAATTGATAAAGCCATACGGCTGGACGCAAGCTTGTACTATGCTTATTATCAGCGAGCTGTAATGAACATGGAAGATACAAACTGGGATGCTGCTCTCAATGATCTGAATTATATTCTCGGGAAGAACCCGTTAAACACGGCAGCCTTATTTAATCGTGCCTTGGTTTACAGTCAGAAGAAACAATTCCGTAAGGCCATACTGGATTATTCTGAGATGCTTAAAGTACAGCCCGAGCATATCCTGGCATGGTATAACAGGGCCGGATTGAAGGTGGAAATTGGAGATTATGCAGGGGCGCTTGAAGATTATAATCAGTGCATCAGCCTTTTTCATGATTTTGCCGATGCATATATTAACAGAGCTTTTGTCAAAGAAAAACTCAATCGGCATAAGGAAGCAGCAAGAGATAGAAAAATGGCAGAATCTGTCAATGCAATCAATGCCCTGAAAAGCGAAAATCTGAAATACAGGCAAGGTATGGAATTACAACGGCTTACCAGTTTAAGTGCCGATTTTGGTGTGGAAGTGAAAAGTACCATGCCTGATGTCAGAGCGGAAAATTTGTTCTTTGTTTTCCCTGATAATAACCGATTTATGAATTACAAATATTATGATATATATGGGAACAATGCTTATCCCGAAAATGAGTCTGACAAAAAAACCGTATGTTTCAGTAACGATGTACATAACCTGAGTGATGCCGTTATTTCAGGGCTTGTGGATTCTGTATCGCAGGCTATTGAGACCTGTCCTGACAAAATGATAAATTACCTGTACAGGGCAGGATTACTGAGTTTGCAGGGCAATTTCAACCAGGCCATGAATGATTATGATACGGCTTTTGATATGGCTCCTGAAAACCCGCTCGTGTATTTTTCTAAGGCCAATACCCTTGTTTTGTTGGGGGTGTTTATGGAAGATATTGATCCTGAACAAAATGTGTATTCTATGAAAGCAAAGCCAAGGGTGAAGGAAAGGGCAAAAATAAATCCCAATTATAAAGATGCCCTTGATGCTTACAATCAGGCTGTTGCAAGTGATGATGAGCTGATTTTTGCTTATTTTAACCGCGCTTATACACAATCTTTAATATCCAATCACTGGGCAGGAATAGAAGATTTTGACAAAGCCATCCAGATTGATTCACAATTCGCAGAGGCTTATTACAACCGTGGATTAACATATTTTGTTCTGAAAGAAAAAAATAAGGCCTGTTTTGATCTGAGTGAAGCTGCAGAATCCGGTATGGATAAAGCTTTTGATGTGATTGAAAGGTATTGTAAGTGATAAAATGGGTGCATTTGTTAGCTGACCATTCGAATATTCAGAATTCCTGACTGGTATTGATAATCAGTATTCGCCCCTGGGAAAAAATAGGGGAACTTCAAAAATGATAACTTAAGTTTATCTTTGCAAAGATAGCACATATGATCCCAATATTTACATGAATCAAGAATAATGAACATCAGAACAATCGAATTATGAATGAAAAAGTGGTTCATCATTCGATATTCTATTGTTCTAATGTTCGTTATTCAATTCTTTTTTAGATTTAGGATTATTAGCCAACTTGCTTATAATAAGCGTATTGAAAAAGAGTTATATGAGAGTGCTCACCCCCGGAAAACAGGGGAACTTCAAAAAAGATAACTTA
>CAZTNS010000077.1:0-14458 GCA_964615585.1 uncultured Bacteroidales bacterium | reverse complement strand
GGGGCATGAGCAAAATCCAGGTAAACGCTTGTGTTTTCATTTTCTGAAAGCAATTGCATGCGTCTGGCTGCCCCTTTAAAACCCTTCAAGGCCTCAAAATAATCACCGTCACCTATCCCGGCATCTTTGCACAATAACCTGGCTGCTTCAATGTTTTGAGCGTTGTGTTCACCAAACACGGACAATGGGTATTCTCCTGATTTTGTTTTTACAATCATGTTGCCATCAATGTTTTCATATTGTACCGCATTGTATCCAATGACCTGAATGTTGGGATTGCTATCAGCTATTTTGTTGAGGATGCGGTCATTGTTATAGACATACAACTTCCCTCCATCCTGCATGCTGTTGATAAAATCTCTGAATTGGTCGATATATATATTCTCAGTGGGGAAAACATTAGCATGATCCCAGGCTATACCAGTAATAACAGCAGTATGAGGTTTGTACCACAAAAACTTTGGTCTTCTGTCTAATGGTGAGGATAAATATTCATCCCCTTCGAAAACTGCTATATCAGCATCATCAGACAAACCTGCCATGGTATCAAATCCTTCAATCTGAGCACCTACCATATAATCAAACTTTATTTTTTGCGTTTTCATCACATGCATAACCATGCTTGTTATGGTAGTTTTTCCGTGGCTTCCTGCCACAACAAGCCGTTTCTTATTTTTTGTCTGCTTGTACAAAAATTCAGGGAAAGAATACATATTTATTCCAAGATGTGCAGCGCGTAAAAGTTCGGGGTTATTTTCCCGTGCATGCATTCCCAGAATAATGGCATCGATTTTTTGTGTGATTTTATCAGGATGCCAGCCTGTTTTCTCAGGAAGAATACCGTGTTTTCCCAACCTTGATCTTGAGGGTTCAAATATATCATCGTCTGAACCACTTACACAATGGCCTTTCTTTTTCAGGGCTATCGCCAGATTGTGCATAACAGCCCCACCAATGGCAATAAAATGAATGTTCATCTTTAATAATATTGAGGCTGTGAATGTCAGAAAAATTCGGGACTTATACAAGTATTAAGCACTGAACATAAAAAGACCTGCACGTAACCATGCAGGTCTTTTATAACAACTAAAAATTATAAAAACTATTTCTCCCGCTCTTTAATTTTTGGCGTTTTTATATTGTCATTTTTTTCTTGTTTTAATCTCTCTGTTTCATCACTTATTTTTTGCAAGGTACGGGTTTCTGTTTCTTTCAAACCAAGTGGATAATTTCTTCCTTTATTAAACCAAAGGTAAGAATAACTCTTTTCTTTGGGTTGCCCGTATAGTTCAGGATGTATGTAATAACCGGGTTTATACCCTTTATCATGGCTATCATCTTTTTTGGTAATTTCGGGTTTTCTGTTTTCCTGCATGTAAGGATCATCCCTGTCGGCCATTACCATCCAGGATACTTCGCGGTTGGCATCGCCATAGGCTGTAAATGACGTAAAATCACCGTTCCATTCATAACCAATGTTGAATGGCTGCCCAATGCAGGTTATTTGCACTGTTGCTTCGTCTTCTTTTGTCAGGGCTTTAAAATATGAAGGAAGCTCCACATTTGCTTCCCCTGCATTGTTGAGTTGTGCTTTACCCCGATAAATGACCATGGCTTCGTTGGATTCGATGGAAGTATGCCTCAGCACCTCTTCCTCTGGATTTTCGGGGTTATCTATCATGAAATCTTTGTATGCTCCATACACAGTTCCTGTTACATTAATATCACCATCAAAATAGCCTGCCCAACCTGTTGTCCCGGTTCTGCTTTCTGCATAAATACCAGCCAATCCTTCAGAACTAAAAAAACCACCTATCCCATTGCCATCTTGAGTAATATTAGACCAACCAACTACAGCGGCAGGATCAAAGTCAGAAGTGGATCCATCTCCAACCTGCCCATACACACCAACAGCAGCATCATCCAATTGTGTATTGACGCCAGATACCCCGGCGCCGTCACCAGCTTCACTTGTTCCATACACGCCAACAGATTCTGAAGTAGGATCACCTTTTCCATATACGCCAATATTGCTACTTGATCCGGTAACACCAGATCCATTGGTCAATGAAGCAATGGAGGATAAGTTGTTACCAATACCAATAATTCCTGTTCCGGTTGCATCGCTACTAAAGCCAAGGACGCCATCAGTACCGGAAATGGCAGCTCCTGTTCCTTCAGTCAGATATGTTGCACCTGAATTATTACCGGTAACGAGCAAACCTGTTCCCTGGTCATTGGCATTTCTGGCTTCCACACCAAAGCCCCCATCATTGTCAACCCTTCCAAAAACACCAGAACCATCAGCATGCTCTGCAGTACCATATACACCAACAGTTGTACCTTTAGATGCAACACCGGATCCACCGTTAAGGTAGGTTCCTGAAACGTTGTTGCCTCTGGCTATAAGTCCGGTTCCTGTTGTATCTGTATTAAGAGCAGCAATACCAAATCCAACGGTATCTTCAACCACACCGAAGACCCCATAATTGTTGGCACCACTATCAGCGGTTGCATATACGCCAATATTGGTTCCTGTACCACCTGATACATTCCCTACCAAGCCATGGTAATTCTCACTGCCTTCAGCATCCACACGTCCAATAGCACCGGCATAACCACCTTTAAAATAACCACCAAAACCATAATAATCTGAATTATCACACTGTCCATAAACACCAGTGTGGTCGGCATCCAACACACTGTTTACAAACAAACCTCCATTGACAGCCGGACCGACATAATAAAAACCATAAATAGAGTCATTTTCATAGACACGGGCACAAGTATCGGCATTGTCAGCAGGAAACAAATAATCCCCTGCATCAGTCCATTCTCCCCCTGCGGCACCGGCAGTGATACTCACCCAATCGGGCGAAGCAGGTGTTCCCTGGTTGTAATAAAATCCAGGGTCATTGTCTGTCTGATAAATCAGAAGCCCTGTGGCAGGAGAAGAAATGTCATCCCGCTGTGCCTGGGTTAAACGGGGTATCAGAATTCCACCATTTGTTGCAACCACATCCAGCATGGCTGATTCATCAGGGGTATCGGTATTTATACCGACATTTTGTGCATCGAGTTCATTGCACAATCCACCCATTAAAGTAAATAACAAAATCAAGCCACAAATCAATAATCCTTTAATTTTCTCCAATGTTGTTTTCATAATAATATATTATTTATTGTTTTTTACATGTTTATTATCACTTACTATGTTTAGAACTTACTTTTGGTTCCGGGGCCCTGTTTTGGAATATCATATCCAAGCATGAGTTCAAATGTACCACTTTGATAATTTGACAACCGAGAGGTTGAATAGTCATACGCAAAGCCAAAAACAAAATCTTTAAACTTCAATCCCAGCATTGCAATGATATCGCCATCTGTTCTGTACGAAAAACCAAGCCAGTAATCATCCAGATAAATGCCTTTAACATTAACATCAAGTTGAATTGGCGTTTTGGCAGTACCTTTAACCAATACTGATGGTTCAATATCGAATTCACTATCAATCTCAAATTTATAACCTCCCATGAGGTGATAGTGTCTGACAAGTGTATTCATTTCAACCTCTTTGCCCCCTATGTTCATGGGAAGTTCAATCATCTGATTGGCTGAAATGCCTGCAAAGTAGTCTTCGCTGTACAGGTATAAACCAAAGTCTGTTTCAGGCAACCAACTGTTTTCATTGCTGTAATTAAGTGCCGGATCGTTTTCATCCAAATATACGAAATTGGTATAATCCATTTGGTATTGAAAAACCTGAAACGAGAGGCCGAAAGCCAAACTTGCCTCTTCACGGAAAACGGGAAGAATATAGGCATAGTTGCCCTGAAGCCCGATGCGTGATTCGGGGCCAAAACGATCGGCAAAAATCATGCCTCCTACACCCATGGTTTCATTATTTAACCTCAAGTGTCCACTGATCATTTGCGTGGAAGGGGCTTTCTCTATATCAACCCACTGCTGTCTGGCTGTCAACCTGATAGGAATGTTGTCATCACTGCCTGTCACAGCAGGATTAATCAGCAAGCGGTTAAACATATACTGACTGTACAGTGGCATTTGTTGCGAAAATGCGCTCAGCGCCATTCCACTAATAATACATAATAATAACAATCTTTTTTTCATAATTTTTTTTTATCTGATGAGTGTTATGGTTCCTTTATATGTTTCGTCATTGTTTAACTCAAGAATATATACATAAGTACCAAACGGCAATTTTTTGCCGTTATGGATACCATCCCATTGGTTGTCCGGATCAGAATAACTATTACCTGAGCCGCTGAATTCAAACACCTTATCGCCCCATCTGGTAAAAATCCAGATATCCACTTGCTCAAATGCTGAGATACCTTGTATTTTCCAGGTATCGTTAAATTCGTCGCCATTGGGTGTAATAACATCCGGAATAAGGAGGTCAAGATCAGGAATGACAACAATTAAAGTTGTGTCTGCATGGCCGCATATTTGTGAAATTGCATATGAGATAATGTGATCTCCAACACCCGCATTTCCCGGGTTAAATTCTCCTGAGTTATTCACTCCTGTACCAAACCATTCACCACCAGCCTGGCTTGCCTGCAGTTCATAAGGTGGATCGGTAATCATTAAAGTATCCACCGGATCAATGATTGTGGCATTCGCACGTGAATAAACAGTTATTTCTACTGTATCAGCATCACCGCAGGTACCGGGAATGGTATAAATTATTTGATGGGTACCGCTTCCTGCGATATATGGATTAAACACGCCTGTAGAATCAATGCCTTCACCCAGCCAATATCCTCCTGAGGTCGCTGCAGTTAAAGTATCATTAACGTTGTCAGCACAGTAATAATCAGGGATACTGTCAATGGTAGCATCAGCCGACTCATATACCATGATGTCAATGGCATCTGTACCTGTACACGTTCCATCTGAAACTTCATAAGTAATGGTGTTTGTGCCAATATCTGCAACGGCAGGATCAAATGTACCTGCAACCGTGTCTGTAATACCAGTGCCATTCCATGTGCCTCCGGATGTTGCTGCTGTTAAATCAACAGGCGGGTCTTCAAAGCAAAATCCCCCCGGATTATCAATGGTAGCATCGGGCAACGGATGTACCGTAATTGTTATTTCATCGTAATCTGTACAGGGCGATGTTCCTGCTATGTAAGTAATAACATGATCACCGGCACCGGCAACAGATGGATCAAAGGTTCCATTAACGGTATCGGTAATGCCATTGCCGCTCCAAAATCCACCAACTGCAGCTGCTGTCAGGTCAACCGGTAAATCGTTTGCACAGAAATCCCCCGGGTCATCAATTGAAGGATCTGGGATTTCATATACCTGTACATCAACGTTATCCATATTGGTACAGCCGTTGCCATCGGTTACCGAAACTGAATATGTTCCCCCGGATGCTGTTGTGGCAAAATTTATGTTTGGGTTATTCTGGATGGAAGTAAATCCTTCGGGGCCATCCCATTCCCAGGAAACAGCATCTCCGCCGATTTCCGATAAATTTATCTGATCACCCACACATACCGGGGAATTGCTTACTGCATTGACATCCGGAGCCGCTTTAACGTTCAGGAAAAATAATTCTTCTGAACTCACACATGGCGAACCTTCAGGATTGTTCGTAGTAACCGTAATTATCACGGTATTACCGGCATCAGCAGGGCCAGGGATATATGTAAATGCAAATGGGGAGTTTGTAAAGTTATCTGAGTTAAAACTACCATCCCCGTCACTGCTCAAATTAACTTCTGATGCGCTACCGCCAAACGTATTTCCGCCCAATGTGAAGGATTCTGATTCACAAATTGTTGCAGTTGTTGCACTTAGGCTTAGTGAAGTAGAATTTGCGCAGCCGCAATCCAATAATATACTGCTACCTGATGATGTACAGCCTGATGTAATGTCCATCACGGTAACATAATACACTCCATTTGTCAGAGGGCCAAAATCAGGGCTTTCCTGATACGTTCCATCAATCGTGTATTCGTAATCTGCACCAAGGGGTGATGTTACTTCAATGGTTCCGTTGTCTTCGCCACCACTGCAGTCCGTAGCTACAACCGGTGTTGCAGGATTTGGATTAACGGTTATATCAGCATTGGCCGAACTTGTACATCCAATGGCATCTGTAACGGTAACTGAGTATAAACCACTGTTGTCGGTTGTTGTAGATACAATGGTGGGTGTTGGCGAGCTGGATGAAAAACCGGCAGGCCCTGACCATGTCCATGATTCAGCTTCTCCGGCTGTTTCTGTCAATTCAATATCTTCTCCTTCACAAACAGGGCTGTTGTTATTGACAAGCACATCAGGTGCCTGATTGACAGAAACATCCACAGCATCTGTGTTTGTGCATCCATTGATGTCGGTGACCGAGACTTCATAAGTACCGCTTGCATCATCAGTTGCAGATCCGATCATCGGATTATGCTGTGTGGAAGAAAAGCCATCGGGCCCTGACCATAACCAATTCACAGCTTCACCACCTGTTTCAGACAGCATGATGTTATTCCCTTCACAAACGGGGGAATTACTGCCGGCGTTAACGACAGGGGCCGGATTGACTGTCAAAACAAAGGTTTCTTCTGCATTTGCACAAGGAGGACCAAGCGGGTTGTTTGTTATTACGGCAATGTTTACGGTATTGCCTATATCGCCTGGATCGGGTGTGTACGTAAAATCAAATGGGGAGGATGTAAAATTGGTGGCATTCAGGGTTCCGTTGCCATCATGGGTAAGCTCAACTTCAGTGGCACTGCCACCAAATGTGTTGCCGTTAACGCTGTATGGATTAGTTTCACATGTATTCCCTGTGGATGAACTCAGTGTCAAGGTTGTTGGATCGGTACAGCCACAGTCAAGATTAATCACATCTCCGGCTACAGTACAACCTGTTGTTGTATTCATTACCGTAACTGTATATGCACCATTATCAAGTGGCCCGAATGCGGTTTCTGTCTGATAACTTCCATCAATGGAATATTCGTATTCTGCGCCGAGCGGTGAAGTAACGGTAATTGTGCCGGTATTTTCGCCACCGGTACAATCCATATCCACTTCTGGTTCATCAGGAGCAGGATCAATAGTCACATCCGCACTGCCTGTATTTGAGCATCCGTATGCATTTGTTACGGTGACCGTATAGGTTCCTGCTGCTGCTGTGTTAACAGAAGTGAGGACCGGATTATTTTGTCCGGAGGTAAAGCCATCAGGGCCTTGCCAGTTCCAGGCATCACCTTCTCCGGCGGTTTCTGTCAATTCAATATTTTCACCCTCGCATACAGGGGAATTGCTTTCTGCCAACACTTCCGGAATTTCACTTACCATCACATTAACCTCATCCACATTGGTACAGCCATTACCATCAGTAATGGTAACCGAATAAGAACCTGCAGCAGCAGTTGTAGCGCCACTAATTACCGGGTTGTTATCTGTAGAAGTAAAACTGTCAGGGCCTTCCCAATCCCATGAAACCGCATAACCACCGGTTTCAGTTAAACTGATATCTTCGCCTTCACACACTGGGGAGTTGCTGTTGGCGATGACAAGGCCTGCTTCATTTACAGTGAGCACAAAATCCTGTTCAGCACTAACGCAAGGAGAGCCTTCGGGGTTGTCGGTTGTTACTGTTATGGTTATGGTATTGCCTGCATCCGGAGGATCCGGCGTATAAATAAATCCAAAAGGAGAGCTTGAAAAATTGGTTGCATTCAAACTGCCATTGCCATCGTGGGAAAGATTAACTTCCGAAGCGCTTCCTCCAAAAGTGTTGTTATTCACTGTATATGGTTCTGTCTCACATGTGCTGCCGGAAACAGAGCTTAGATTCAATGTTGTAGGATCAGCACATCCGCAATCCAGGTTGAAACTTGCACCTGATACAGTACAGCCCGAATTGATATTCATAACCGTCACGGCATAAGAACCATTAGGCAGTGGTCCAAATTCCACCTCTGACTGGTAATTAATGCCATCAACAGAATATTCATATTCTGCACCAAGAGGTGCTGTCACAGTAACCAGACCATTATCGGCACCTCCGCTGCAATCAATGTCAACTTCAGGCTCAGGCGGTGTCAGATTTACGGTAACGTCCACATCATCGGTGTTTGTACATCCGCTTGCATCGGTAATGGTTACTGAATATGTTCCGCTGTGCGATGTGTTTGCAGACACAATGGTTGGGGCAGGTGAAGTGGATGTAAAACCATCGGGGCCGGACCATGTCCATGTTTCTGCGCCTCCTCCGGTTTCAGATAATTCGATGTTTTCCCCTTCACAAACCGGGGAATTGCTTTGTGCGTTAGCTTCAGATGCCGGATTGACTTCAACATCAACGTTATCTGTTGCTGTGCAACCATTTGCATCAGCAACTGTAACGGTATATATACTATCTGCATCGGGTGTTGCAGGTGAAATAACCGGATTCTGATCTGTTGAAGAAAAGCCATTGGGCCCTGACCATGCCCAGGTATTGGCCTCTCCTGCAGTTTCATAAAGCTCAATATCTCCTCCTTCACATACAGGGGAATTACTACTTGCAGTAGCCGAGGGAGGTTTAACAACAATTACTTCAACATTATCCGTATTGGTACACCCATTATCATCTGTAGCGGTAACATAATACGTACCCGAATGCACAAAACTAGCAGGGGCTATCACAGGGTTCTGTTCAGTTGAAGAAAAACCGTTCGGACCAGACCAATTCCAGGAAGTAGCCTCGCCGCCTGATTCTGACAAATCAACTGACTGATCGAAACAAGCTGGAGAATTGCTTTCTGCCTGGACATCAGGTGAAGGGTATAATGTCAACTCAAAACTTTCTTCATCCGAGCAACCTCCGTTGTCATCAAAGATGTATATAGTTACCGGATAAGCGCCGAAATCCGCATAATTAATCACATCCCCGGCGTTATACATATCGCCGGAACCATCAGTTCCGGTGTAATAGGCTTCATTTCCAGACAGGTTTGTTCCTGTGATGGGAGGCAATTGAAAACTGCCACACTGGGTTTGGTCATCCAAAGGATCGATCTCCGGTGCTGTTTCAATGGTAATTGTAAAGCTATCCTCGGCAGTACAATTGGGTGTTGTGCCGGATTCTGCCCATACATATAATGTTGTATCCGTGGATACAATAGTCCCGGCGGGGACGGGCCCAACACCACCGGATTCTGCGTAGTAATCGCCGTTAGTCAACGCGGGTAATTCGTAGCTGCCACATGAAACCACGTCTTCCACCGGATCCAAATCCGGAATGGGATTGACAGTAATTGTCACAGGCGTTCTGTCACTGTAACAATCAGTTATCATACCATGTAAAGCATCCACGTAATAAGTGGTTGTCGAAGTTGGATTAACCGTGATTTGTTCGCCACTGTCAAATGCCGTTCCACCTGTAGATTCAGTGTAATAATAATACGTTACATTAGCCCCGCTTCCTGAAGCTGTTATTGTGACAGGGTCTCCCTCACAAATTTCATCAGGGGAAGCAATAACTTCAGGTGCCGGAGGTGGATCACACTCAATGTACTCACATATAGTAACAACATCCGGGTTCAGGTCTTCGTTTATTGGGGTGATAAACGCTTCCGTTTCAACCAGCCTGTAAAATGAAGGTGGTGAAAAAGACTGAAGGCTTGGCAAATAACTGGATTCATTGGCATCATATTCCCCTTCGGGGCATTCTTCATTGTTCATGCTTCCTGTTTCATCTGTTTTGATCAGATGATAATTATAACCATCTTCACCCATTCCCTGCATAAACATAAAAAATGCCATGTCTTCGGTAATACCACCTTTGGGTAACAACCCATACGGATTCTCCAGCCCCAAATCATCCCAATCCATATCCGGAAGGAATGTATTACGGACTGTCAGATCCCCGTTTGAACTGTTGATTTTTGTAGCCGTTGCATAGAGCTTAGATGGAAGGTTATAGGTATTAAAATAGGACCCGATGGCTGCGTAGTTTCCATCGGACATTTCCATGACTTCAGAAAACATAAGTGGTTCTTCAAAAAACATATACATGGTTGCGATGTACCTGTGTCCAAAATCAATTGAAGGGCTATTACCTGTACCGTCTATTCTCATGAGAGTCCCATAATCACCCCTGTATCCACCCATCAACACATCACCAGTAGAGAGGGTCATAATGGATTCCACCACCTCTGACCTACCAGCCCCGCCATATATTCTGCCATATTCAAATTGCCCATTGAGGTCGGTTTTAATAATAAGACCATCCCTGGTATAATCACCGTTATCATTCAATGTTCCTTCACCTTCTGACGTATATCCGGCAAAGATATACCCATCGGATGTTTCGGTTAGATCATAAAAGACATGTTCATCATCATTTGGGACATCAATAACAAAAGCGTTGTCCCAAAGGAGTTCTCCTGTAGAAGCATCCACAGCCATAACAAAAGGCATGACAGAATCGTTCCGAGTGGGAGATTCATTGTCCCAAAAGTGCTTTACGCCTCCACACCCCAGGAATTTTCCGTCGGAAGTTTCAATGACTTTATTAAACCATTCACTGGATGCCTGGTCCACATGATCGGGATATTCATATCTTTTTGCCCAGTTTATAGTTCCATCATCATCAAGTCTGACCATAATGGCTCCGGGGCTGGATTCTCCTGCCACGAGGTAGCCTCCACCATTGGCAGGGCTAATTTCAATGATATCATTCAAGGTTGAGGCAATACTCAATCCACCTATTTTTTTTGACCAAATGAGATTACCAAGGGTATCTACTTTGGTAACATTACCTGTAATTTGAATGCCTGCGGTATTGAATCCACAAAAAACAAAATTCCCATCAGATGTCTGGATCATCCGGCCGGGAAAATCCATAAGGGAAAAACTGTAATTTTTTCTCCAGGTATCTCCTGTTGCCATTAACTGGGAAACAGAAAACAAGAGAAAAACTAAGATTAAAATATTCCTTTTCATGGTTTTTTTATTTTCATCAATAAATAAGCGTAACAGTTCCTTTATGAGATTCTTCATTGTTCAATTCAAGAATATATACATAGGTTCCCATGGGCAATTCTTTTCCATTCAGGGTACCATCCCACTGGTTTTGTACTTCCTGATAAGCATTGCCTGTACCGGTAAATTCAAACACTTTTTCACCCCAACGGGTAAAGATATAAATCGCCACATCATCATAAGCGCTGATGCCCTGGATACGCCAGGTGTCATTATAATCATCACCATTGGGAGTAAATACGTCGGTAATGAGTAAGTCTTTTATCTCTTCAGTGCTGACCACGATGGTGGTACTATCAGCATCACCGCAAACCTGGTCAATGGTGTAAATGATCTGATGATCACCTAAACCGGCTTCTTGTGGTGAAAATTCGCCAGAAAGGGGGTTTATTCCGTTTCCGGACCACTCACCGTTGTCATCAACAGCATCCAAAGTGAGCGGGTCTTCGCTTATAAACATGGAATCTACCGGATTAATGATGGTGGCATCTGCACGTGGGTAAACAGTAACATTTAATGTGTCAGCATCTCCACATGTTCCTGCGATTGTATAAATGATCTCATGTGTACCGGGGCCAGCGCTTCCAGGATCAAATACACCAGTGGCCGGGTCAATACCATCACCGTTCCATGTACCACCGGGATTTGCAGCATTCATCACAACGGTATCATCATCGGAGCAAAAATCCCCGGGATCATCAATGGTGGCATTGGTTGCTTCATATACTTCAATATCAATGCTGTCAATGTCAGCACATGTTCCGGTTCCAACCTCGTAAGTTATTATATTTGTTCCAATATTAGCTTCTGAAGGATCAAATGTACCGTTTGAAGCGTCTGTAATGCCATTACCGCTCCAGGTGCCTCCGGATGTAGCAGCTGTCAGGTCAACAGGGACATCATCTGTACAAAATGGCCCTGCCGCATCAATACTTGCATCTGCTGAATCATATACATTTATATCAATCATATCTGTGCCGGTACATCCTGAATTTGTAACTTCATAAGTTACGGTATTGGTTCCAACATTGGCTTGCGAAGGATCAAATGTGCCTGTTGCAGCATCTGTGATACCATCACCGATCCAAATACCGCCGGCGATGTCGGCTGATAAGATTAGGGTTTCATCATCTGAACAAAAATCACCCGGATCGGAAATTGTGGGAGATGGTGTTTCAATGACAAAAACATCAACATTATCAGTATCCGTACATTCACCAGTTCCAACTTCATAGGTAATGGTATTGTATCCGATGCTTGCTTGTGATGGGTCAAACGTACCTGCCGAAGCGTCTGTGATGCCATCTCCGCTCCATGTGCCTCCGGGGCTGGCTGCCGTTAAATCAATTGGGTCATCATCCGAGCATAAATCGCCGGGCGGTGTGATGGTGGGATCAGGAATTTCATAAACATTCACATTAACATTGTCTTCATTGGTACAACCGTTCTCATCAGTTACTGTTACAGTATAAGTGCCATCTTCAGTAAGGGTGGCAGCAAGAATATCAGGGTTATTATCTATTGAATAATATCCATTGGGGCCGCTCCATAACCATAATTCAGCATCTCCACCTGATTCTGTTAGTGAAAGGTTTTCTCCTTCGCAGATGGGAGAATTGCTGCCAGCGATGGCATCCGGTACCGGATGTACAGACAGGGTAAATGTTTCTTCTGCTGGAATACAAGGGTCTCCATCAGGATTATCTGTTGTAATGGTAATAACAACGGTATTCCCAATATCACCGGCTGCAGGCGTATATGTAAATTCAAAATCTGAATTTGTGATTGTATCCTGATCAAGGCTTCCTTCACCATCATCAGATAATGAGACCTGGGTGGCACTTCCCCCGAAGGTATTGTTACTGATGGTGATTGGGGCTGACCCGCATGTCTCACCAACATTTGAACTGAGTGTAAGGTTTGGCGGTACATCACATCCACAATAAAGGTCAGTAGCGTTTCCTTCACTTGTACATCCGGTAATAGTATCTATCACTGTTACCGTATAAGTACCATTATCAACAGGGTCAAAAACTGTATTTGACTGATAAGTACCATCAATGGAATATTCATATTCAGGTCCTGTCGGTGCTGTTACTTCGATAATCCCATTATCTTCACCTCCTGAACAATCAGTGCTAACTGTTGGAACTGGTGGGGCAGCATTGACTGTTACAACAACATCATCGGTATTGGTGCATCCATTGGCATCAGTAACCGTAACTGTATAAGTTCCGGCTGCATCGGTTGTTGCGCTGGAAAGGGTTGGTTCATGACTGTTTGAAGAGAAACCATCGGGACCTTCCCATGACCATGATATAGCTTCATCACCTGTTTCCGAAAGGGTAATGTCTTCACTCTCGCAAACAGGTGAGTTGCTGCCAACAGTGGCAACAGGCAAGGGGTTGACAGTCACATCCACATCGTCTGAGTTGGTACAACCATTGCCATCAGTGATTGTTACTGAATATGTACCATCATGAACAGAGGTAGCGCCACTTATTGTTGGATTCTGTTCTGTGGAAGAGAAACCATCGGGTCCTATCCATGACCATGAAGTGGCATCACCGCCTGATTCTGTCAGGTTGATGTCTTCAGCCTCACAAACAGGTGAGTTGCTGCCGACAGTTGCAACAGGTATTGGATGTACAGTTAATACATAATTATCCTGAGAACTTGTACAGGGAGCGCCTTCGGGGTTATCTGTTTCCACTGTAATGGTCACATCATTACCGGCATCGTCAGTATGCGGGGTATAGGTAAAATCAAACGGAGATGTATTAAAATTCGTTGCATCCAGTGTTCCGCTACCATCGTGGGACAAATTTACTTCCGTAGCACTGCCACCAAAGTTGTTTCCACTTACGGTTACAGGGGCAAGATCACATGTTTCTCCCGCATTTGAATTCAATGTCAAGGAGGTTGGATCTAAGCATCCGCAATCCAGGCTTACCGAACTGCCTGCTGTTGTGCAACCGGTTGTTGTATTCATAACCGTAACCGTATATGTTCCATTTAATAATGGTCCAATATCAGGAGATGATTGATAAGTTCCATCAACGGTATATTCATAATCTGCACCGGTTGGATCTGTAACCTCAATGACACCCTGGTCCTCACCTCCGGAACAATCTATATTCACTGTAGGTGTTACAGGATTGGGATTAACAGTAACATCAGTCTGCCCCTCTGCTGTACAACCTAGGTCATCTGTTATGGTTACTGAATATGTTCCGGCATCAGAAAGTGTTGCAGAAGAAATAACCGGCTCATGATCTGAAGATGAATAACTGCCAGGGCCGCTCCATTCCCATGAAACAGCATCCCCTCCATCTTCTGTCAGGTTGATGACTCCTCCTTCGCAAGCCGGGGAGTCACTTCCTGCGACAACTGAGGGGGAATGATAAATTTCAACATATACACTGTCTAGGGCAGGACAACCACC
>CAZTNS010000076.1:0-14918 GCA_964615585.1 uncultured Bacteroidales bacterium | reverse complement strand
ACAGTAATAATTCAATCATTACCATTACCCACTAAGTTTGCAGTAGAACCTTTTCAATTAATATTTTCACCTGTTATGAAAAAAGTCCTCATCCTGACAAACGATTTTATGCTTAGGCTGATAAGTTTAGTAAAATTTACTAAAGATATAGACTATTCTTTTGTGAATATGCCGAAGTCCGGAGTCCGAAGTCCGAAGCATAACTCCCGACTTCCGTCTTCGGACTCCCGGCTTATTTGCAATCCGTCTCTACTCTCCGTTTCCACGATGTTCCGCCAGAACGGTTTTTGAGCTTTGTTTCTTGATCTTTTGAGTAAATCGGACATTATATAATCCGAATCCGTAGTGGCGCTGGAAATGCTTAATGACAAAAAACACCGGTCATGTGCGCCGTAATGTTTGCTTTATGTTTCTTCATTTTTGAATGGCAAGTTATATACCCTTTACTGATAATAATTTCATTAACTTTGTATAAAATAAAACAGGGAAATGAGCGAAAAAAACATATCGCCAAAAGACTTTTCACCGCACCTTTTCTGGGATGTGGATGTGGAAAGATTGGATATGGATAAACACAAATTATACCCTATCCTCAGGGTAATGGAGTACGGCAAGTTAAATGATTGGCATTTCTAAAACATATTTATAGTTTAAACATTTGCTTATATTTATACCATGAGTACAAAGCAGGGATATAAAATAAACCAGTTATTACAAAACGCACCGCGTGGAGCAGTCTTATTGTCTTCTTGGCTTGTAGAACAGGGGTATTCTCATGCCTTGCAGCAAAAGTACCTTCGCAGTAAATGGTTAACACCATTGGGCAAAGGTGCATACAAACGTACCGGTGATGATGTCGGTACGTTTGGGGGGCTTTATGCATTACAGAAACAGGCAAAAAAGAGCATTCACATCGGTGGTCCTTCGGCTTTGTATCTTCAGGGATACGCACATTATATCGCCATGGAAAATCAGGCATTGACACTTTTTTCTGCACCTGGTCTGAAATTACCTGCATGGTTTTCCAATCATTGGTCAGATGAATACAAAATTCGGCGTACATCTTTCCTTCCGGCAGATGCTGAGCTGGTTAAATATGATACGGGGAGTTTAGAAATAAGAATTTCATCTCCCCCCAGAGCAATAATGGAATGCCTTGAACTGACACCGGAACATTTTGAAATTGAAGAAGCCTGGCTTATCATGGAAAGCCTGAATACCTTACCACCAAATCAGGTTCAAAGCTTGCTAGAGCAATGTAAATCTGTAAAAACAAAGCGACTTTTTCTTTATTTTGCTGAAAAAGCATCACATGCATGGTTTAAATATCTGGATATTTCCAGAATAAACCTCGGTAAAGGTAAACGCAGTATTGTCAAAAACGGGAAATTTGAATCTAAATACAAAATAACACTACCAGAGGGGCTTTTATGATTAGAGCACAATACAAACAACAGGTTGCTTTATTATTGAGAACTATTCCGGTGCTAAATGAGTTTTCTGAATTTGCAATGCATGGAGGTACGGCTATTAATTTATTTCACCATGATATGCCAAGCCTTTCGGTGGATATTGATTTGACATACCTTCCTTTTGACACGAGGGAAAAAGATTTAGAAAACATACGATTATTGCTTGATGAAATTTCAGAAAAATTACAGCATACCATACCGGGTCTGCAAATACATTCAGGAATATCTAATCATGAAGAGATGAAATTATTCTGTAGGCGCAATAATTCCATCGTAAAAATTGAAGTCAACACCACCAATCGTGGAGTCATAGATAACATAAAACAACTCCCCCTTTGCAATGCTGCACAAAATGCATTCAGTCAATTTTGTGAAATGGCTATTGTTTCGGATACTCAATTGTTTGGTGGCAAAATGATTGCTGCATTAGACAGGCAGCATCCACGAGATCTGTTTGACACCAAAATATTATTGGATAAAACACATTTTACTCAAGAACTAATGAAAGGCTTTTTGTTTTGTCTTTTCAGCAGCAAACGCCCGTTTATAGAAATCCTGCACCCAAATTTCTTAAATCAGAAAAATACACTGACATATCAATTTTCTGGTATGTCCGTACAGGAATTTACTTATGACATGTTTAAATATGAGCGCAATCGCCTTGTTGAATTGATCCACAAAAACATGACACTGCAACAAAAGCAGATGATCATTAGCGTAGCTAAAGGAAAACCTTATTGGCTTTATGAAGACTGGAGCATGTATCCCGGTATAGCTTGGAAATTAAAAAACATAACAAAACTTGAAAAAGAAAATTTTCAAAAATTCAAACAACAAATAGATCAACTTGAAAAAGAATTTTCGTAAACTATTTTTTTAAAATTTCATTTTGAAACTCAATTGGTGGAAAGTTGCTATTCGCAAGCTCATAGTTTAAAGTTACTCCTCACTGCGTTCGGAGCTGAATCCGCCAGTGGGCGGACAAGAGTAGAAAGTAGTTTTTAGCATGATTTTTTCGCATCTACGCGTCTTCGCTATTACGCAAGTACGTTTTTTCGCATGTTCTCAAGATCGCAGGCTCGCAAGTTCGGAGTTGAAAGTTGCTAATTATAAATTTTTTTTGTACATTTCATGTTGAAACGTATTTAGCGTAACTTTGTCAAAAATTTTGCAGCAAAATGAATAAAAAAAACATATCGCCCAAAGACTTTTCTCCGCATCTTTTCTGGGATGTGGATGTGGAAAGCCTGGATTTGGACAGGCACAAAAAATGGCTCGTAAAACGTATTTTAGACTATGGTTTAATGAAAGATTGGCGCTTATTATATGATTTAATGGGGTTCGAAGAGATTACACATTATGCAACACAAATTCGCGATCTTTCAGAAAAATCGATGCACTTCATTTCAAATGTTTCAAATATTCCAATAAATAAATTTTTATGTTACACCTGGAAACAGTCGAACCCTCAACACTGGACATTATAAAAAAAATTCAGGGATTTAAAGAATTTGAGAATCTCCGGCTGGTTGGAGGTACTGGTTTAGCATTACACTTTGGGCACAGGATTTCGGTTGATATTGATCTTTTTGGTGATTTTTCGTGTGATGATTTAACCATTACAAAGCTGCTTAATAAGGTAGGACAAACTTCCATTATTAATCAATCAAGAAACATTAAAATATTTCAAATTAAAGGAGTTAAAACAGATATTGTCAATTATCATTACCCATGGTTGAAAAACCCGCTATCTTCAAATGGCATATTTTTAGCAGATATTGAAGATATTGCAGCCATGAAACTAAGTGCCATTACAGGAAGAGGCACAAAAAAAGATTTTATTGATTTGTTTTTTCTTCTCAAAAAATTTACGTTGAAAGAAATGCTTTCCATGTATTTGCAAAAATACCAGGATGGGAGTGAGTTTTTGGTTGTTAAAAGTCTGGCATATTTTGGTGATGCTGAGGAGGAAGAAGATTGTCAAATGCTAATTGACGTAAACTGGAAAGAGGTAAAAGCATTTATAATTAACGAGGTTCAGAAATACATTAAATCCTGATTTTATTAAACCTTACTGATAAAATTACACAGTTAAATGAGCGAAAAAAGCATATCGCCTAAAGACTTTTCACCCCACCTTTTCTGGGATGTGGATGTGGAAAGCCTGGATTTAGAAAAACATAAAATTTTCATTATCCGGAGAGCAATGGAATACGGGAAATCAAACGATTGGCATTTGCTCAAGGCCCGTTATTCAATGGATGAAATTAAAGATGCGATTATTACTGCACGCTCAATGGATCCTAAAGTCATAAGCTTTGTTGCTACGCTTACCAACACCCCTTTAAAATCATTTCGATGCTATACAAATCAGCAGTCAAACCCGAACTTTTACGGATATTAGAACAATTAATGCAAATTGATGTGTTTTCTGACCTGAGGTTGGTTGGCGTAACTGCGCTTGCATTACATATAGGGCATAGAGAATCTGTTGATCTTGATCTTTTCGGGGAAATTGATTTTGAAAAGCAGGAAAAAAATATCGAAATCACCGGAAATATTGAGGTACTGAAAAAATCTAAAAACATTAATGTTTTATCTATCGACAACATTAAAATAGATATTGTAAATTATAAATATCCATGGATTTCAGCATTGGTTAAAGAAGATAATTATCGTTTAGCTTCATTGAAGGATATTGGTGCGATGAAATTGAACGCAATTACGGGGCGTGGAACAAAAAAAATTTTTATTGACCTCTATTATCTATTGAAATATTTTTCCATCCATGATTTATTCGAATTTTACCTTGAGAAATTTGAAGATGGCAATTTGTTCCTGGTTAAAAAGAGCCTGACATATTTTGATGATGCCGAACCGGAACCAATGCCTGTAATGAAGGAAAATATTTCATGGGAGGAGATTAAAGCATATTTACAAAAAAATACACTTCCACTTATTTGATAATGGTTCAAACCTTAGCACGCTTTTCTTTGTATCATAATCAATGGAGGAAGAACCATTTACGTTTACTCATGATGCACAAGCATTAGTTAGCTGCTTTGATTAACTGATCGTCTTTTATGCTGATAAACCATCAACAACCCAAACACAAAAAACGGCAGCATGGGTATCCTGTATCTCACCAATGAACCGAAGTTAGCTGTAGTCAGGCCGATAAAAAAGGACAATATAATGGCAAACACAAAACAAAATACCAGAAAAGGATCATTCCCTGTTTGCCTGAAAAAATGCTTCGGCCCGACCATGAACACCACATACAGGCTGAGCAGGAGCAGGACAAGATTTTCCAGTCCTGATATCAACATAAAAAAAGAAGCACTGTCCCATAAAAAGGGGCGGTAAAGCCCGGCCACAACAGCCTGTGGAAATTTGCTCAGCATACCGGCTACAGTGGGCTCAAAATCCCCGATGTCAAAAGTGTTTCCCCCGTAGTAATCCCGGGTAAGGTCATCCTGTATCACCACTGCCTGTTCGGCCATGGTGTCCAGGTCGCTGTAGTACCCGCCTACGGATTTGCTAAGTTGAGAAAATGCAAATATCCCACCTCCAAGCACCAGGAGGCTGAGTATGGGCATAAGTACAAACCGCAACAATTTTCCTTTGATGCTTCTGGTATAATGTATGATTGTCCAAATCAATATAGCGGCCATCAGGGCGAAAAAAATATAAGGTTTAATGCTGAGTATAATATATGCCGAAAACACAAGGTAAATAAAATACTTCATCCACTTATGGGGGCGGAGGATCATGTTGTACACGCTCACAATACAGAGCAGTGTGAAGCAAAAGGTGAGAGAGTCTTTGAGCAGGCCTGATCCCCAGAAAATCACAGACGGGATAAAAAGCAATGAGATGGCCAGTATTGTTTGTTGTTGGGGATACAAACTTTTCAGAAAACGGTAAAAGCGAAAAACGATAAAATACAGAAAAAAATTAAGCACCAGTGTAGAGATCAGTAGCTTTTTAGCACCAAGAAAAACAAAAGGGGTAAGAAAGCGAACAGCAGCAAAAGCATGCGGATCATGCCTGTATAAAGGATACCCGGTTTCCTGGGTGAACTCTGAAAGGTATTTCCATTCCATGTTGCCACACATCAGCTTCCAGAAGGCATGAAAATTATCTCCCGCCAAATGTATCATGCATGTAGCAGAATGCCAGTAATTGATGGTATCACCTCCCTTGTAGGAGTAAGCATACACCAAAGCAAAAGCAATCCCGCCGGCCAGCTTTGCATACAGGCCCAACATGAAATATTTTTTGTCCTGTTTATCCTTCAGTTTCCCCCTGTACATGGCTGCTATAAACAGCATAAGCCCAAGATATACAGGAAGCAGCATCCAATCACCTGTGGTAATGTATTTTTGCATGGCAGTAAAGATAAAGATTTAGTTTTAATGAGAAAATAATTAGACCCTATAGCATGTAAACAAGAGTTTTGATTTCGAATCTTTCTCTATTTCAATAAATTGTTTAATTTTGTAATTGATAAACCAATAATTTTTTACATTATGAACGTGTTAATATTAGGTTCGGGTGGACGCGAACATGCTTTGGCATATAAGATAAGCCAATCTCCACTCCTTAATGATTTGTATATCTTTCCGGGGAATGCCGGTACCGAAACACTCGGAAAAAACCTCAATTTACATACTGATTTTGCTACGATCGCACGCAAATGTATTGATTTTAGTATTAATATAATTGTTGTAGGACCCGAAGTTATGCTTGTAAGTGGAATTAAAGATTTTTTCAAAAGAATGGTCGGTCTGCAGCATATCAAAGTTGTCGGTCCGGATAAGGCTGCAGCCATGCTGGAAGGCAGTAAATCGTTTGCTAAAAAATTCATGAACACGTATAACATCCCCACAGCAGGATATTTTGCTGTAAACAAAAAAAACAAAGATGAAGGCCTGCGTTTTCTGGAACAACAACAAGCCCCTTTTGTGTTAAAGGCTGACGGGCTTGCTGCCGGAAAAGGAGTAATTATCTGCGATACAAAAGAAGAAGCCACTGCAAACCTGGAAGATATGCTCAGCGGGAAATTTGGAAAAGCAAGCAAAACCGTGTTGATCGAAGAGTTTTTGCAAGGCACTGAAATCTCTGTGTTTATTCTTACTGATGGTAAATCATACAAACTCCTTCCCAATGCCAAGGATTATAAACGTGCCGGTGAAAAAAACACAGGCCTGAATACCGGTGGCATGGGCGCAGTTTCTCCTGTTCCCTTTGCCGGCAAAGCATTGATGAATAAAATCAAAGAACAGATCATTGAACCTACAATATGTGGAATCAAAGACAGCAAGATGGTTTATGAAGGATTTTTATATTTCGGCCTGATGATTGTCAACAATGATCCGTATGTCATTGAATATAACGTGCGGATGGGTGATCCTGAAGCTGAAGTGGTTTTGCCCAGGATAGAATCTGACCTTCTGCAACATCTGAATGCTGCATGTACACAATCAATTGACAAAGAGGAATTAAAGATTGATAAACGTGCAGCAGCTACAGTGATACTGGCTTCAGGCGGATATCCCGAAAAATACGAAAAAGGTAAAACCATCAGTGGTACTGATATAGTCAAGAAAAGCATGATTTTTCATGCAGGAACAAAAACAGATAATGGCAATATTATTACCAACGGAGGACGGGTCATGGCTTTAACTTCCTTTGGAAAAAATATTAAACAGGCATTGAAAAGATCTTACGCAGCAGCAAAAATGGTGAATTTTGATAATAAATATTACAGAAAAGACATTGGCTTTGATCTTTGATGGCTATGAAAAACACATTGTGGCTCAGTAATAATGATTTTTCAAACCTGGTGTTGCTGATTGTTTTCAGCGGTCTTATTTGGGCATTACAGTGGTTTTTCCCGGCAGCTGACATTCAGAAAATTTCGCATCTCCCCGGTTTGTTGGTACATGGAACTTCCGGGTTTAATATCCCTGCAAAAATTTCTGTGTTACTGGGATTTCCGTTATTTCTACTTAATTTATTTCTGATCTATAAACTGAACAGTCAATTTCAGATTGTTGCCAATGCCAATTTTCTGATCGCATGGATGTATGTTTTTGTGTCATGCACAGATTACCGGTTTCTTCATTTTGCACCCGGAATGTTATCAGTTACACTGCTCATTATTATTATGTTTCTGGTGTTTCAAACCATTCAAAAAAGGCAGGCTTTATCTGAAATGTATTTTGCTGGTGTGATCTTGTTTTCTGCAGCACTATTCAACGCAGTTGTTGTTATCTTTATCCCTTTTGTGTTAATTGCCCTGACAATAAGCAAAAGGACTATCTGGAAGGAACATGTCAACTTCTTTCTCGGAATGATGACAACCGCCTTGCTGACTTCCGGGATATTATATCTTACAGACAACCTGCAAATATTATATAATCTGCCAGGCATAAATGCCATATTTCCCGGCTTACACATTCCTGATTATAAAGTGGTACTACATGATTTTATCATTGCCATCTTTATCATTACAGCGATGTTTCACCTCGTTGGAATAATGGGGTTCCACAAAATCATGGTAAGAAAACACTTATATGTGATCGTGTTGTTATTAATCATAACGACAATCACTTATTTTTTTGTTGATATGAGCATCATGTTCCGTTTTTACCTTGGAATTCCTGTCAGTTTCATTTTGACACACTTCATTATTTACACTAAATACAGGTACCTGAAACGAAGCTTTTTGTGGTTTATGTTTTTCATGATGGTGATCTCAGAAGTGCTGGCTGTATTTAATAATTTAAGTGGATAAACATGTTCTGACCTGATAAACACTTTTCTATTTTATTTGTTGGATAATAAGAAATGATGTCTGAAAAATACGAAGGTCAACAGAGTTTTCACCAATCAAACACCAATTGAGAATAAAAAACGTATTTTTGCATTTATATTTAGTCAGACATATATGTTTTTTTCCAACTATGACGCTAAGGCGGAGAGAAATGAAAAATGAAAATGGATTTAATCGCTTGTCAGAAATCATACTTGATGCTTGCATTAAAGTTTATAAAAAATGATTGCTCGATAGCGAAATAAAAGGAGAGAATGATAGAATGATGGAAGAACAGAATAAGAAGTAAATAAATAGCATTAAATATGGGAAAAATTATAACGCGTAAAGAACCAAAGGTTTAGCACTATACATCTCGTGCTATTGTGCAATCCTGATGGTTTGTTAATTTTATAACTTTGCGACTCTCCGTCTTTGCGGTGAGTGGTTAATTGCATTTTAAAACAGTAAAAACAGCTTTGAAACATGAATGACAAAGCAAAAGATAAAAAGCTTATCCGTGATGTTACGGAGAACGAATATAAATATGGTTTTACCACCAATGTTGAACAGGATGTCATTCCCAAGGGCCTGAATGAAGATGTTGTCAGAACAATATCTGCAAGAAAACAGGAACCGGAATGGATGCTGGATTTCAGGCTCAAAGCCTACCGCAAGTGGAAAGCGATGAAAATGCCTGAATGGGCACATCTCAATATCCCTGAAATAGATTATCAGGACATTGTTTATTATGCCGGCTATAAGAAAAAAGAGGCACCCTCTTCCCTTGAAGAGGTTGATCCGGAGATTCGTGACACTTTCAACAAACTCGGGATTCCGCTCGAAGAACAAAAACATTTAACAGGCATTGCTGTAGATGCCGTGATGGACTCATCATCCGTTAAAACGACGTTTCAGAGTAAACTGGCTGAAAAAGGCATCGTTTTTTGTGCATTCAGCGAAGCGGTGCAAAAACACCCTGACCTGGTCAAAAAATACATGGGTAGTGTAGTACCGACCGGTGATAATTATTTTGCTGCCCTGAATTCTGCCGTTTTCAGCGATGGTTCGTTTTGTTATATTCCCAAAGGGGTGCGTGCTCCGATGGAGCTGTCAACCTATTTCAGGATTAACGCTGCCAATACCGGACAATTTGAACGGACACTTATCATTGCCGAAGAAGGTTCTTATGTTTCCTACCTTGAAGGATGTACCGCTCCTCAACGGGATGAAAATCAACTGCATGCTGCCATTGTTGAAATCATTGCCAAGGACGATGCAGAAGTGAAGTATTCCACCGTCCAAAATTGGTATCCCGGCAACAAGGAAGGCAAAGGCGGAATTTTCAATTTTGTCACAAAACGCGGCTTGTGTAAAGGAGAGAATTCAAAAATCAGTTGGGCACAAGTTGAAACAGGATCGGCCATCACCTGGAAATACCCGTCCACCATTTTGCAAGGAGACAATTCTGTGTCCGAGTTTTACAGTGTTGCTGTTACAAACAATTATCAGCAGGCAGATACCGGTACAAAAATGATACACCTTGGTAAAAATACCAAAAGCACCATCATTACCAAAGGGATTTCGGCCGGGCACAGCAATAATTCATACCGGGGCCTGGTAAAGGTAGCCAAAAACGCACAAAATGCTCGCAATTATTCTCAATGTGATAGCTTGCTGCTAGGGGATAAATGCGGGGCTCATACGTTTCCGTATATTCATTCTGACAACGATTCTGCCGTGCTGGAACACGAAGCAACCACATCAAAAATAAGTGAAGACCAGATATTTTATTGCAAACAACGGGGTATTTCCGAAGAAAATGCCATCGGGCTTATTGTCAATGGTTACGCCAAGGAAGTGATCAATAAACTGCCTATGGAATTTGCCGTGGAAGCCCAAAAATTGTTGCAAATCTCGCTGGAAGGGTCAGTCGGGTAATATGAAAAATGTCAGTAGCACATATCAGCAATTGAAATCCTATTTCGAAAATGAACTTTTCGACAAGGCTGAAGCCATTGCTACGATCCATAACAACAAGCTTTACAATTTGTGCTTCGATCTTGCTATTACAAACGACAATCCTGCAGCCTGGCGTTGTGCCTGGGCTTTGGCAGCATGCCGGGATAAGTATCCGGAACAAGGGAAAAACCATTTGCCTGATGTAATCAACGCTTTGCCATCAATAACCCGTGACGGACACATCAGGGAATTACTGAAATTGTTCAGAAATCTTCCTTATGGAGATTTTCCGGAAAACGAAACGGGTCTTTTGTTTGATTTTTGTATGAATACATTTCAGGATGCGGGAAAACAACCCGGAACACGTAGCACGGCTTTTCAGATACTGCTGACTTTTGCACGTGAAGAACCAGGATTGATCAGGGAAATTCAGGCTGCCTTTTATCTTATTAAACATCAGCTCACCAATGGGATCATGAAATCCTGTGAGCACAGAATAAACAGATTACAAAACGAATATCAATATTGATTAAAAAACATAAACATGCTTAAGATCAAAAATTTACATGCAGAAATTGAAGGAAAACAGATACTGAAAGGACTTAACCTTGAAGTGAAACCTGGTGAAATTCATGCTATCATGGGGCCTAACGGGAGCGGCAAATCCACATTGGCTTCCATACTTGCCGGCAGGAATTTGTTTGATGTAACCAAAGGTTCTGTTGAATATTTTGGACAAAACCTGTTAGAGATGGAACCTGAAGAAAGGGCCCGAGAAGGCCTGTTTCTCAGTTTTCAGTATCCCGTTGAAATACCGGGTGTGAGCATGACAAGTTTTATAAAAACAGCCGTCAATCAAATACGTGAACACCGTGGACAAAAAGCCCTTTCTGCGGTTGAATTTTTGAAGTTTATGCGTGATCGTAAATCCCTGATTGAGTTTGATACAGCACTTGCCAACCGGTCAGTTAACGAAGGGTTCTCGGGCGGAGAAAAAAAGAAAAATGAAATATTTCAGATGACCATGCTTGAGCCAAAGCTTTCAATACTGGATGAAACAGATTCAGGCCTGGATATTGATGCTTTGCGTATTGTGGCCAATGGTGTCAATGCATTGAAATCCAAAGAAACCTCTGCTATTGTCATTACACACTATCAGCGCCTGCTGGATTATATTGTCCCCGATGTTGTACATGTATTGTACGATGGCCGACTTGTGAAATCAGGTGATAAAAGCCTTGCTTTGGAACTCGAAGAAAAAGGGTATGAATGGATTAAAAATGAATCAGATTAAACAAGCATGACTATGCAGACAAACAATTATACCGAAGCATATATCAACCTGAAAAACACGCAAGACAAGGTTTTTCCTGAGGCTGTCAGAAAAAACAAACAGGAAGCATTTGATGTGTTGGAAAAACAGGGACTTCCCGACAAACAGGATGAACGATATCGTTATCTTGATTTTGATGCTGTTTTTAATACAAAATATACGCTTGTACTGAATAAACCTGAAGTGGAAATAGACCTCAATGAATATTTCCATTGCGAAGTAGAAGAACTTGATACAGAGCTGATCCTTTTGTCAAACGGGTTTTTTTATGATAATACACATAACGGAAATTTGCCGGAATCTGTAATCATATGCAGCATGCGGGAAGCATTATATAAATACCCGGATATCGTATCTGAACATTATAACCAATATCTTAAAGAGCGTGGTGATGGCTGGGCTGCGCTTAATACCATGCTGGCAAGTGATGGTGTTTTTGTCTATGTGCCTGACAATATAAAGCTTCCCAAACCCATACAGATTGTCAATTTAACACATGGGTTTTATGAAAAAGAATTGTTTCAACGTAACTTGTTTGTGGTTGGTAAAAATGCTTCCCTGAAACTTGTTTTGTGTGATCACAGCCTCAACAATGCAAAAACCGTTTCACATATTGCATCTGAAGCTTATGTGGGAAAAAATGCCGGGCTGCAGATTTATAACCTGCAAAACGAACCCGATGAAAACAACATTTTCAATCACCTGGCAGTTCTTCAGGAGGGCGGATCTCAACTATTGTCTTTATCATTTTCATTGCATAGTGGCAGCATCCGCAATAATACCTACGTTAAATTAAACGGACAGGGTGCCGACAGTAATGTTTACGGGCTTGTTCTTTCCGACAGGGAACAACACATGGACAATTATGTTTTTATTGACCATGCTGTACCTGATTGTAACAGCAATTCCTTTTTCAAATCAATTCTTGATGAAAATGCACAAGGATCCTTTAGCGGGCGGGTGCTGGTACAGAGAGATGCCCAACGAACCGGAGCGTATCAAACCAACAACAATATTTGCCTGACTGATACTGCGAAAATGCGATCCAAACCCCAGCTTGAGATATACGCTGACGATGTAAAATGTTCCCATGGTGCCACTGTTGGACAACTTGATGAAGAGGCTATGTTTTACTTGCGATCACGTGGTATTGACAAAGATGAAGCCCGGTTTATGATGCTGTTTGCTTTTGCCAACGAAGTGGTCAGGAAAATTGATATTGTCCCTTTGAGAAACCGTGTTGAAAACCTTGTCTCAAAACGTTTGCGAGGGCATGAAGTTTCTTGCGAACATTGCCTGATCAATTGTAATGAAAGGTAATTATTATTTCTTTCAGGATGTCCCTTTTTTGAAAAATTACAATTACATTTGTATCAAAGTTTCCTGGGATGAGTGAACAAATCAAACACGAATGTGGTATTGCGTTTATTCGATTACGCAAGCCCCAATCATTCTATCAAGAAAAATACGGCAGCTATAATTATGGCCTTGAAAGATTATACCTGCTTATGGAAAAACAACACAACCGCGGCCAGGATGGTGCCGGAGTTTTGAGCATTAAAAACAACATTCCTCCCGGGAACAATTACATCAACAGGGTGCGTTCAAATGCAGAAACGCCCATCAAAGATGTTTTTGACCAGATATATGAAGAGCAGAATAAAGTGCAGAATAACAGCAGGATGGATGCTGACTTTGCTTATCAAAACCTCCCCTTTACAGGTGATATTTTTATGGGACACCTGAGATACGGAACCTTCGGGAAAAATGATATAAAACAACTCCATCCTGTGATGAGGCTGAATAACTGGAAAAGCCGTTCATTGATGCTCGCCGGTAATTTTAATTTAACCAATGTGGATGACTTGTTTCAAAACCTGATAGATTACGGACAACATCCAAAAGATTATAGTGATACGGTTACCATGCTTGAAATGATCGGTCTGCATCTTGACGAAGCCAATCAGACCATTTTCAGAGACATGAAAAATGATGGTATCAGCAACCGTGAGATTTCTAATCTCATACCCCACAAACTGAAAATCGAGAAGGTGCTGCAAAAAGCTTCTGAAAAATGGGACGGAGGATATGTTATAGAGGGAATTGCAGGCCACGGTGTTGCTTTTATTACACGAGATCCTTGGGGAATTCGCCCCGCTTTCTATTATCAGGATGATGAAATTGTGGTGGCTGCATCAGAACGCCCCGTAATACAAACAGTCATGAATGTAAATTCAGACGATGTTCATGAGCTGGAGCCGGGATCAGCTTTAATAGTAAATGCCGACGGCACCTCTGAGCATCATATAATCCGTGTCCCGGAAGAAAAACGATCTTGTTCTTTTGAGCGGATATATTTTAGCAGGGGGTCAGACAGAGACATTTACAAAGAACGCAAAAAACTGGGATTAGGCTTGGTTGATCAAGTTCTGGAAGCCATTGATTATGATTTTGACAATACGGTGTTCTCATATATTCCCAATACGGCCGAAACAGCTTTTTATGGTTTGATCAAGGGCATGGAGAACATGCTGATTAATGAAAAAATAAAAGCCCTACGCAATCACGATAGCCCTATGACTGAGGATGACATGGCAACATTGCTTGCCAAGCGTCCACGCACGGAAAAAATTGCCATAAAAGATGCAAAACTCCGTACTTTTATTGCCCGGGATGAAGGGCGTAATGACATGGTGGAACATGTGTATGATATTACCTATGGTACCGTCAACAGGAATAAAGACACCCTGGTAATTATTGATGACAGCATTGTTCGTGGGACCACCTTAAAACAAAGTATTCTGCGCATCCTTGACAGGCTTGAAGCAAAAAAAATTATCATTGTTTCTTCTGCTCCGCAAATCCGGTATCCTGATTGTTATGGCATTGACATGACAAGACTGGGTGACTTTGTCGCTTTTCAGGCTGCGATCGCTTTGCTGAAGGAAAACAACAATGAACAACTCATTGAAGATGTATATAATGACTGCAAAGCACAGGAAAACCTTCCGAAAGAAGATATGGTCAATCATGTGCGCAGGATTTACAAGCCTTTTACCCCTGAACAGATATCTGAAAAAATTGCAGCCTTGTTAAAACCCGAAGAAATCAAATCTGATGTTGAGATCATTTTTCAGGGAATTGAAACTTTGCATGAAGCCTGTCCCGGCCACACCGGCGATTGGTATTTTACCGGCGATTACCCCACGCCCGGTGGTGTTCAGGTGGTTAACCGTTCTTTTATTAATTACAAAGAAGGCAGGAACGAACGGTCATATTGATACCTTATATATCATATAACTCTTACTAAAATAAGGTGTTAGGGGTTAGG
>CAZTNS010000075.1:0-14928 GCA_964615585.1 uncultured Bacteroidales bacterium | reverse complement strand
AATAGTGTTTTATATCGATCTTTATCGTTTTGCGGTGAATTTTTCGGGTTAAAACTCACAAACCTTATCTCAACTTGACCTTCATTCTTCAAGTTTATCCCCCTGAATGAAAACCACTTACAAAACAAGCCCAAAAAATTGTGAATTTTTTCACAAAAAAATATGGACATATTAAATTTTGCTTTATATTTGTGAAACATTTCACAGTGTTATTCGTTTAACAATAAAACAATATATATGGACAAAACAAAAAAAATATTAGCTCGCTATCCTGGGCAGGGAAGAGATAAACTAATCCCCATCCTGCAAGATATCCAGGATGCTTATGGGTTTCTGTCGGAAGAATCAATCGCAGAAGTGGCAACACACCTGCACTTGCCCACGAGTAAAATATTTGGGGTGGCAACCTTTTATAACCAGTTCCGCTTTGAACCCAAAGGAAAATATCACATCCAGGTATGCAGGGGCACAGCCTGCCACGTATCAGGTTCGTCAGAAGTACTCGAAGAGCTAAAAAAAGTACTGAAAATAAAAGCTGACCAAACAACCAAAGACGGCCTCTTTAGCCTGGAAGTAGTAGCTTGTATCGGAGCATGCGGACTGGCACCCGTAATTGCTGTCAATGAGAAATTTCATGCAAAAGTCTCTAAAGATAATGTAAAAGACATTATAGATAACTATCGAAGTAAGGAGGAACAAGAAAATGGCTGAAACAAAAACTTTAAAAAATAACAATATAAAGGATGAACATCATCTCCTGACACAAGAAAACCAGGAGAAAACCGCTTTGCTCAGGCGCGAAACGGTAAATAAACCGGTGATCTATATTGGCTCGGGTACATGCGGGCTGGGCGCTGGTGCATATGAAACCATGGAAGAGATCAATCATTATATTAAAAACAAAAATATTGATGCAGAGATTGTAGAAGTCGGATGCATTGGTTTCTGTGCTATGGAGCCTATTGTTGACATTCAGCTCCCGGGTAAAGCACGGGTTTCTTTTGGAAACGTAAAGCACGACAATGTTACAACCATTCTTGATGATATATGGAATGACACGATAAATAAAGATCATGTGCTGTTCCAGTTTGCCGATAGCAAAAATAAACCATGGGATCAGGTACCTTTATTTAAAGACCACCCGTTTTTCAAAAAACAATTACGATGGGTCCTGAATAATTGCGGGCTGATGGACCCCAAGAGCATAGATGAATACATTGCCAGGGGTGGATATAAAGCATATTTAACCATGCTCGGGAATAAAACTCCTGCTGAGATTATTGACATGGTCACTGAAAGCGGACTGCGAGGACGAGGCGGCGGAGGTTTTCCCGCCGGCAAAAAATGGCGGTTTGCCCTTGATGCATCCAGCGAACAAAAATATTTGATATGCAATGCCGATGAAGGCGACCCGGGTGCTTTTATGGACAGAGCCGTGATTGAAGGCGACCCGCATAAATTGGTAGAAGGATTGGCCATTGCAGCTTACGCTATCGGCGCTTCTAAAGCATATGTATATATCAGGGCCGAGTATCCTCATGCCATTGCACGGTTAAAAAAAGCAATACAAGACGCCAAAGACTATCATTTACTGGGTGAGGACATACACCACAGCGGATTCAATCTCGACATTATCATTAAAAAAGGAGCCGGTGCCTTTGTATGTGGTGAAGAAACCGCCCTTATCCATAGCATCGAGGGAAAACGGGGCATGCCACGCCCTCGCCCCCCCTACCCTGCCGTAGAAGGTTTATTCGGGAAACCGACTGTTATTAATAATGTAGAAACACTGGCGAATGTACCCTACATCATTCAAAATGGTGCGAATGCATTTAGTGCTGTGGGAACAGAATATTCAAAAGGAACAAAAGTTTTTGCCTTATCCGGAAAAATAAAGTATACCGGGTTGGTAGAGGTTCCCATGGGTACATCTGTTCAGGATATTGTTTATACCATAGGCGGCGGCATACCAAACAATAAAAAATTCAAATCCGTTCAAATCGGCGGCCCGTCCGGCGGATGTATTGTTGAAAAAAACCTCGGCATTCCGGTTGATTATGAATCACTTAAGACGGTTGGCGCCATGATGGGTTCAGGCGGCTTTGTGGTAATGGACGAAGAAACATGCATGGTGGATGTGGCCAAATTCTTCATGGATTTTATCCAGCGCGAAAGCTGTGGTAAGTGCATCCCCTGCAGAGAGGGTACACGCAAAATGCTGGAAATTCTCGAAAGCCTTACATCAAAACCAAGAGGTAAAAACGAGGCATTAGACAGGTTCAAAGGGGTAATCATGCTCGAAAAACTGGCCCCGGTGATCCAGGAGACTTCATTATGCGGACTCGGGCAAACAGCTCCCAACCCGGTTATAAGCACCTTAACCTGGTTCAGGGACGAATACGAACAACACGTATTTGACAGGGAATGTCCGGCAAAAGTGTGCCAGGATATGAAAACATTTAAAATAGACGTGGATAAATGCACCGGTTGTGGATTATGTGCCAGAAAATGCCCGACAGACGCCATCATTGGCTCTAAAAAGGTTCCGCATTTTATTGTTGATGAAAAATGCATTGCTTGCGGCACATGTAAAAATGTATGTAAGTTTGATGCTATTATGGTTGAATAAAATATAAATATATATATCATGGCAATACAATTAGAAATTAATAACACACGGGTAAATGCCAAAAAAGGAGAAACCATCCTTGAAGTAGCACGAAAAATGGGAATCAATATCCCAACACTGTGCCATATTGACGGTTTACCCCCTTCAGGAGCATGTAGAATGTGTGTTGTGGAAGTAGAAGGATTCCATAACCTGATTACATCCTGTTCTTATCCTGTAAGTGATGGGATGAAGGTATACACACATTCTTATAAAGTTGTGGAAGCCCGGAAAACCATTGTAGAATTACTGCTGGCCAACCATCCTGATGATTGCCTTTACTGTGAACGAAACAGAAACTGTGAATTACAAGGTTTGGCAGAACAACTGAATATTACCGAACGGCGGCTTATGCCACAGGCTAAAAAGGATTCTCATGTTGATCAGGCCAGTACCAGTATTGTAAGAGACCCTGACAAATGTATCTTATGCGGTCGTTGTGTACGGGTATGCGAAGAGATCGAAGCCGTATCGGCCATAGATTTCATCAACAGGGGAAGCAATACATTTATTGGTACTGCTTATAACAAGGGAATGAATATATCCAGTTGCGTAAACTGCGGACAGTGTATCCAGGTATGCCCTACCGGGGCACTCATCCCTAAAAGCGACATTGAACGGGTTAAAGATGCATTGCACGATCCGGAGGTTACCGTGGTAGTACAACATGCCCCGGCTGTTTCGGTAACATTAGGCGAAGAATTTAACATCAAACCGGGAAAAGATGTAGCAGGCATTATGCATGCAGCATTCAGAAGAATGGGATTCAACCATGTGTTTGATACTTCATTCTCTGCCGATCTAACCATTATGGAAGAAGCCAATGAATTACTCGACAGGATTAATAATGGAGGTACATTGCCTTTATTTACAAGCTGCTGCCCTGCATGGATTAAATATGTAGAGGAATTTTATCCTGACATGATTGAACATATCTCTTCCTGCAAATCGCCACAGCAAATGCTTGGAGCCATTGTAAAAAATTATTTTACAGAAGCAGCAGGAATCCCAAAGGAAAAAATGTTCCACGTGTCTATCATGCCATGTACTGCTAAAAAGTTTGAAGCAAACCGGCAGGAAATGATTAGCAAAGGTGTTGCTGATGTAGATGCGGTGCTGACCACTCGTGAATTGGCCGCGTTGATAAAACTCTATAACATAGATATTCAAAGTCTTGCTCCCGAATCAGCAGATTCACCCCTGGGAATGAGAAGTACAGCCGGTAAAATATTCGGCGCATCTGGCGGTGTAATGGAAGCTGCTTTACGGACCGCATATTACAGCATAACAGGAAAAGATAAAGAAGACCTCGCATTCAAAGATGTAAGAGGATTAAAAGGCAGAAAAGAAGCCACCGTCAATATCAATGGTATTGAACTGGGTGTAGCCGTGGTAAGCGGGCTTAAGAATGCTGAGAAACTACTGGAAGAGATTAAAGCCGGGAAAAATGACATTCATTTTATCGAGGTGATGGCCTGCCCGGGCGGATGCATAAACGGCGGCGGACAACCTCTTTCTACCGACAAGGAGACACTGAAAGCCAGGATCAAGTGCTTGTATGACCTTGACAAAAATGAAGCATTGAATACGTCTCACAGCAATCCCGAGGTCAAAGAACTTTATGAAAAATTCCTTGGCACCCCATTGGGAAAGAGAAGCCATAATTTGCTTCATACAACTTACAGAAAACGGAACAAAGAGGTACTCATTTAATCATACTATAAACATTACAATTATGGATGCAATCAATATAACCATATTATTAGCGGATGATGACCAGGATTTTCTCTATCAGACAAAGCTAAAGGTAGAAAACATGGGATTTAATACTGTTACTGCAAGCAGCCAGAAAGAAGCTGAAAAGCTCCTTGAGAACATTAAACCCGACCTGGCTATCTTTGACCTGATGATGGAAAATGAAGACAGCGGTTTCATCTTAAGCTACCGGATCAAAAAGAAATACCCGGATGTTCCGGTGATCCTGGCAACAGCCGTGAAATCACAAACCGGAAGAAACTTCGGGCTAACATCCGAAGCGGAAAAAAGATGGATCAAAGCAGACCGCTATCTTGACAAAGATATACGCCCCGACCAGCTGGAACGAGAGATTAAATCTTTACTAAAATTATAAAATAAACGAAAACATTAAAAAAACATGGACAATAAGATAAAAAACCGGCAATTGGTATTCACGGTAAAAGGCCGTTGCAGGGTATGCTATACCTGTGTAAGGGAATGTCCATGTAAAGCGATCCGGATTGTGAATGGGCAGGCAGAAGTGATGAACGAACGTTGCATAGGATGTGGAAATTGTGTGAATGTTTGCAGCCAGGAAGCAAAGGTTTTTTTAAACACGGTTGATGCTGTAACCGAAATGCTTCGTTCGAGTGATAAAGTAGCCGCCACTGTAGCACCCAGCTTCCCCGCTGAATTTTCAGAATTCAACGATTATAAAACATTCGTAGGGATGATGAGGGAATTAGGTTTTGATTATGTGACAGAGGTTGGTTTTGGAGCAGACCTGGTAGCCAGGAAGTATAAAGAGATCTTTGCTGACAAACAGCATGAACCCATCATTACAGGTGACTGTCCTACCATTGTGAATTATATCGGGAAATACCATCCCGAGCTGGTAGGACAGATCGCCCGCATCGCTTCTCCTATGGTAGCTATGACAAGAGTCATCAGGAAAAAATATGGAGATAACACCCGTATAGTGTTCATCGGCCCCTGCTTCTCTAAAAAAGCTGAATCAGATGAAGTAGATGAAGTCCTTACCTATAGGGAATTAAGAGATATGTTTGAAGCCAGTCAAATAGACCCTGTACACGTAAAACCAACTGATTTTGACCCACCTGTTGCCGGACGCGGTGCCATATTTCCCATCAGCAGAGGGTTGCTTCAGGCCATTGAAATGCCCGACAACCTGTTTGACGGCAATGTGATTGTATCTGAAAACAAGCCCAACTTCCAGGAAGCACTCAAAGAATTTGAATCCGGGGATGTGGCAAACCAACACCTGGAATTGCTTGCATGTGGAGGATGCATTATGGGACCCGGCACAACCAAAAACGGGAAAAATTATTCCCGCAGAAAAGCTGTTCGAAACTATGTGATTAAAAAGCTAAAAAACTTTAACGAAAAAGTATGGGAAGAACATGTTCGTACTTACGCACAACTGGATTTTAGTGAACATCATGAAGCCAGGGACCAGAGACTGGACTCTCCTAAACCCGAAAAGATCATTGAAATACTGACCAAAATGGGAAAAGCAAATCCCGAGGATTATCTCGACTGCGGCGCTTGTGGGTATAGCACCTGCTGGGATCATGCCATAGCCATTTATAAAGGGATTGCAGAAAATGAAATGTGCCTCCCTTATTCAATTGAACGCCTGCACAGATACAATGAAAAACTGGAAAAATCAAATAAAGAGCTTGCTTCAATGCAACGTACTCTCAAAGAAAAAGAGAAGCTTGCAGGAATGGGACAATTATCAGCCGGCATTGCTCATGAGTTGAACAACCCAATTGGAGTGATCATCATGTATAGCAACCTGCTGTTGGAAGACTGTCCAAAAGACTCTCAATTGCGGGAAGACATCGAGCAAATTGTAGAACAGGCGGGCAGATGCCGGAAAATTGTAAGTGGCCTGTTAAGCTTTTCACGGAAAGACCAGGTAAATTATACGGCGGTAAATGCAGTTGAACTGGTGAAACGAAGTATGAATTCATTGGTAATACCTAAAAATATAAATATTGAGCTAAATTCGGAACTGGACAACCCCATTATTATGGTGGATGAAGAACAAATGACACAGGTTTTCAACAATCTCACCAAAAATGCATTTGAAGCAATGCCTGAGGGAGGAGTTATTAAACTCAAAATCTATGAAAAAGTAAATAACTTGTATTTCACCATTGAAGATAATGGAAAAGGTATTGAAGAAGAATTTGTAACCCAGATTTTTGAGCCATTTTTCACGACCAAAGACACGGGTAAAGGAACGGGACTGGGATTGCCAACCATTTACGGAATCATTAAAATGCACAAAGGCAAAATTACTGTTACATCTAATGCCGATCCGAAAAAAGGGCCTACAGGTACCCGCTTTGAGATCAGGATACCGAGGATCTTTCAAAATTGATGATTGGCAGAAGGCGTGAGGACTAAGAACAAAACCCTGTCAGGATTGAGATTACAAAGAATCCGTGCTCTATAGTTTTTTGTGGAATAAACATATAATAACAGACAAATGAAAACAATAAAAATACTGGTAATAGATGATGAGCAAGGTATCTGCAATGGCATCAAGCGGACATTACAAAACTACACCCTGCAGTTTCCTTTTATGGATGAGAACATCAACTTTTCCATAAACACAGCACAAACAGGAGAAGACGGATTGGCGCTTATGGAAAAAGAAGTGCCTGATATTGTTTTGCTGGATAATAAATTGCCCGGTATACAAGGCATTGATGTGTTAGACAAAATTTCAAGCAAAGACTATGATTGCAAAGTAGCCATGATTACAGCATATCCTTCGCTTGAAATAGCCGTGGAAGCCACAGACGAAGGGGCTGCCGATTTTATCCACAAACCGTTTACACCGCAGGAACTGCGTGCCTCTATCAACACCATCACAAAACAATTATACTTAAACCGTATTACTGAACAAATTAAAAAGGAAGGGCGGCAGACCCGCTTTCAATTTATGTCTGTCCTGTCACACGAGCTTAAATCTCCGTTGAATGCCATTCTCGGATACCTTGATATGATGAAAGACCAACAGCTCGGAGAACAACTAAAAGATTATAATCATGTGATTGACCGCTCGATTGCCCGTGCCAACGGAATGAAAGCACTTATCATGGATCTGCTCGACCTGACCAAAATTCAAACACGTACCAAAGAAAAGGAAGTGAAAAATGTATTGCTGAATGAAATTGCATCATATGCCATAGATTCCGTCAGGCCTCTTGCCATCCAAAAAGATGTGGAAGTAAAGTTGCATGCAGAAAAGGATTATTCATTCATTGCCAACCCGGAAGACATGGAGATGATTTTTAATAACCTGATATCCAATGCAGTAAAATACAACAAAGAAAACGGAAAGGTTAACTGCTATATCAATGAAGAAAAAGATTGCATTAAGATTGTGGTGGAAGATACAGGAATCGGGATGTCTGAAAACGATAAACACAAATTATTTAAAGAATTTGTAAGGATTAAGAATGAAAATACAAAACATATTTCAGGCAGTGGACTTGGATTATCCATTGCCAAAAAAATAACAGACATGTATCATGGAGATATACATGTGGAAAGTGAAAAAAATAAAGGAAGCAAATTTACTGTCACTTTATCTAAAAACAATCATTAAAGATTGCGGACTCATTTTATAAACCAAAAACCAAATCATCATGGAAACAAAAAAAATTCTTATTATCGAAGACGACCTGGACGTACTCAATGTTTATCAAGCGGCGCTTGAAAAAGAAAATTTCCAGGTAGAGACAGCAAACAATAAAGAAGAAGGGTTGCAAAAAGCCAAAGCCGTTAAACCCGACCTTTTTATTTTGGATGTAATGCTCACCACGCACTACGAAGGCTTTGAAATAGCGCAAGAGCTAAACAAAGACCCTGAATTTAAAAATGTACCCAAGCTTATTCAAACATCTGTTGATGTATTGACTACAACAGACGGACAAAAAGAAAGCATCCAGGATATGGCAAGGGAATTCAGAAAAGACCCCCAATTAAAAGAGTTGAATGTGTTATTGATCAGAAATAAAGCAAATGGGTTACAAGGTGTGGATTACATGGACGAAAATGGAGTATCTCATTATTTTGAAGTGGAAGGCTTTTTAAAAAAACCAGTCACAGCCAAAACACTGATACCGGAAGTGAACAAAGTATTAAAAAGCGAATAACTAAAAACAAAGAACAAAAAATAAAAAAACAAAGCGCCTGGTAATCAACTCCCGGCGCCTTGCAATTTTTAAAACTTTGGTATCTTTATGGCATATAACAATAAGGAGGAGTTATGAAAGTAACCAAACATACATCTGTGAACGAATGGGCTGATCAGGTTATTAAACAGGGTCAAATTGACAAGTACCTTATCAATGGCAAAGATTTTATTGATGAACAAACCATTCAAACCGATTTGGAACAAAATCAGGAACCGGACAAATCACATGTCAGGGAAATTCTGCAAAAATCATTGCAAATAGAACGGCTATCGCCTTCGGAAACGGCTGCTCTATTGCATGTAAAAGACGACAAATTATGGCAGGAGATGTATGAAACCGGGTTGAAAGTAAAACAAAAGGTGTATGACAACCGGATTGTGTTTTTTGCTCCTCTTTATTGTGGCAACTATTGTGTGAATAATTGCAGGTACTGTGGATTCAGGAGTTCAAATAAGGTGGAATGCCGAAAGGTACTATCACCGGATGAAATTGTACAGGAAACCGAAGCCGTAATTGCAGAAGGCCACAAACGTATGATTGCTGTGTATGGCGAACACCCGTATTCAGATATAGATTACATGGTGCGTTCGCTCGAAGCCATTTACAGTGCACGTAAAAAAGCTCCTCACGGTCCCGGCACCGGCAATATCCGGAGGATCAATGTAAATGCACCGCCCATGTCTGTTGAAGACCTGAAAAAACTACATGAAACAGGTATTGGCACATACCAGGTTTTCCAGGAAACATATCACAAGCCAACATATAAAGATATTCATACTGCAGGCCCGAAAGCCCATTTTCAATGGCGTTTATATGCTATGCACCGTGCCATGGAAGCAGGCATAGACGACATGGGCATTGGGGCCTTATTTGGGTTATACGACTGGAGATACGAAGTGATGGGTTTATTATACCATGCTATTGACCTGGAACGTCAATTCGGAATCGGCCCGCATACTATCTCATTTCCGCGGCTCACTCCTGCAAGTAACTCCGATGTAAGCATCAACTCAAAACACAAAGTCTCGGATGCAGATTTCAAAAAGCTGGTAACGGTCATCCGGCTGGCCGTGCCTTACACAGGATTGATTATTACCGCAAGGGAACGCCCCGAACTCAGGATGAATGTGATTGACGTAGGATGTACCCAAACCGATGCCTCCACTAAAATTGGCATCGGAGGCTATACGGAAGCATTGAAACTGACAGATATGAACCAGGGCAAACCTTTAGAGCAAGTGAGTGAGAAACAACAATTCATGCTGGGCGATACCCGTAACATGGACGAAGTGGTACGCGAACTGGCACATAAAGACATGATCACCTCTTTTTGTACAGCCGGTTACAGGTGTGGCAGAACAGGAGATAAAATCATGGGCTTGCTAAAAGGTTGTGTGGAAGGGAAGTTTTGTAAACTAAATGCCATCTTAACATTCCGTGAGTATTTAGACGATTATGCTTCTGAAGCGACAAAAACAATAGGGGAACAACTGATCCAAAAAGAAATTAAAGAAGTTGAAAAAATGCCCTTTTTTAAAGAAAACAAATTGCTGGATATCTTTAAAAAGCAGTATCAAAAAATTATTGCCGGGGAACGTGACCTGTATTTATAAAAGACAGCAACAACTAACAGTGACAAGAGACAAAAGTTGAAAAACATATCCCAATCCCATATAATTGACTTATTAAATGCGCGTGGAGACAAACAAAAGGACCTCCATGCCATGGCTGTTACTGTGCGTGACAAAACATTATCTAACAATGTCTATTTAAGGGGGTTGATAGAGTTTTCGAATGTATGCAAAAATGATTGTCTTTATTGTGGCATCCGCAAATCAAATCATGAAACAGGACGCTACACCATGTCTAAAGAAGAGATCATGCAGGCAGTTGAAGTGTGCCACCGGGAAGACTATGGCTCGCTGGTACTGCAGTCAGGCGAACGCAATGACCCCCTCTTTATTGATTTTGTTGAAGATGTTGCACAAACAATTAAACAGCATTACCCTCACATGGGAATTACCTTGTGTGTAGGCGAACAAACCAAAGAAACCTACAAACGGTTCTATGAAGCGGGAGCTCACCGGTACCTGTTGCGGATTGAATCGTCAGACCCTGATTATTATGCAAAAATTCATCCGGCTGAGATGTGTTTTAATCATCGCAAACAATGCCTCGGGTGGATACGCGAAACAGGCTTCCAAACCGGGACAGGTGTACTCATTGGAGCGCCTTTTCAAACCCTGGATCATTTGGCCGGTGACTTGCTTTTTATGAAACAGATGGATATAGACATGGTTGGCATGGGGCCTTACATTCCCCACCACAACACGCCCCTGGATGCAAAAGAATACAATCAAACCGAGGCATACAACCTGGGATTGAACATGATTGCAGTACTCCGGCTCATGATGCCCGACATCAATATTGCATCTACCACCGCACTTGAAACCCTGCATCCCGGAGGAAAAGAAGCCGGACTCATGGCCGGCGCCAATGTAATCATGCCACTATTAACCCCTCCAAAATATACCGGGAATTACAACCTCTACTGTGACAAACCGATAAAACATATTTCAAAACAATCATTGAAAGACTCATTATCCAAAACAGGCATGATACCTTGTTTCGGACAATGGGGAGATTCGAAGCATTTTTCTGAAAGGCAAAAATAAAAATTACAGAACTCTTGGCGGGACATTAGACGGGATGATAAGGTTTGGTTTGTTTTTACTATCAAAAACCTCATTTTATCCGCTTTTTCTCTTTAAACCTTTTTGTCCTTTTTTCATTATGAATTCTGTCTTATGAATTCTATATTCTAATAATCCTTTTAATGATTATCTGTTTTTATGCCTTAGGCAAAATTAAAGTCCAGAAAATCAATTGTTTTACATCAGGCCCTAAAGGGAGCAATTGATTTTCTTCACTCCCTTAGGGTTCGGGGTAAATGAAGAAAATCAATTGAAATAATTAGGCATAAAAACGGATAACCAATTTACTTTTTCCACAATAATTGCAGTGGTGCCAAAAAAACATTAATTTTGTATTAAAATGGTACACTTTTCAATTGAAATAAACATTGAACTTTGAGTTTTGTTCCGTAATGCCCAAAAACACAATTTTTTAAATTTATCAACCATTTATTAGAATAAAACCAACTTAATTAGTGTTTTTCCATAATGTCCGCTAACCCCAATACAGTCATTTTTCCTTACGGGGCAGGCTTCGCAAGCCTCGTTACCGAACATTATGATCCAAACACTTGACTTTATGGACGGGTTCTGATTAACTCAATTAACTCAATTAACTTATAATAAAAAACATATGAAAAGAGCCAAAACAATTATTAGTTTTTTATTTTTCTCATTGATTTTCTTTATTTCATGGAATAGTAAATCCCAGGAAGTATTTGATATCAACATTGCCCAAACCATCAAAACCATCCCTGAAAACCCTACAGGCATAGTAAGCTGCTGGTTAATGGATTCGGACACAAATTGGCCGAGAAACAAAACAAATGCTCAGGCCTTTAAAGACATGGGCATAAAGATGATCCGGTTTCCATATGGCCATTTATCTAACAATTACTTATGGACCACACCTCCTTATAGTGATACGACAGATATAAAACCCAAAATTGCTTCATTACATGAAGATCCGGGCTCATGGACATGGGCTGTAGATACTACCGGAGAATTTAAAAAGGCAATGGATTTTAATGAATTCATTAATATATGCAATGATATTGAAGCTGAACCTTTTGTTTGTGTGAATGTTTTATCCTACAAATATCAGGACGGCCCTACATACGAAGAGCTTAAGCAGTTAGCCATAGACTGGGTGAGATACGCCAATATATTAAAAGGATATAATGTAAAACTTTGGATGTTAGGAAATGAACAGGACCTTCATGAAAACTTGTTGTCAAAAACCGAATACATAACTCTATACAATGATTTTGCAAATGCTATGAAAAATGTTGATTCCACTATTTATATTGCACCTGCTATTCTGAATCAAGAAGATTGGTTTAGAGATGTCTTAGATAGCTGTTACCACAACATAGATTTTATGACAACCCAGCAATACTTATGGGGAGCATCCTGGACTTCAGGCGGGTATGACACCTGGAAAGAATTTGAAGGCATACATATACCATTGATTGAAACATTGCTTTCAACATTAAATTCATCTCCAAAACCAGACATGGATGTTTATATTACAGAAACCAATGCAACACCACCTTCAGGATGGCCGGACGGAACCCAAAACGATTTATACAGGTCGCTATGCTGGTTTGATCAGTGCATGGGACAACTAATGACTGAAAAAGTAAAAGGAAATTTATACTGGTGTTCACACAGTCCGTGGCAAGGCGAACATGGAAATGGAGACCTGAGAAATGCACTCACAAATGATAGTTTAAACAATCGCAAACCCACCGGAGAAATCATTAAAATAATAAATGAAAACATTAATACTGATTTTGTATCAACGAACAGAGTGAGCGGGTATATCAGGAATTATTCCACCTATTCGTCAACAAAAAAAGAGCTGACAATATTTTTAATGAATAAAAACAATCAACATGTAGAAAGCAAAATATACCTTCATAATTTATCTGCCCCTTCTTCGTATTCCCGCCGGGTATATACAGGAACAAACAGGCATGATACATTGCCGGTTTTTAGTGAAAAAGGAAATATAACATTGAATGACAGCGGCTTTGTAACTACACTCGACTCCATCTCCCTTACCATTATAAAGCTGTTTGATGTTTCCCGTATTGAAGAACCTGCAGCTCCCATAAATAAATATATCTGGATAAAATCATATATTACGGATCAATACCTTACAACATCAGCCAACCAATTACAAGCTACTGCAGATACCATCACTGATTCATCCCAGGTATTTTATGTTGAAGCAGGAGAAAATGGTTTTATCAGGTTAAAAACAATGGCAGGGAAAGGTGGTTATGTTGAAGCACAATCCAATGACCAGGATTATTTACATGCTGACGGTACCTTAAATGATGCAAACCTTTGGAAATGGAAATATGCATATGAACACGGCAAAAGGTATGTTGTCCTTGAATCAAACATACATACCGGCCAACATGCCCGGGTAAATGATGGTGATACAGATAAATGGCTGGATGCACTCGGTGGAACGGGTACCTGGGCAAGATTTAACTATGGATTGGCTTTATCCGACTCAAACTTCATCATCAGTACAAGATATGGCCTGTTGGATAATAATGCATTTATATTAAAAGTTCCGGATACCTTATATGTTTCCGGTTTTAAAAACGGATTAACTGTTTCCAATAATGCTTCAATAGAAATAATGAACTCGTGCGACACAAACGGAACACCGGTAAACGGACAAGACACTACATTTGTAGATTCCGGAATGTGTGTTTGGGTTACTGCTGAAGATGAATCTGTAAAAAAATATGCAATACACAAACTTTCCGGTTTAAATTATATAATATCTACGGAAACCGGAACGCTTGATTCAGCAAACCAAACGATAACACTAAATGATAGTGTTCTGACCGGTGAATTAATAAATGCGTTGACTATATCAAAACATGCTAAGCTCAACATAGTGAAAATTTCAAATGTTGATACACTATTTATTCATGATACAAATGTATATGTCACAAATGACTTCCAGGCCTGGGTAACCGCAGAAGACTCTTCGATAAGGGCTTATACCATAAACATCAACGGCCCCATTAATCTTGTTAACGAAACGTACTTTCAAAACCTCATCATCAACAATTCTGCCTCTGCCCTTTCTTTTACATCAGATGAACACATTAAACAAATAAAAATTTTCAATATATATGGTCAACGCCTCATAGATGTACAGGTACACAATAAAAAATATGAACTGGCTGTCAATAATGTTAAAAACGGGGTTTATTTAATAAAAATCATTGGAAACAAAGGCCACAAGACATGCAAAATAATCATTCATAAATGATAGGCTTTTAATATTCGTATAACACAAAAATTCAGAACTCCTGATCCGCATTAAAACATAATGCCGCATTTTTATGTCGGGAATACAGTAAAATTCTATAAAAACATAAACAACTGATATTAAACCACAAAACACATTACAAATTACAAAATGCGACAATTTTACGACATAATAGATTGTTTTTATATTTTTATAAATTATTGATTCACAATTCCGGGAGCAGAAGCTCTGAGATTAACCCGAAAAATTCACCGCAAAACGATAAAGATCGATATAAAACACTATTAA
>CAZTNS010000074.1:0-15035 GCA_964615585.1 uncultured Bacteroidales bacterium | reverse complement strand
GCCACCTTAATGTATACATAGTAGGTGATTGAGCGGAGCCGAAATCACCGGTTCAGGATTGAATAGCCGAAATCACCGGTTCATCACCTCACCATAAAATTCACCACCCCACTTTCATCACCGTAGGTGACACGCAGACTGTAGCTGCCCTGGCTGTATGGTGATACATCCATTGTCATCACACGGTGGCCTTTGTTCAGGCTGTGTTCTTTGCTGAAAAGCAGACGGCCGGCATTGTCAAACAACTGCAGCCTGACATCGCCGTTTTCGGGCATGACAAGGGATATGCTGAGTTCATCATTCACCGGGTTTGGATACACGTCAAGCAAACGGAAACCCGCATCCTGTAGCTGACATTTTTCGTTGTTTTCCGGGGCATCGTCCGGACTTACCGGATCAATCCACACGCAAATGTAATCGGGCAATTCGCCATCGGCAAACCAAAGCCGGGTGTTGAACAGATATGTTTCCACCACACCGGCATGCAATGTGTGATCCAGAACCTCACGCTGACGTTTGTCGCCGGAGGTGCTGAGTTCCATTGCCGGATTGTCTACCGGTACTGAACCGGCATTGGCAATGTCGGCTTCAACCAGCAAATAATTCCCGTCCATGTCCGCACGCACGTCCAGCACGGCAAGATCAATGACAGGAACAATCACGCGCAAAGTGCGGCGTATGGTATCTGTACAGCCTTCAGCCGAAATTGCCACCATAGTAATTTCGTAGCGGCCGCTGTCCTGCCAGGTGTGGGTGGGCTCAGCCTGTGTGGAGCTTTCGCCGTCGCCAAAATGCCAGAGATAGCTTTCTGCCCCGGAAGAAAGATTGTCAGCTGTCAGACTGAGTGGTACCGCGCCCCAGTCGGAGGGAAGCTCAAAATCCGCTTCGGGTGTGGGCATCACCTGCAACACACCGGTCCAGCTATCCTGACAGCCGGCATCACTTTCCACGCTGAGCTGCAGGTTGTAGCTGCCGGTATCGGCAAATGTCACTTCCGGTGCTTCTGTGTTGAAACTGAGGCTGTCCACCTGCCAGTTACGGGTTGTGATGCTGCCGCTGCTGATGACAGAGCTGTCGGTGAGGGTCAGGGGCTGACCGGCGCAAGCGGTGGTGCCGGAAACCATGGCTTCCGGTACGGGCGATATCTCAATGCTTTGGCGCAGGGTGTCGGTGCAGCCGTTGAGGCTGGTGACACGCAGTTCCACATCCTGCAATCCGGTGGTTTCGTACTGATGTTGAGGAGAGCTTTCCGTGCTGACATCACCATCGCCGAAATCCCAGCTCCAGCTCATGATGGGGTTGGTTTCTATGGTGCTGCTTTGATTGATGAACCAGGCCGGCTGCCCCTCACAAATTGCTGAGGTGACAAAATCCGCTTCAGGTGCAGACCGGATGTCCACCGTTCGGGTGATTTCATCCGCACAGTTCTGCTCCGAAACCGCTTCCATGCTCACCTGATAGCTTCCTGCCGTGTCAAACACATGGCTGATGCCGTTGACGCTGCCGGTTTGATATTCACCACCGGCGGAAAATTGCCAGCGGGTATAGGCCTGCTCTCCCTGCGAAAGGGTGCTGAGGTTGTCAAAATACACTTCATTGCCTTCACATGCTGTCAGCGGGGCAAAATCCGGCACAGGCAGCGGGTGCACCTCCACCGTTTGGCTAAGCGTGTTGTGACAGCCCACATCGGTATAGATCTCCAGGCTGATGTCGTAATTGCCGGCGGTATCGAACGAAATGCTGCTGTTTTGCTGATTGTCAAACACAGTGCCGCCACTACTCCATCCCCAGGCGGTGATGGTGCCATCCGGACTGGCAGACTGATCTTCCAGACTGATCTCTGCTCCGGCGCAATGCCCGGTAATGTCAAAATCCGGCTCGGGAACGGTGCCCAGAATGCTCACGTCCACGGTATCCACAGCCACACAGCCCAAATCGTTGGTAACCGTGGCGTGGTAGGTGCCGGCGCTTTCAATCAGAAATTCGTCATCGGTACTGCCATCCTGCCACTGGTAACTTACGGCTTCATCGGCACCATTGAGGAAAGTAAGGCGGTTGCCGATGCAGAGGGCAGTGTCCTGCTGACCAAAGCCGGCCGTTTCGCTGAACATATCAAGCTGCACGCTGATGGTATCGCTGCGGTAAACACAGCCCAGGCTGTCGGTGATTTCCACGGCAGCCTGTGTGTTTTGCCAGTATTGTGCGCTGCTGCCGGTGGAGGAGGCATTCAGCCAGGAAAAGCTGTAATCGCTGCCCTCAAGCTGCGTATCCCAGGTGAGGGTATCGCCGTAGCAAACCTCAGAAACCGGCGCGGGCACATTCACTTCAGGGTAATACACCCGGATGTCATCCGTGCTGGTAAAACCAAAAATGTCAGTTACCGTCACCTCGTACTCACCGCCCTCACTCACCGTGATGGTGGGTGTGGTATCTCCCGTACTCCAGGCATAATCCGTAAACCACGCCTCCTCCGCCGTGGTAATGGTGGTATCACAAAACCCGTACGGCACCCGAATATCGTAAGAGAGGTTGACGGGGGGGGCGTATTTGTCGTGCAAATATTTTTCCACAAATTGCCTTTCATTATTGCTTAACACGGTATCATATACAATAATTTCAGGAACGTTTATTTTAGCATATTTCGTGTTGTATCTTGTGCGTCTGCCAATTTCCAGACCAGCTAAACTGTCTGTAATATCCCCAGAAAATCCCGTTTCCAGTGTTTTAGCAAAACCATTTTCGTAACTTATGGTGTTATTACCATGATAAACCGTTGCATTTAATTGGTAATTAAGGGGAACATTGATGTTATAATATTTCCAGTGGTTTTCGTCAGAAGCACTGAACATTAATTTATCACCATCACCGTGGACTTCCATTGTATGCCTACCTCCTGGTAATCCATCATATATACCAGCAGGGATAGGGGCACTGAAATTAAACAAAATAAATATTGTATTGGGCTGAGGAATCGTATCTGCAAAAGAACCACTCATGAAATCATCAACACCATCGAAGCTGATGACAGGATGAAAGTTTATTTTATCAATGGAATCCAAAAAGACGGGACGAAAATCCTCTAGAGACTGGTACAAATGATTATTATTTCCACTTAAATCATACCAGGTCATAGCTGCAGTATCTTGTAATTCAACAGAATCTGCCTGTAACCATAAATGTAAATGCGCATTTGCCGGATTGAAAACCATAAAATGCCGTATTTCTGATTCTGTGATTTCATTGCATCTGTTATGCGCTCTGACTTTCCAATACAAGGTATCAAAACCCCATGTAATATCTGTATTTACAAGGTTTTGAAAAAGGCTGTCCTGATATGCCAAAACGTTGTTAAAAAGGCTGTCACTTGAAATGTAAAAATCATAAAAAAGGGCATCCTCCGATACATTCCATGTAAAATCAACATTTGAATTGGCTGGAATTATTATGGATTGTGAAGGATTAATCAAATCAGGATCATTTGCTGCAGTAAAGTCATTTTCTATCAATATATTATTATGAAATGTATCTGCACATGAATTTTCCTGTGTGACTACAAGGATAACATTATAAGCACCCGCTTCACTGTATTGATGGGTCGGATGAGGTAATGTTGACTCAGCTGAATCACCAAAATCCCACTGATAAGAAAGGGTTTGGCCAGTGCTGCTATCAGATTCGTTTATAAATTGTATTGGTGTATTAATACAATAGGTATCGACTTCACCCCATGTACTAAACATAGCATGTGGTAATGGTTTTGTAAATACCTCTTTTGTGATTTTGTTTGTGCAATTTAGTGTATTGATTGTCAGGCTAACAGGGAAGGTGTCACACAGTGGAAATGTGTATTCAGGACTGGATGCTGTATCTGTGTTACCATCCCCAAAATCCCAGGCCCAGGACAGAATATCATCGCCTGGTTCAGACAAATCAGTAAAATGCGTTGGGTTGCCAAGGCATACCGTATCAAAGCTAAAGTCCACATCCGGTGCGGTGCCAATAATGCTTAACTGGCTAGTGTCCTTAAGCACACAACCCCTGTCATTTGTCAGGCTAACCCGGTATTCCCCGCCACCATTGATAAGGCAGGTACTGTCCGTGCTGCCGGTACTCCACAGGTATGCTTCTGCAGGCAGGGGGGATGATAAGCCAAGGGATGCACCGTCGCATACATCCTGGTTGGTTTCAAGGGCAGAAAGCAGCGGAAAGGAATCAACGGAAATATGTATGGTATCGGAACGGCGGCTGCAACCCAGTGTGTCGCTGATTTCCACCCAGTAATCACCGGCTTCGTGTATATTAAGCACGCTGTCGGTGCTGCCATCAGACCACAGGTAATCGTAAGCATCAGGCGATAAACCCGGACTCCATGCAAGCGTATCGCCGGCGCAAATAACGGTATCGCTTTTCTGAACGAATGCCGGATAGCTTACCTGCACAGCATCTGTTGAGGTCACTCCAAAAATGCTGGTAACGGTGACGGTATAGGTGCCGGATGCATTTACCGTGATGACAGAATCAGTTTCACCCGAGCTCCACTGATGATCCGTAAACCAGGTTTTGTTTGCTGTAGTAATACTAGTGTCACAAAAACCATATGGAATGTTTATGTTCGTGCCTAGATCAACGGGCGGTGCGTATTTGCTCATGAGGTAAGCTTCTATCTGTTGCCGGTCTGTTTCGTTTAAAACAGTATCATAAAAAAGAAATTCAGCAATGCTGATATTTGAATATTTTGTATTTAACCATGTTCTTCGACCAATTTGTAAATCAGAAATACTGTAATTATCAAGAGTACCGGATATTTTTACTTCTCCATTTTCGAGCAAGATACTATTTGAACCATTATAAATAATGGTAGATAAAATAAAATCAAATGGAAAAGTTTTATCATATTTCAATTGATTTGATGTTGTTGAGTTATTTGATATCGTCGCTAAAGTATTATCACTACTTAGTGTAAACATAATGCCATGATCTGTAATACCATCTAAAACCCCAGCAGCAGTATTTGGGGTATTCTCTGAATTAAAAACAATAAAAATAGTGTTAGGTTGTTCAAATTCTATTCCAAAATCCACCTCCATAAAATCATCAATACCATCAAAATTAACAGTGGGAAAATTATTCAGTATTGTTGAATCTTCAACGGTAGGTTGAGCATCTGTGTTAGCTTGATTAAGATGGTGGTCATGTCCACTTTGGTCATACCATACTGAAACTTTTCCTGCATTTAATTCAACAGAATCGGATATCAACCACAGTTGCAGGTGTTCATCAGGAATCTGGGCAAACGCAACGCCGGTAATCAATAAGCTAACAAATATGCAGATAGTTTTTTTCATTGTACTATACACTCAAAGCATACGCTAAAATAATCATAAATTATGGTAAACTTACAAAAACTAAGGCTACGCCAGAAAAAAATCTAATGGAAGTGAATTTTATTAGCTTTGCAGTGAAAAAAAGAGTTGTAATTAATTATTAAATACAGACAATGAGCGAAAGCATCAGGGATCATGTATTTTCAGGGGTAAAATGGAACCTTGTGGGTAAACTTGGTCATTACGGGATGCAGTTTATCGTTTCCATTATCCTTGCCCGCCTGTTGCTGCCCGCTGAATTTGGTCTGATAGGGATGCTTGCCATATTCATGGCCATAGCACAGGTTTTCATCAATTCGGGAATGTCTTCGGCTTTGATACAAAAAAAAGACACAACCGGCGAGGATTATTCAACCGTGTTTTATTACAACCTGATGATCGCCTTTATTTTTTATGCTCTGTTGTTTTTTACGTCCGGGTACATTGCAGCCTTTTTTGACCAACCTGAGTTAACACAACTCACCAAATACATGGCCATGGTGTTTTTAATTAACGCCGCAGGTACGGTGCAGGCCACCATTTTGAAAAAAGAACTGCGGTTTAAAAAAATCAATGTAATAAAAATAATTGGTGTGATAATATCAGGGGTAGTTGCTGTTTTTATGGCCTATAACGATTTTGGTGTCTATGCAATAGTTGGCCAGGCTGTGAGTTTTGCTCTGGTAACGAATGCATTGTACTGGTTAAATTCAAATTGGAAACCTGCTTTTGTGTTTAGTAAGCAATCTTTCATAAACTTGTTTGGTTTTGGGGCAAAATTGTTGATTTCCTCCCTGCTGGACCAGGTATATAAAAATTTAAGCACCCTGATCATCGGTAAAGCGTTTTCCGCTGCTCAACTTGGTTATTTTACAAGGGCAAAATCCAGCAGGGACCTCCCCATACAAAACACCAGCGGGGTTTTGACAAACATTGTGTTTCCCGTTTTTGCAAAAGAGAAAAACGATGAAACATTAAAACGGCACCATTTGAAGTTTCTGAGCCTTGTAGCCTATGTTACCTTTCCCGTTATGGTTGGCATGGCTATTGTTGCAGAACCGTTTATCGTGATACTTTTTACAGACAAATGGTTGCCATCTGTCCCCATGTTACAAATACTATGTATCGGCGGGCCTACATATCCTCTTAGTGTAATTTTGGTAAGCACATTACTTGCAAAAGGGAAGTCGGGCTTGTTTTTAAAGCTGGATATTTATAAAAAATCGGTGGGATTGGCTGCCATGGTTCTTGGTTTGCTGTTTGGTTTTTATCCTTTTTTGCTTGGTGTTACAGCAGCATCTTTAATTGGCTTAATCCTTAATTTTTACTATGTTGGAAAAACAATACATACCAAAGCCGGTGAATATGCAAACGCGCTGATGCCCGGCCTGATGCTATCCCTGGCTATGGGCGCCATTGTTTTTGGGACCGGATATCTATTACCAGAAAACCATTATATACAGTTAACTGTGCAGTCCATTCTCGGGATATTGATATATGCCGGGGCTTCTTACATGCTAAAACTCGATGATTTTGAGTATTTAAAAAACCTGCTCAGGGAAAAATTGCAAAGGAAAAAAACTTAACTTTGTATATCTATGAACAAAAATAAAATATGCGTCACAAAGCCATATTTGCCAGACCTGGAAGAATTCAAGCCTTACCTGGAAAAAATATGGGCAAGCGGGCAACTGACAAACAATGGACAATATCACCAATTGTTTGAAAAAAAGCTGGCAACATACCTTGGTGTACCCTATGTTTCCCTCTTTGCAAATGGAACCCTGGCACTTATTACAGCCCTTCAGGCCATGCGCATAAAGGGTGAAGTGATCACCACACCTTATTCTTTTGTAGCAACCACTCATGCCCTGTGGTGGAACCGGATAAAGCCAGTTTTTTCCGATATAGAACCTGATTATTGCACCCTTGATCCGGAAAAAATTGAAGCTGCCATTACCCCGGATACTACGGCTATTTTACCTGTCCACGTTTATGGCTACCCCTGTCAGATGGAGCGTATTCAGAGAATCGCTGATAAGTATGGCTTAAACGTGATATACGATGCAGCACACACCATGGGTGCAAAATACAGAGGTAAAAGCATTGCCAGCTTAGGGGATATGTCCATTCTTTCGTTTCATGCCACCAAGCTTTTTCATACCTTTGAAGGCGGCGCCATTGTTTCCCATGACAAAGAAACAAAAGAGCGTGTGGACCACCTGAAAAACTTTGGTTTTGAAAGCCAGACATCGGTAGTTATGCCGGGGATCAACGCTAAAATGAATGAGGTACAGGCAGCTATGGGATTATTGAATTTAAAATACCTTGATGAAATAAGAAATAAAAGCAAAATATTAGCAAAAAGATACACCAATGCATTTCATGAAACTGGGTTAAATGTAATGCCGGACATGAAAGGTTTTGCAAACAATTATGCTTACTATCCGGTTTTTGTCAGAAAACAGCAGTATGGCATGAGCAGGGATGCCTTGTTTGAAACCCTCAAATCAAACGGAATACATGCGAGGCGGTATTTTTACCCCCTCATATCAGATTTTGCGCCTTACCGGTATTTAAATAAAGGTGCAACATTACCTCAGGCCAAACGCAAAGCGGATGAAGTTATATGCCTGCCACTCTATCCGGACATGAGTGAAGCTGAACAAGATAAGGTAATCGGCATCATCAAAAACTGGAGCGTATGAAACTAGCTATCATGCAACCATATTTTTTTCCTTATATTGGGTATTTTCAGCTAATTAATGCTGTTGACATATTCATTTTTTATGATGATGTTGAGTTTATTAAAAATGGATGGATAAATAGAAACAGAATAATTGTAAATAATAATATATCCTATGTTACTATACACTTAAAAGAAGCTAGTTCCTTTAAGCTAATAAAAGACATTGAGTTTATTGATAATCGTAAAAAGATATTAAAGTCAATATTTTTTGCATATAAAAAAGCTCCATATTTTAATGATGTATTTCCAGTAGTTGAAAAATGTTTAAATATAGATGCCAGTCTAATAAGCGATTTAAGCATAAGTTCAATTAAAAGTACTTCCGAATATTTAGGGATAAATACAGCATTTAAAATATCATCTAAATCATTTGCAGATAGTGCGTGGATGAACAAATCTGATCGTTTGATTGATATTTGCAGAAAGAATAATGCGGAAGAATATATTAATCCTGAGGGTGGTAAGGAAATTTATAATAAAGGATATTTTAAAAGAAACAATATTACTTTAAATTTTATTAAGCCAGTTATTGAAAAATATAGCACTGAACATTATCGTTTTCATCCTTATTTGTCAATAATAGATGTGTTAATGTACAATTCAAAAGAAGATGTCAAACAAATGCTTAATAATTATGAACTATTATAAAACACGTACGATTATGCTTAGCCGACGAATGGCAGTTTCTCCTGTGTACTATAATTAAAATCATGAACAGATGAAGAAAATTGCAATACACAGCGTGCCTCGTTCGGGTTCCACTTGGCTTGGGAGTATTTTTGACTCCAGCCCTAATGTGGCTTATCGTTATCAACCACTATTTTCATACAGTCACAAAAGCCAGTTGAATGAATTTTCATCAACTGAAGATATTCAAATTTTTTTTAATGATATCCTTTATACTGATGACGAGTTTGTGTTGCAGAAAAAAGCGATTATTAACAATTTGGTACCGGTATTTAAAAAATCAACCATAACTCATATTGTTTATAAAGAAGTTCGCTATCATAACATACTAAAGAATCTGCTTAGAAAAGATAAGGAAATTAAAATTATTGGCATTATCCGCAATCCAATGGCAGTAATAAATTCATGGCTAAATGCCCCAAAAGAATTTAAAAAAGAATTGGGATGGAATGCATTGGAAGAATGGCGTCATGCACATAGGAAGAATTTAGGAAAACCTGAAGAATTTAACGGATATGAAAAGTGGAAAGAGGTTGCTTATCTTTTCGAAGAATTAAAAAAAACATATCCCGATAGATTTTATCTTATAAAATATGATGAACTCATGAAAAACACTCTAAATCTGGTGGAGGATGTTTTTTATTTTTGCGATTTAAAGCTCAATGAACAAACAATTCTTTTTATAAATAAGAGTAAAAATATTGATAAATCAGATGAAAAGTATTCTGTTTACAGAACGAAAAATTCGGATAATAATTGGAAAGATGAATTATCAAAGGAAATTGTGGAAGAGATAAAAAAAAACATTTCCGGAACAAACCTCATCAAATACGTATAATATGAACTTGGAAAGTACAGAAAAGCTAATACAATACAGGCACAATGTTCCTGATAATCCCCTAGTTAGTGTTTGTGTCCAAACCTACCAACATGCCAAATACATTGAACAGTGCCTGGATGGGATTTTAATGCAAAAGACAAGTTTTCCTTTTGAAGTATTGTTGGGGGAGGATGAATCTACTGATGGTACAAGAGAGATATGCATTGAATATGCCAAAAAGCATCCGGATAAAATTCGATTGATTTTACACCGGAGGGAAAATGTTATAAAAATTGGTGGCCAGCCAACCGGCCGTTTTAACTTGCTGTATAATTTAAAAGAAGCCCGCGGCAAATACATCGCCCTCTGCGAAGGTGATGATTACTGGACAGACCCTTACAAATTGCAAAAGCAGGTGGATTTTTTGGAGGGAAATGAGGAATACATTGCATGTGCCCATGATGTGGAAATAAAATTCGAGGATCCTTTTGATAAAAGAATATATTTTTATGATAAAGAAATTAAAAACATTCATGAAGTACTTCAATACTTATACCCCACCTGTTCTTTGTTTTTTAGAACCTCTTTATTAGGTAAAAATGAAATGGAGTTGCTTTCAAATCCAAAAGTTAAAGGTGGTGATAAGCTTTTTATTGTTTATTTTTTTAAAAAAGGGAAAGTAAAATACTTTAATTATCCCATGGGTGTTTATAGAAAACATAAAATGGGTTTTTCTTATAGTCGAAAGAACGACAAAGGTTCACTTAAAGGGATAATACAATTTTATAAAGAAGTAAATAAATACTATGATTATAAATATAATCGCCTTTTACAAAATAAAACACTCATTGCTTATGGGAATTTGTGTTTATATTGGCGTCGCCATAGTAGCTATCTTAAGTATTTGTATTGTTTAATAAATTGCATTTACAGGGTTAAGACTTTTAAAGATGTGAATTTAATTGTAAAGGATTACATATTAAAAAGAAGCAATGATGGAAAAAAATGATATAGAAAAATTTTATGATAGTTTTGCGGAGCGGCAAACTAAGGTAGGAATTAATGCTCGACATATTTCTATTAGCAAGTGGATAAAATATTTTAAAATCAAGCCAGAAAGTCATGTTTTGGAAATAGGATGTGGAGTCGGAACATTAACTAAGCTTTTGATAAAACAAATCAATAGCAAGGGAACGCTTGATGCTTTGGATCTTAGCGCTAAAAACATAGAAATAGCAAAGAGTAATTTTAAAAGAGACAAGAATGTGTTTTTTTATCATGCAGATATTTTAGATGATTCGATTGATAAGCAATATGATTTAATCGTACTAGCGGATGTGATTGAGCACATTCCATTAGAATTACATGGCAAATTATTTAACATACTAAAGAATCGCTTGAAAAAAAATGGAAATATTGTAATCAATATTCCAGATCCTTATAGCTTGGAATACAAGTTGAAAACAAAAAAGCGCCTGCAAATAATTGATCAACCTGTTTATCTTGATAAATTATCTAAAAACCTTATTTCAAACAACCTAAAGATTACTTTTTTAAAAACCTATTCTGTTTGGCTTGAGGCCGGTGATTATCAGATAATAAAAGTAAAGCACATTGACCCTGAAGAGTATGAGAAATCAGACATTATTAAACCTGGATATAAACGTAAAATTATTGATAAGATTAAAAAAGAATTGAAACCCATTTCACAAAAAAAACATTAATTTTAAAAAGGATCAATACCAGGATTTTATATTTAGAAAAAATTCTTTCTCAAGCTTTTCATTTTCTTCACGGTATTGTGTTTTAATAATATCTGCAGTTTTTTTTGTTAGCGTTGGCTTTCTATGAAAATGCTTCATGCCTTTGAAATAATTGTTCATAGTGTTAGCAAGTAGCTTTTTAGGTAAGCTACCACCCTCTGATAAGATGTATTCTTTATAATAAAAATATTTGCTGTAAAAAGAGTGATTTTTTAATTTAGAATCAAACCAGGAATTTTTTGCTTTCGAAACCTGAAGGTTTTCAAAAGTGTTGACGCCCAAAAAATTAAAAACTTTATTTAGCGTATTAATTGGTTGTGTTTTCAATTCATCAAATGTCAATACAAGGATATTCTTTTGATCAATGTAATCCAAATATCTTTTTAGGTGTTGGTAATAAAGACCAAAATTGTAGTAGCTATATGTGACCGGATTAATTAAGACATCTAGTAAACTATCCTTTTTCATATTTATATGTTTTCTATAACCATCCATTAAATATTGGGAAAAGGCTCTCTCTGCTTGTTCCCTAAGTATGAAAATCAATTTAATACCCGGGAAATGAGTTGCATAGTTTTTAGGCATGTTTTCATCAATAATATGTGTTCCTGAGTAATCACCTAATAACTTATGATTTTTGTTTATATATAAAGCATTAAAAGTTTCTACGCCCTTATTTCTATGGATTGTGAATAAATTCTGTTCGGTAGGTAGATAAATATCAGGATGTTTTGAAATATTGTCTGCCAACCAGGATGTACCACACTTTGGAGCGCCAGCAATTGCAAAATCAATATTTACATTAATTTGATTCCAAAAGTTCGATGTAGGTTTGGGTGATGAGACAAAATGTGGTGAATTTAATCCAAAATTGTATTTCATATTTTACTATTTTCAAAGGTCCATTGGAATGTCCATATGCTTCAAAGTCGATTTTCACCGATTAATCATGCATGATTTTTCTCTAGCTTTCCCGAACCCTCTTAATAAAGACAGGGTAAGCAAGTATTTTCTGCAACTTCTGGGACAATTTCATGAAATTGCTTTTTAAATTTGTAAATTAAATCACAAATATAAAAAAAATGAATTACTGTTGTAGCCCATAGTCTGATTACGTTATGTGGATTGATTCCATTTAAAATTCATCTATATGATTAACCAAAAGGCTAATAATTTCTTAGCCAAATATAAAGAAATTCTGATTTGACAATTAAAGAAATAAATTTATTATCAACGGTCCAAAAAACACATGTAGTTAATGAATAAAATTGATTAGTTTTGAAAACGAAAAGTATATTGTCCGATTTATTGGTGGCTAAACCAGTATGGTTTGATTTTTTTGGTTTTTATGGATTATGGTAAAGTATTTATTGTAGGTTCAGGTAGATGTGGTACCCATTGGGTGTTGAATCTATTTTTAAAACATCCCGATGTTGTGGGTTTGTTGCAAGAATCAAAAATTTATATGGTAATAGGCCCATTTCTTAAAAGGAGTTTTAAAAATTATATAAGGAGCTATACAGGAAAAGATTGGAATTCAATACTTAAATCATATGACTCCTACGAAAAGGGTACTAGAATGCAAATGTTTGTTAAAAGAGAAAATCTTGTTAGCTACATTCAGGAGATACGAAAAAATAGTAATGCAATAAATGAAAAGCATTATCAATTAATTGATAAAATATTTACAAGTTTTTTCTTGTTTCATGGGGGGAATGAGTCAAAAACATTTGTTGAAAAAACACCTCAACATATTTATTATGTTGATTCAATTTTAAAGCAATATCCGGACGCTAAAATTGTTGAAGTGGTCCGTGATGGTAGAGACGTATGTGCCTCATTTCAAAAACTGTTGGAAAAAGGAACCAGATGGCCTGCAGCAGAACGAGAACAACAGATCCTGAATTGGCGTAATGCGGTTAGAAAAGGAATAGAGTTTCGATCATATCCGAAATATAAAAAAAACATAATACTTGTAAAGTATGAGGATTTATTGAATTCAAAAAAAGATAAGTTAAATCAGCTTTTTAAGTTTGCAGGCCTATCTAATGAGCCGGATATCATTCAAAATATTATTTCAGAGGATAAAATAATTAATGAATCACAGGTTGGGAAAAAAAGTAATTGGCGCGATATTTTTTCTGAATCAGATATCAGCCTGTTTGAAAAATTGGCAAAAAAAGAGCTATTAGAATTGGGGTACAAATGGTAAGGATTTAAACTATATGAGACAAGATATAAGACTATTCCTTTTTACAGATTTTTTTCCTTATACCTTAAAAGAGGAAGCGTTTCTTGAAACGGAAATCCAATATTTGGCTAAGGAGTTTAGTCAAGTTTATATTGTTTCAACAAAGGCTGATGAGTATAAACGCCCAGTACCAGGTAACGTCACTGTTTATGCCTATGACAACCTGAAAAAAAACATTAAGATAAAAAATGGATTTGCATTGATTAGCTTTATTAAGATGCTGTTTTATGGTGTACTAAATGAACCAAAGAAAATTAAGCAGCTTCTCAATCTGCGCTCGTATTTTTACCATTTTAGAACTGAATTAAGGAAAACAAAAACAATACATCAAAATTTTACTTTCCAATCCGGTGATATATTGTATGCATACTGGTTTAATAGCTGGTTGTTGAGTTTGGTAATGTTGCCACAATCTGTCAAAGAGAAAGTTAAAATCATATCGCGCGCCCACAGATGGGATTTATATGACGAGGAAGCGGGTGTTTTAAAGTTTATACCCTTTCGGAACCTTAAGCTAAAATATGCTGAATGCGTTTATTGCATTAGTAAGGAAGGGTATAACTACATGCAGGAACATGTGAAAAAGCGATTTCATAAAAAAATTCGTTTAGCGTATTTAGGCGTCACTCAAGCTCAAAAGATTAATCCAAAAGGCACAACGGGAAATAAAAAATTACATTTTGTGTCCTGTTCGCGCGTTGTTGGTTTTAAACGGGTGGAGACTATTTACTCGGTGTTTGCACAATTAAAAGGTTTTGAAATTGAGTGGACACATTTTGGAGACGGACCATTATTTCGCCAACTGCAAGATTTGGTGAAAGATTCACCTTCTCACCTCACCATCCATTTAAAGGGAGATGTAAAAAACCAGGATGTCCTAGAATTTTATAAAGATACACATATTGATTATTTTATTTCGATGAGTCGATCTGAGGGGCTGCCTGTGTCAATGATGGAAGCCATTGCACATGGCATACCCATTATTGCCATAGGTGTTAATGGTGTTCCAGAGATTGTAAATGATAAAACTGGCTTGCTTTTAAGCCCCGATATTACCATTGAACAAATTGTAAAACAAGTACATCATTTTTTACTTAAAAAACCGCATAATAGAAAGGAAATTGTTAATTTTTATAATCAAAATTTTAATAGTGATAGCAATTATATGTATTTTTGTAACGAAATAAAAAGCTGTTTGTGTAATGAAACTCACTTATCACAAAGCACAAAATTTTGGTGATGCATTAAATCCCATGATCTGGGAGCATTTTTTGCCTGGTTGTTTTGATGAGGATGAGAGTGAGCTTTTTATTGGTATTGGCACCCTGCTGGGATTCGATTATCCTACAAAAGCAAAGAAAATTGTATTCAGCACAGGTGCAGCCCTGGATAATAATCGTTA
>CAZTNS010000073.1:0-15036 GCA_964615585.1 uncultured Bacteroidales bacterium | reverse complement strand
GGTAATAATAATATTCGGCATCCCTTTCCCATTTGATACCGTTGCGGCTTGTCCAATTGTTTGACTATGCTCATTGTTTCATCGTTATGTGTGCAAATAACATAACGATGTTAATTCCAAATAAAACTGGATTATTTTGCAAATTTTCAGGAATTTACATGATTTTTAGGACATATAACTTGTTAGGTGTTTCGGGAATGCAGGATAAAACAGAAAGACAAGGACATAAAAATGAGCTGTCAATATCACATAAAATACTGCCAGTCGAGATAATACAAAATGCGCAGGGATATTGAATTGTTCTTCACCTGCTGGAACAATGAATGTATATTATCTCCAAACGAGGGGAACACTTCATGTTCAGGAATAATCTCACTGGCATAGATTTGATTTTTCCACATGAGGTTGAGGTATGAGCCCGGAGCAAAGTTCCATGAAAACATCAAATCCACGTTAAAAGCATTGAAATTGATATCATGATCGTTGTCGTACTCAATCGGATCGCTTAGATATCCATCTACCTCCAAAAAATAATATTCATGATAATTAACAGTTTTCCAGTAGTGCCGCAACATCAGATCAACATACATTTTATTGTTTAACACCCATTTTCCGTCAACGGAATTTGTCATGGTATTGACCTGCCGCAACCCAAAGACAATTTCATCATCATAAGTAGTATCGGGCACATAACCACAATCGTTGCCATCGAAATCGAAATCAAAACCATAGCGGAGTGTCAGCTTATCACTTACCCTGACACGTGGCCGGATAAACCCCCAGTATCCCAACCGTTTAATAAAGTCCATGTAGGTTCCTCCCTGGATATCCAGGGCAAAAGTTCTCCTGTAATCTGTTGAAAAATATACGTAGCCACTGTGTATCCCGGGCCGAATATAAACCCTGCCGGACTCACGGGGCTCATAATAATCGTGATGATCCCCCAGGCTGAAATCAAAAGATGTCCAGATGCTCAGGAATTTTTTGGTTTCTTTATAGGTATCAATGGACAATTCAGATTCTACATAGTCCATGGTACTGAACAACTGGTCATATGACAAATCCACAGTGGTAAACATCCTGTTGAACCTGAAAAACGGCTGATACAGGTTATAACTCACACTGATATCGTGTTCCAGCTTGTTGTTTTGCTGGAGATAACCAAAATCATTCGGGTCATAACTGTCAGAAGTTAAATTCAAATCATAAGCATACTGCCATTTGCCATTCAGTTTTCCAATACCACTGTTTAACATGTATCCGTATGTATGGTCTTCATTGTCCTTTATGCTGTCTCTGATATTGCTCCATGCAGATTTTCCGTAAACTCCAAAACGATTCGACGGCTCCATCAATCTGAATGCAGTTCCCAGTACATTGGAATAATAGTTTGCTGTAGGTCTGCTGACAAGCGCATTGGTTACGTTTACATAAGAATTGTTCCAAAAACTCTGGTCTAAAACCAGCATGTTATAATTGGCCCAGGGTTCAGTCAGGATTGTCCTAACTTCTCCTGAAGGGTCTTCCACCTTTGCCCAGGTATTTGCTGTCACAGCATTTAACACCCCTACACCAAGGTTGCCTTCTCCCCTTCCTGACAATTTAAGGGCATTGATCAGGCTTGAATACCGGGGGTTTTTGAGGATGGTATAGCCCTCATCGCGCATGGATCTTATTGCCTGATATTTTTGAGGGATTTTTCCAATCCTCCGTGAATAAAACAAACCCACTTTTTCAAACATATCAATGCCCTCGGTAAAAAACGGCCGGTGTTCGGAATAATAGGTTTCAAAAGGACTGAGATTGAGTTCTTCTTCATCGGATTTTACCTGTGAGAAATCCGGTACAAGCGTCACATCCAGTGTATGGCTTTTGCTGACTCCCAGTTTCATATCAAGGCCACCGCTAAAACCATATACAGTTTGGTTGGCGTTGCTGTGAAAGTCCATATTAACTGACGTATATGGATAGAACGAAAGCCGGAGGGGCGGATTGATTTGTTTTAAACCAATAATGTTTCCCATTTGTTCCACATGAGGGCCTTTTTCCTGTACAACAGGGTTCCAACAACTCTGTTCACGATTACGCCGGATCACACGCCAGAAGTTTGCCGACCATGATTGCACTGTTTTATCAGGGAAACGAATGGCTGAATAAGGTATTTTCATTTCAACCGTCCATCCTTTATCATGGATAATCACTTCACTCATCCATACGGCATCCCAATTATAATCATAACTGTCATCAGACACCCGGATATCTGTCTGCACATTGGCTGCCGTAACTTTAAACACATACATGTTTCGGTTGTCGTTGTTGGGGTTCAACTGAAACACAAACATATCCGTGTTACCATTGTCATCGTCACGCATGGTAAATTCCTTTAATACCTTCCCGGGATTTTCATCGTACAACAATGCCCCAATGTATATGGCTTTATCATCATACACAACACACACTTTTGTCGGATGTGAAGGTGTATTACCGCGTTCAGGCTCGTAGGTTACAAAATCACCGGTGCAATCTGCCTGTTTCCAAACTTTTTCATCCATTTTTCCGTCAATCTGAATTTTATCCTCCGTTCGAAATGCCTCTACATTTTTTTCCTGAGACATCAAAGCCCCGGAGATAACATACAATCCTATATAAATCAACAGTTTTCTCACAGCATCCGGTTTAACGGCCTAAAATTACGAAAAGGAGAAATTGAACAATGCAAAATTTGGAATTATCTTAAAAATCCCTGACTTTTATACCATAAATGAACAAAATACAAACGAAAACCATTTTGACATGCCATATTTCAGCATTGAAACCAATCAGAAAATAATTGATGTTAAGCGTTTTACCGATTTAGCAACGGATTTCATCTCGGAACAGTTAAACAAGCCGGAAAAATTCATTATGGTCTCCCTGCAAACCGGACAAACGATGCTTTTTGACAGAAAAGAAAGTGCAACAGCTATGGTTCAATTGAAAAGCATAGGCCTGCCGGAAAACAAAAAAGCCTTGATTGGAGCGATATTTAAATTCATAGAATGGGAACTAAATATTCCCCAAAACCGTATTTATTTAGAACTTGTAAATTTGGAAAGGGAAGATTTTGCCTGGAACGGGAAAAGTTTTAAATCATAAAAACCATCAGCCAGTTTAATATAAACCGATGAAACTCGCATTCATATCAGACATACACGAGGATGTTGTAAGCCTGCAGGTAGCCATGCGAAAAATTGAAAAAAGTAAGGTTGACAAGGTCATCTGCCTTGGAGACATTTCCGGTTACAGTGCTAAACACTACGATCATATTGAAACCCGTGACGCTCACGAATGCCTGAATATCATCAAACAAAATTGCAGCGTTATCCTCCTTGGCAATCACGACTTTCATGCCATCAAAAAAATCCCTTACATTTCCCCCGGTTTCCATTTTCCTTCTGATTGGTATGATCTTGATATTTTTGAAAAAAAACAGTTATCAAATAACCGGTTATGGATATATGAGGATACAGAATTGCAACCCGCTTTCAGCAAGGCTGACATTGCATTTTTATCAGAACTCAGGCAGCTAGAGGTCATGGAAGCTGAAGGTTACAATATCCTGCTCAGCCATTATGTATATCCGAACATTTCAGGGATGGAAACTGAATATTTTTTGGATCATAAAGGGTTTGCTCAGCACTTTAATTACATGGACAAACTTGGGGCTTTTTTATCCATCACCGGGCATGAACATACGCCGGGGTTATTGTATATTACCGGGAATAAAATATGCATGCGCAGGTTTGGTAAACGGAAACTAAAATTTGAAAAATCAATCGTAATGTGTCCGGCTGTCGCTGCAGGAAAAAACAAAAACGGCTTTCTTATCTTTGACACCGAAACTTTTAAAGCCGAAGCACGTACCATATAATACCTCTGATTTAGCCACCTGTCAGAGAAAGCCACAAGTGAATAGTTACTTTTGTTGATATACTTTTATTTTTTTATCTTCACACTGTTTAATTACCTTTATAAATTAAACACTATGAAAACCAAAAGACTAAATAAAATATTCATCAACATTATCCTACCTGCGATCATTGCGATCCTGCTGTACTTTTTTTCTGTCTGGCTGATCATCATACCCATCATGGAAAAAAACATGATGGAAAGCAAAAAAGAAATGATCAGGGAATTAACAAAAACGGCATGCAGCCTGATTGATGAATTCCATCAGGATTATACAGATTCTGTTTACAGCCTGAAAGAAGCAAAAGACCTGGCAAAATCCAAGATCAAATTGATGCGTTACGGCCCCGAAGGGAAAGATTATTTCTGGATAACCGATACAACCCCTACCATGATTATGCATCCCTACCGTACGGAACTAATCGGCCAGGACTTATCAGGTTACGAAGACCCCAGGGGAGTAAAGTTGTTCAAAAGATCCGTAGAAATAGTAGATAGTACAGGTCAGGGTTACCTGAATTATTACTGGCAATGGAAAGATGACACTTCCAGGGTAGTTCCCAAACTCTCTTATGTCCAGGGTTTTCCTGAATGGGGCTGGATTGTGGGAACAGGCATATACATTGAAGATGTGCGTAAAGAAATAAGCACCCTGAAACAGCGAATCATCTTCATATCACTGATCATCACAGGATTAATAGGTATAATGTTGTTTTTCATCATCCGTCAAAGCCTTCACATTGAAAAACGACGCGAAACCGCAGAAGATGAACTGATGCAGTCCCGTGAAAAATACCGGTCGCTTGTAGAAGCATCCACCGAAGGCACAATGATGGTCAGTGACAATAACATCATTTATGTTAATCAAACCTTTTGCAGAATAACAGGCTATAGCGATACTGAATTGTACCATATGAGTCCTGGCCGGCTTTTTGGATTTTCTTGGTCAAAATTGATAAAAAAACTGGCTGTCCCGGGAAAATCCAAAACTTTTGAAACAAAACTACTTAAAAAAAACGGCACTGACATGGAAATGATAGTTACGGCTAGCAAAACGCATTCAGAAACCGATGTCCGTGTTATCATTACTACCAAAGAACCAAGTTCAAAACAACAAATTACCAAAGCCCATGAAACACTGAACAATGATCTGAAAACTGCTTTGCTGTTGATGAATCAACCGGTAAAAGATTTCCTCAGGCCTGCCGTTACCTGTTCAGAGCAAACAAGCATTTCATCGGCTGCACAGATCATGCAAAAAGAAAATTCCGATCATCTGCTGATACAAATCAGTAAGCATACCGTTGGCATTATCACATCAAAAGACCTTATCCACCGGGCTATTGCAAGGGATATTCCTCTCTCCTCCCCTGTCACTACCATCATGACAGCCCCGCTTGCTACCATATCCTCAACTGCCCTTTTATACGATGCTTTTATAGCCTTTTCAGAAAAGGGCTTGTCACACCTGATAGTAAAATCATCAGGCAATGCCATTGCAGGAATTCTGCACAAAGACATCTTTTTCAGGGTACATAAAAATGCACCTGCCAATTTTATTTCACAAGTGAGCCAATTTACCTCAGTTTCCGATTTTCGAAATATTTTTCTTAAAGTCCCGGGTTATATCAAAGCTCTGTCTGAAAGTGGGATCAAACCCTGGTTAATGACGCATTATATTAGCTCTGTCACTGATGCCATAACCCTGCAGCTAATCAAACTGGCCACAGAATCCCTGGGCGACCCTCCGTGTAGATACGCATTTATGGTAATGGGGAGTGAAGCCCGTAAAGAACAAAGCCTCGTTACAGACCAGGACAACGCCATCATTTATGATGATGCTCATAAAGACAATCCTGACGTCAGGCGATATTTTAAAAAGTTTGCAGAAATCATCAATCCGGGACTGAACTCAGCCGGAATTAATTACTGCAATGGAGAGATTATGGCTCAAAATCCGAAATGGAACCAACCATTAAGTACCTGGAAATCTTACTTTTCGAAATGGGTAAATGACAGTGACCCGCAAAGCATTCTGGAGGCTGCTATTTTCTTTGATTTCAGGTTTGTGGAAGGAGATAAATTGCTAACTGACGCACTGAAAGATCATGTTCTCAACGAAGTTAAAAACAAATCCGTATTCTTTTATCACATGGCCGGAAACGTCATAGAAGCAAAGTTGCCACCAACAAACAAAGAAATTGACCTGAAAAAACTGCTTATGCCTGTCACCGGTTTTGCCCGTGTATATAGTTTAAAAGCCGGCATCCCTGAAAACAATACCATGGAACGCCTGCTCCGCATTAAAGACAAAGGACTGATTCCTACGGGCTTTTACAATGACATTACAGATGCCTACAGTTTTCTTATGCAACTGAGGCTGGAATGTCAATACAATGCCATACTTTCAGGTGATAAACCATCTAACGCTGTACATCCCGACAATCTCAATGAATTTGAATTACACGGACTTAAGAAAGTTGTTTCGATCATCTCTGACATGCAAACCCGTCTGAGTGCAGATTTCAAAGGGGTAGTCTGACCATTTGGGAGGAAACCACCAATGCCAAAATAATAACCGGAACAGATGCTTCCCTAAATCTTGTTTGCAAGTAAGAAAACTTACTATTTTCAGGCACTTGGAGGTTTCCTAACAAAACAACGAAATCAGGTTTTCCTGCACCTTCAATCGAAATTCACAATGATTGTTCATAAATAATGATTGGGGAAATCGATTTTTTTTTGTTATTTTGTTTTGTTTATGAAAAGTTTGATAATTAATTCCATGTTAAAAACAGTTATGAAAACTTGTAAAATATTGATTGTATTTGTATTAATCTCGATTACGGGACATTTGCATGCACAGGATCCGGAAATTACCAGTTCTCCCTCAAGCAAAGTGGTCTGTACAGGCTCAGATGTAAAATTCATCGTTGTAGCGACAGGCACTGAACCATTTTCATACGAGTGGTTCCTGGACGGGAGTAGCATAGGGAACGATAACGACACACTCAGCATCCCCGGAGCAGATGCCACAAATGCCGGCACATATTATTGTATTGTCAGTAATTCCATTAGTTCTGATACAACTTATGATTTTCAGCTTGTTATAGTTACTGATCCTCCCCAGATCACAGGACAAACACCTGATAGCAATTACTGTGAAGGGACAAACCAGCAAATAAGCGTTAATACCACCGGTGAAAATCTGTATTACAGTTGGACACACGATGGAAATCCAATCTCATTCTTCGGCCCCAATGTAACATTCACTGATTTAGCCGCAGCGGATGATGGCACATACGCGTGCACCGTTGATAATGCCTGCGGAAGTGCAGGACCAAATAACATTCAGGTAAACGTTACATTGCTTCCTGATATAATTTCAGGGCCGTCATCAATTACAGCATGTGAAGGCGATGACATTGGCTTCGGTGTTGCGGCCGAAGGAACCAACCTGCAGTACCAATGGTTTCATGAAGGCACGCTGATACCGGGAGAAACTTCAGACACATTGATTTTTGAAAATGTCTCCGCAGATACAGCGGGTTTGGTATCATGCAGCATTTTCAATGACTGCGACAGCATCAACACAGGCCAGGCCAGCCTTGATGTAAAAACTTTACCCCAGGTCACTGCACAGCCAACTGATCACACCATGTGCGTTGGAGAAAGTGCAAACCTGATCGCAACCGCCACAGGCACACCGCCGATAGCTATAACCTGGTATGAAGATGGTACCATGATCCCGAATACAGACACAACCCAGATATCAATTACAGCCCAAGGTGATACAACTTATTATCATGCTATTTTTATGAATACCTGTGGCACAGTGTATTCAGACTCCTCTATGGTAGTTCCGCAGCACCCACCCGTAATAACTCAACAACCTGTTGATCAGGAAGTATGCTTACATGACACCGTGGAATTGAGCATAAAAGTCAACGGTTCAGAACCCCTCTATTATCAATGGCGCCGGAACGACGTAGATGTAGAAGATGCAAATTGCTCGGGAACACAGTCACCCAATTTGGTGATTGAAGACATCAATGAAGGACAAAGTGGCACATATACTTGTTATGTATGGAACGAATGTGGAGATGTCTTATCTGACGATGCCGTTGTTGAAATAATCATGCCTCCCAATATTATATCCCAGCCCGATCCCATTGCTGTCTGCGAAGGAGATAGCACCGGCGCTGAAATGATAATTCAGGGTGATGAGCCTTTTGATTATTACTGGGTAAACCAGGATGAAGCTGATACCGTAAGCAATGATGAAATACTTGTCTTTAATGGCATTACAGAATATCAGGCAGGCACTTATTACGCCATTGTTTCCAACCAATGTGAAGATGAGTTTTCTGATGAATTTGAGGTACAGGTGTTTACCTATCCGGAATTTACCCTGCAACCTGAAGATATTGATATATGCCATGGTGACAGCGCTGCATTGGTTGTAAATGTTGAAGGAACTGAACCTGTTAATTACATGTGGTTTAAAAATCAATCTGCACTGACCAGCGATACCGATACAATATTGGAATTCAACCCTGCCGAGACACTTGAAACAGGATATTATATGTGTGTAGCCGATAACATCTGCGGAATAACAGAAAGCGATGAGGTACTGGTAAACATTGGCACCACACCCGCAATTACCTGGGATCCCGTAGGAACCCAAATGTGTGAAAATGAAACGCTTATCCTCCATGCCGATGCCCAGGGTGAAAACATGTTCTATCAATGGTACCACAACGATGAACCCATTGCCGGGCAAACCGACACATCGCTTTTCATTCCCAACATCAGCGATGACATGGCGGGGGAATATTATTTCCAGGCTTATAATGGCTGTGATGCTGTAAATTCTGATACAGTGACAGTTGACATTGATCCTGCACCTGAAATTGACATTGGTGGAAATCAGGAACTATGCGATGGTGATGAAGTCACATTATCTGCATTTGGAGACATTCAGTCGTATAGCTGGAACAACGGATACAGTAATGCTGCCAGCATTACCGTTACCGAAACCGGAGAATATACCCTGGCTGCCACTGGTGACAACGGATGTATCGGATATGATACTGTGTACATTGAATTCCATCCTCATCATTATGTAAATCTTGGCAGTGACGGTAATTACTGCGGCCCACAGACACTTGATGCAGGCGAAGGAGCATATTCGTATTTGTGGAGTACAGGCTCAACAGAATCATCCATCTCAATAACGGAAAGCGGGGAATACTGGGTAACCACTGAAGGGGATGCTTTTGGTTGTACCTATTCGGATACCGTCAATATGATCATACTGGAACAGCCTCATGTGGACCTCGGACAAGATCATACCATCAGCATCGATTCTACACTTGAACTTTGTGTAAACAACTTGTTTGATACATACAATTGGAGCAATGGAATAACAGACACATGTTCAACATATGACGGAAATGCCTTTGGAGCAGGAACACATAACATTTGGTTAACTGTTGGTTTTGACAACGGATGCACAGATACAGATACAATATTATTAACGGTCGAAAACAACAATGCCATTTCTCATTTAACACAAGAAGAATCCATCTCTATCTACCCCAATCCGGGGAGGTCACATATCCATATAGATATTGATCTGACAGAAAAAACAGAATGCATCACCATTAAAAATATCAGCGGCCAACTTATGAAACAACTCCGGGTCAATAAAGATACAGGGATGTTCATTATAAACCTTGATGATCTTAGTTCCGGGATATATATTATCAGCGTTTTAACAGAAACCAGACACATGAACTTCAGGTTCATCAAACAATAAGCAGATGGCAAAGAAAAAAAGTAAGAAGGAAAGAAAGGTTTTCAAAGGCAAAATACGCGGAGCAATGGTGACTACCGTTCTCAGTATAACACTGGTTCTTTTCCTTCTCGGCATTGTCGGGTATTTGCTTCTCAATGCACAAAAACTGTCAGAACACGTCAGGGAAAGTATCAATCTAAATGTCAAGATCAAAGACCATGCAAGAAATCCAGAGGTCATCGCTTTTAAGAAGAACCTTGAAAAACTTAGTTTTGTCAGATATACAGAATTCATTTCAAAACAAGATGCAGCAAAAAAGCTTGAAGAAGATCTCGGAGAAGATTTTATTGATATTCTTGATTACAATCCGTTATGGGGATCTATAGATGTATATTTAAAAGCTGATTATGCCAATCCGGATTCTGTGCAAATGATAGAAAGCCGCATCATGGATTATACACATCTTGTGGATGAGGTTACCTACCAGAAAGACCTTCTGTATGCCGTTAACAAAAACATCAAAAATATCAGCCTGGTATTTCTTGGATTTGCCGTGCTTTTACTCATGATCTCTTTTGCCCTTATCAACAACACAATCCGCCTGATGGTGTATTCAAAACGATTCAGCATCCGCACCATGCAACTTGTAGGAGCATCAAAGTCCTTCATACGCAGGCCTTTTATTACTACAGGTGTTGTTGAAGGCATTATTGCTGCCATTTTGGCCTGCCTTATTTTAACAGGGCTGATAAACATCATGCAACAGGAATTTACTGACATCATCAGCTTAAGCGATATAAGTATAATCATTCCCTTATTTATCATTGTATTAGGTTTGGGAATAATAATTTCGTATCTTTCGACGTTTTTTTCAGTCAATAAGTATTTAAGAATTAATCCGGAAAATTTGTATTACTAATGGCTAAACAACCACGCAAAACCAAAGAAAAAAAACCAGACATATTTGCATTTGACAAATCCAATTATATCCCTATGATCGTTGGATTTCTTGTCATTGTTATTGGAATGCTCCTAATGGCAGGAGGTAACAACCACGATCCCCTTAAATTTCATTATGAAATCTTCAGTACCAGACGCCTTACCATTGCACCCATCATAATTATGCTGGGTTTTGTTATTGAATTGTATGCCATATTGAAAAAACCGCGGCAACCAAAAACAGAAGACAAAAACTAAATTCATAACCTACAATGGAATGGTTTGAAGCACTGATCCTTGGGCTTATTCAGGGGCTGACCGAATTTTTGCCTGTGAGCAGTTCAGGACATCTGGAAATCGGGAAAGCCCTGTTCGGCATTACCGGAGAAGAAAACCTGTATTTTACAATTGTTGTACATGGCGCCACGGTATTAAGTACCATTGTTGTTTTGTGGCAGGAAATCAGAAGATTAATTACCGGAAGCCTGAAGTTTACATACAACGAGGAAACCAAAATGGTATTAAAAATCCTTATTTCCATGATTCCTGTGGGTATTGTTGGTGTATTTTTCAAAGAAGATATCAAACAATTTTTTAACGGGGATAACATGCCATTTGTGGGTAGCATGCTGCTTGCAACGGCCACTTTGCTGGCTTTTGCACATGTTTTTAAAGGCCGCTCCCGGAAAATCACTTACAACAATGCATTTGTTATCGGCATTGCGCAGGCTTTTGCTGTATTGCCTGGAATAAGCCGCTCCGGAGCAACTATTTCCACCGGTTTGTTGCTTGGAAATAAGAGAGAAGATGTGGCGAAATTTTCCTTTCTGATGGTGCTGCTTCCCATCATTGGTGAAAACATCCTGAATATGATCAGTGGGGAACTAACAGGCAGTTCAGGAATGGATTCACTTCCTCTGGTTATCGGGTTTATAGCTGCTTTTTCCTCCGGATATCTTGCTTGCCGCTGGATGCTACACATCGTAAAAAGAGGAAAACTCATTTGGTTTGCAATGTACTGTGCTTTGATTGGTGTCAGTCTGATTTTATTCATGTAGAATATGGAAGTGTTTAATGAGCATACAAAAGATTTTCAGAAAGGTGTCATCATTCCTGTAAACAAACCAGAGGATTGGACATCTTTTGATGTGGTAAAAAAAATAAGGTTCATGTTAAAATATCATCGTGGCTTTGAGAAAATAAAAATCGGGCATGCAGGCACACTGGATCCCAAAGCAACAGGTCTTTTGCTGGTGTGTACAGGAAAAGCCACAAAACATATTACTGAGCTTCAAACAATGAAAAAAACATATCGGGCAAAAATCAAACTGGGAGCAACCACCCCTTCATTTGACACTGAAACAACGGAAAATGGACAATTCCCTGTTGATCATATTACAAAAAATAAGCTGTCCGATGTATTGAACGATTTTACAGGAACAATACAACAAATTCCGCCTTCATATTCGGCGTTAAAATACAAAGGTAAACGTGCTTATATCTTAGCCAGAGAGGGAAAAACTCCCAATCTGAAAGCACGTGAAGTTACCATTGAAAACATAACATTAAAACAATTTCATAAACCATATTTTACCATTGATGTTATTTGTACCAAAGGAACGTATTTACGATCATTAGCAAGAGACATCGGTGAGAAACTGGATTCTGGCGCATATCTTGTTGAATTGACAAGAACACAAACAGGAAAATACAAACTATCGGAAGCTTTTGATCAAAATATAATTGAAAATATTGTAAAAAATTGAAACTTTTTTACAATTAAAGTGTATAATAAAAGATGTTAAACAAAAACAAGCAGGTTGATTTATGAAATTATCACAATTTAAGTATGCGTTACCCGAAGAACGAATTGCCTTACACCCGGCAAAAAACAGGGATGAATCAAGATTAATGGTTCTTCATCGAAAAACAGGAAAGATTGAACATCGCAATTTTAAAGATGTCAAAGAATACTTTTCAGAACATGATGTCATGATATTCAATGACACTAAAGTTTTTCCAGCCCGCCTGCGCGGAAAAAAGGAAAAAACAAATGCTGACATTGAAGTATTTCTTTTAAGGGAACTAAACAGAGAACAAAAATTGTGGGATGTGCTGGTTAATCCTGCCAGGAAGATCCGCATAGGCAATAAACTCTTTTTTGGTGAAAATGAAGAACTGCTTGCCGAAGTTATTGACAACACCACTTCGCGCGGACGAACACTCAGATTTCTTTACGACGGGTCTTATGATGAGTTCAAGAACACTTTATATAAACTGGGTGAAACGCCCTTGCCAAAATTCATTCATCGCCCTGTTGAAGAAGAAGACAAACACCGGTACCAAACAATATTTGCAAATAAGGAAGGAGCTGTAGCAGCTCCTACTGCCGGTATGCACTTCAGCCGCGAATTGTTAAAACGCCTGGAAATCATCGGCGTCAACTTTGGGTTTATTACCTTGCATGTAGGCCTTGGGAACTTCCGCAATGTCGAAGTAGAAGACCTGACAAAACATAAAATTGATAGCGAAGAAATCATTATACCACAGGAAACTGTAGATATTGTCAACAAAGCAAAAGAACACAAGCGCCAGATTTGCGCTGTGGGCACCACTGTATTACGCACACTTGAAAGCAGCAAATCCACCATGGGCATGCTTAAACCCTATGAAGGATGGACAAACCTGTTTATTTTTCCACCATATGAAGTACACGTACCAACAAGCATGATCACCAATTTTCATTTGCCAAAATCAATTTTGCTGATGATGGTGTGTTCATTTGCAGGCTATGATACGCTGATGCATGCTTACAAAGTAGCCATTGAAGAAAAATACAGATTCGGAACCTATGGTGATGCTATGCTCATCATCTAATATTTATTTTTATGTTTACAAAAGAAGAACTAAAGCAGCTTCAGGCACGTACCGAAGCGCTGAGGGGGTATCTTTGACATTGATGCCCGGCTTTTAAAAATCAAAAAACTCGAACAGAAAAGCCAGTCTCCTGATTTATGGGACAATCCTGACGAAGCACAGAAACTGCTCAAACAGATTTCAATAGAAAAATCCTGGATAAAAGCCTACAGACATGTAAAAACAAAACTTGAAGATCTGGAGGTGCTTATGGACTTTGCTGATGACGATGAAGTTTCTGAGAATGAACTTGATGCCGCATACAAGGAATGCATAAATGCCCTCGAAAATCTGGAGCTAAAAAACATGTTGCGGAACAAAGAAGATCATATGGATGCCATTATGACCATAAATGCAGGAGCTGGAGGTACTGAAAGCAACGATTGGGCAGAAATGCTCATGCGCATGTACCTTCGCTGGGGAGAAACCAATAATTATAAAATCAAAGAAATTCACATGAGTGATGGTGACCAGGTGGGAATAAAATCTGTCACCCTGGAATTTTCAGGTGAATTCGCTTATGGATATTTAAAAAGCGAAAACGGTGTACACAGGCTTGTCAGATTGTCTCCCTTTGACTCTGCACATAAAAGACACACTTCTTTTGCTTCAGTTTTTGTTTATCCCCTTGTTGATGAAGAAATTGATATCGAAATCAATCCGTCCGATATAGAATGGGATACTTTCAGATGCAGCGGTGCAGGCGGACAAAGTGTCAACAAACTTGAAACCGGGGTAAGGCTGAAACACCTCCCAACAGGGATTACCATTGAAAACACAGAAACACGTTCCCAGCATAAAAACAAAAACAATGCTCTGCGCCTGTTGAAATCACAATTGTATCAGATTGAACTTGACAAGAAACAGGCAGAAAAAGATAAACAAGAAGAGGGAAAAAAGAAAATTGAGTGGGGATCACAAATCCGGTCTTATGTTATGCATCCATATAAAATGGTTAAAGACCTGCGCACAGGCCACGAAACAGGTAATGTACAGGCTGTTATGGACGGTGAACTAACCCCTTTTATCAAAGCGTTTTTGATGGAATTCGGGGGGGAAGTTTGACCTTCATAACAAATTTACATGCCCCTCCTGATCCTGACAAACCGGAAAGCTCAACAGCTTGAACCTGATAGTCCTGAAGGACAGGTTTTTGAACTTTGATCATACTCTCTCATATAACTCTTTCTGAAATTCACTGTTATTTTATTGGGAAAACCTGGCTTATTCGGGGAGAGCATTGCATTAAATCCAAAATCCAAAAAACAAACCTGTACCGACGGATGACGGTAGTTCAAAATAAGGTGTTAGGGGTTAGGATTTAGGTAATGAAAAAACTAACCCCTAACCCCTAAATCCTTATTTTGAAGTTCCCCTATTTTCCCCAGGGGCGAGCACTGATTAATTATCTAAAATTTAATTCCAATACCGGC
>CAZTNS010000072.1:0-15191 GCA_964615585.1 uncultured Bacteroidales bacterium | reverse complement strand
ATATGATTTGCAGGGGCCGCTCCACCTGATCAGAACTAAATAGTGTCTGTCTATAATGTCCATTCCATTTCTGCCTGACCAAGGCATGCTTACATTTAAACATTATTGGTCCGGCACTTAACTCTATGGAGAGTTTCTATAAAAATTATTCTTTACAGGCAACTAAAAGAAAAAAAAGATTGTCTATGATACAAGTATTGTATAATTTAGCAGATAAAATTTTTGCTTTAAAAATAAAAGAACACAAAAAAAATACATTATGAAAAGAAAAAATTTGTTTTTGTTAATGATGGCTTTATTTATTGCTGCCAATGTTTTTTCGCAGGATTACAATGAAAAATTGTTGGTTAAATATTCAGATGAAGAAATCCAAAACCTGAAAGCTGAAAATCAAAATGAGTTTGAATTGTTAAATTACTTTGTGGAAAACGGCTTTAGAATCATTGAGATGCCAGAAAAACCAATAGATCATAAAGAATTAATAAAAATTGAAGATGGATCCAAAGAAATATCCTCCTCTGATTTGGCTGGTTTTAATCCCCTGGAATATGAAAATTGCATATACGGCAGTGAAAGGCAATATTTCAAAGCCGGAAATACTGGAAAATTGGTTATTATTCCAAAAGTTTCCAGGTTACGAAATGAAATCGAAAATATAAAAAGAATAGAAAAACGATAAGTATTATGAAAAAATTAATTATTCTTACAGTTTTAATTATATTAGGCCTGTCGCTAACTCATGCACAGGTTGATATGGTAACTGATGATGGTCAAACGATTTTAACATGCAGCGACGATTTCAGTGCCGGCAGTTATACTACCGGAGAAACTTATACAGTAACTGTTTGTTCAGATGATCCCATGGACCATCACGTTTCCGTTAGTATTTCATCATATTCCTTTCCATCAGGCACTTCTTTATGTGTTTATGACGGGGATGATACATCAGCCCCGGAACTGGTGTGCTGGGATGAAACAACAACTTCCGGGATGATCGCTGCCCAGGCTCAGAACACCAATGAAAGTGGTTGCTTGACTTTTGTTTTTGATGCCGGTGCTTCCGATGCTTCATGGTCAGGAACATTTTCATGTAATTTTGTGTGCCAGGCTCCGATGCAGGTAGATATAGTGTCAACAGATCCTCCCCTGGAAGATGATGGAGGCGTTGATTATGTGAACGTTTGCTGGGATGAAGACAACAACCAGTCTTTCCCTGTCACATTTAACGCTGAAGGCACATACCCTGACGGAACCGGTTATCCATTGAATGATGATAATGTGACATTCACATGGGAATTTGGTGACGGCACCCAGGAATCCGGTGTTGGCTTAACTACCGTTACGCATAATTTCCCTTCAAGAGAAGGTTATACAGTATCCCTGTCTATAGAAGATTCCGAGGGATGTACAAATACAAACTCCATGACACAGAGGGTCAGGGTATCAAGGCCCCCAATATGGGATGATGGCGGTACTTACGTTGATCCGGATGCCATTTGTATGGGTGAAGAGGTGGAAATGTGTGCATCATATGATACAGAAACATGGAACAGTTCCATTACACCTGAAGTAGCTGAAACTACCTTTTTGCCTGATGGAAATGGGGTTTGTTATGAGACAAGCATCATGCAAAATCAATTTCTGCCGGGACAGACGCTTGATGATTACAATGATATTGAAGGAATATGCATGAATATTGAACATTCTTACCTTGGAGATTTAACCTTTGACATTCAATGCCCGAGTGGACAATCCGTTCAAATGCAACAACAAAGCGGTGGTAGCACCCATCTTGGTGAACCTATTGACCCCGGTTCAGGACCAGGTGTTGGATATGATTATTGCATAACCCCGGATGGCACTCAAACTTTTGAACAAGCTGCAGCCAGCTATTCTACTGTACCCGAAGACGATTACGCTTCATACGAATCCCTTGCAGGACTTGAAGGCTGCCTGTTAAATGGGCAGTGGACAATAACAATTTGTGATAACTGGTCCGCTGATGATGGATATATTTTCGGCTGGTACATTGAATTTGATGAAAGTCTATACCCGGATGTGTGGAGTTACACCCCGCAATATACACCCACAGAGTGGTATGGACTCTATGGTTCAGAAATGGATGGGCCTGTAGATCAGAATTGTGCTACCGGAACTTATATGACAACAGATGATCCAACCCAAAATACACAACAACCCTTTGTTTTTACACTGACTGATGACTTTGGGTGTGAACATGACACAGCCATGAATGTCACCGTATATAGCGAGGATGATCCCAATTGTTGTATTTTGCCGGATCCCGATGCCGGTTCTGATGATATCGTTTGTGACCTGTCAACAAACTTAAATGCAAGCACCCCGGAACCCGAAAATGACGGTTACTGGGAACAGGTAAGCGGACCTGGTACTGCAAGTTTTGCTGATGAAAATGATCCCAATACCAATGTTACCGTTGATATATACGGAGAATATGAATTTGCCTGGACTGAACAGTATTTGGAAAGTGCAAGTTGTGCTACTACCGACAATGTCGTGATTGGTTTTTATGAAATGTTGGATCCTACAATTACACCAATCCCCGATATGTGTGTTTCTGAATCACAGGTTCAGCTTGAGATTGAAGATGAAGGAACCATCACCACAAGCCCCAACATTGATGCAGAAATCGCTGACGGTATCATAGACCCACAGGAATTGGGCCCGGGCACATACACCATTACAAATGAAGTGGATGGCCCTTGTATAGTCACTGAACAGGATGAAATCACTTTTGAAATATTTGATGAAATACAGATAACAAATTTCATAGACCAAAACTGCATCAATTCTCAAACTCAATTTGAAGTGGAATGGACAACCGTTGGCTGGGATGGAAATCCAACCTCTGTTTATAATGTCAACGGCTCTGCACAAGACGACCCAGACTTTTATGATGTTCATGACTCTCCCGGAAGTTATGATTATACCGTAACCGATAACAATGGGTGTTCAAACATTGAACTGACCGGATCCCGTGATTGCGACTGTCCAAGCCCCGGAACCATGTCGAGCCTTGAATTGATTGTGGTATGTGAAGGAGAGTGTACCGGTGATTCTGTTTTCCATAATCAAGACTCCCTCATGATTGATGATTCTGATTTTGAATTTTTTATCCATGAAGGCGATAACGTTCCCCTTGATTACAACAGTGAACCTGATTTTTGTCTTGATAATTTTGGAGGTGACTTTAATGTGACATATTATGTTTCAGCGGTATCAGGATATGATGATGATCAAAACGGCCATGTAACATCCGGGGAACCTTGTTATGCTACCTCTCAGGGAACACCTGTAATGTGGAGGCAGAACCCGGTTGTTGACGCTGGATCAGGGCAGGATACCTGTGGACTTGTACTCCCGTTAAATGGCAGTGAAGTGCCACCTGGGATGATTGGTTACTGGTCGTCATCCTGTGATTTTTCTGCTGTACAGGGAACCAATTATCACGACCCTGATATGGTAGCCATGGTGGATGATTACGGTGATTGCACTTTTACATGGCACATTGTTAACGGTCAATGTGTAGGTGAAGATGACGTCGTTATGCATTTCAACCAGGACCCCATACCTTATGCCGGTAACGATACCATTGTGTGTGGAACTCAGGTGGAATTAACCGTAGAACACAGCATCCCCGGAACCACTTTCCAATGGTCAGGAAACGCCAACTTTGATCCGGCTTCAGGGGCAACAACTACTGTAACGGTAGGAAATCCAGGAACTTATGAATTTACACTTACTGAGTACAATGGATCATGTTATGCTCATGATAAGGTACTTGTTACTTTTATTCCGGGGCCTCAACCAACCATTCAAAATACACAGGCCAACGTTTGTGGAACACAATATAACCTGAGTGTCCAGAATGTTAATGGAGATGGAGTGTGGACAGCATGGGAGGATACGACACCTTCAATTCCTGATGATAGTTTCCAGATTAACCCTACCTTTGAGGATGAAAATTCACCAAATACACAGGTAACAGTGGGCAACTGGAGCGGTCAATATAGAACTGTTGAATTTGTCTGGACCGAAACCAATACATATCAGGGTATAGATTGTTCAAATGATGTTTCTTGTGAAATTACCTTTTCAAAAGATGTATATGCAAGTGTTGGTGATAATGACCAACCCGAAATTTGCGGTAATGAATTTACCTTTGATGCAGATACAAGTGGCTTTGGGTCAGCTGTAAGTGGTACATGGATAATAAAAGATGTAATAGGCAATTTTGATCCAAATGATACTGTCCCTGATGCCCATTTTACAATGGAAACACAAGGCAGCTACGGTGATTCTGCTTATGTTACATTTCCTGCCATATGGTCTGTATCAGATTCTTTAGATATTTGTTCAGCACTGGATACTGTACATATAACTTCTTATCAACAACCAAATGCCAATGCCGGTAATGATGATGCCGTTTGTGGACTTAATTATGATTTGGAAGCCTTTTACAGCCTGCCTGCAACAGCTTCTTATGATCCCTATGGTTTCTGGTATGAAGACCCTGATAACTTAGGTAATGCCAATTTTGATGATAATGATAACCCGGAAACAAGCGTCAATGTATCAGAACCTGGAACCTATGCTTTTATCTGGAGGGAAAACAATTCCAACAGGCCCGATTGCAATGACCGGGATACCATCATTATTGAGTTCAAAGCCAATCCTGTAATTGACGCAGGTGATGATTTTGATGTTTGTGGAAATGTAACCAACCTGGATGCAACAACCGATGGTTTTGATGGTAACTGGCTGCCTCCGGAAGGTGGTACCATTGATGATTACAATGATCCCAATTCACCTGTCTATTTCCCGGGACAAGGACCAGTGGAATATATCTGGCAGGAATCCAATGAAGAATGTACAAGCCAGGATGCCGTAACCGTTACTTTCTGGCAGAAACCCACAGCAGAACTTGCCATGGACCCTGAAGACACAACCGAGTGCGGACGATTGTTCAACCTGCGTGCAGAAAATCCCGGCAGCGGTGTCAACGGGAACTGGATAGCCGATCCCAGCAACAGTGTGGATTTTCAAGACCAGTCACATAATGATGTAGTAGAAGTAACCTATTATGGACATTATGATTTCTACTGGACAGAAAGCAACCATCCTGACAATGAACCACCAACTTTTTGTTCCGATACATCAGAACCCTGGACAGTACATTTTATCGAGATACCCGAAGCAAATGCCGGAATAGACACCCTGTTCTGCGGCCTTGAAGGCGATCTGACAGCTGATTTTTCAGTAGGTACTTCAACGGGAGAATGGGCAAATTTCAGCAGTAATATCACATTTGAGGATGATACTGTCCCCAATACCGTTGTGTATTCTGATGTTTACACCGAAGGCAATCCGAATTACGATGCCTTCCTGCTTGAATGGACAGAAGACAATTACGGCTGTACCGATACAGATGAGATACTGGTTAGGTTTGCCCGCGTACCATCGGCTGATGTAACCATCATTCCACCGCGTTGTTTCGGAGAACCGGCTTCCATCAAAGCCAATGAAGATTATCATCCGGAATACAACTGGGAATTGCATGGTGGTATAGTTGACAGTACATGGGATCCGGTATCTGATACATCCGGGAATTACCGTCGCCTGATACACTGGGTACCAGAAGATGCAGATGATACTGTACATCAGATCAGTTTACAGGTAGTCAGCCGTTTTGACTGTGCCTCCGCTTTCAATGATACCGTGGTTTTTGAACCCGGCGTCCCCGGTTATGAAATGGAAATATTCCCCGACAGTTGCCTACTGGGCAAAGGTGGTGCTACATTTATCCCCGACAGCTCCATGACAGGATTCCGGTGGATAGATACTGACGGTCTTGACATTGATGATCCCACCGATACCATACAGCGGAACATACCTGCAGGCACTTATCATGTTTCGCAGGTGTACCCTACACTCAACCAGGATCATGTGACCTTTTATCAGGAAGTATTCGGCGATGAAATCTGCCGTGATACCTTTGCCATCACAATAGATACCGTGGGCATGATCACAGCAGACTTTGAAGTAGCTGCCGACATAGATTTGGCCGAGTTGGTAGCCCCTGAAGCCACAGTGTGGTTCAATAACATGAGCGACGGTGATGAGCTGAGAACAAGCAACCTGTGGTATTTTGACGACGGAGAATCCGAAACCAACAACGATGAGCAGGTAGAACACATTTACACTGAACCCAATGATTGCTATGAACCCTACCTCGTTGTTTATGCACGTAATCTGCCCGAATGCCGTGACACAGCATTTATGGATTGTATCAAGGTTGACGACAGGTCAAAACTTGAAGTACCGAACATTTTCACCCCCAACGGCGACGGAATCAATGATTTCTTCCAGGTGAAAGCGCAGACACTGCGCACCTTCCATGGAAAGGTGGTTAACCGCTGGGGACGTACAATATATGAATGGGACAACTATGAAGATGAAGAAGCCGGATGGAATGGAAAACTCAGCGGAGGCAATTATGCTTCACCCGGTGTGTATTTTTACATCATCAAAGCCGAAGGCATGGATGGATATGAGTATGACCTTCAGGGCCCCTTCCATCTGATCAGAAATAAATAAACCCTGCATAACAGGTAAAAAGGCTGTCTCTAAGAAAAAGACAGCCTTTTTTGATTTTTTTTTGAAAAATTACCTGTTATTGGTGTAATTCAGGCAACGAAAAAAAACAAAACACTGTCTGTATTAATGTAAATTATAATGAGTGAGGAAAAAAATCTTGTCAAGAAATGCCAACAGCGAAACGGGAAAGCTTTTAACAGGCTTTATGATAGATACGCTCCTGTTTTGTTTGCAATTTGTATGAGATACGGTACAAATCAAGCTGAGGCTGAAGATATGTTGCAGGAAAGTTTCCTTACCATTTTCAAAAAGATTGAAGGATATAAATTTAAAGGTTCTTTTGAAGGCTGGATGAAGAGAATTACAGTGAATACTGCAATTAACCTGTTGCGATCTAAAAATCACCGTTTGTATAGATCACATACAAAGGATGAATATCATCAAATAGAGGATTTTGAAACAGATGTAGTGTCAAAAATGTCCGAAAAAGAAATTTTGGAATGCATCAAAAAACTGCCAACAGGATACAGAACTGTTTTTAATCTGTATGTAATTGAAAACTACAAACACAGGGAAATTGCAGAATTATTAGGGATTAGCGAAAACACATCCCGGACACAATTGGGAAAAGCAAGAAATGCCTTAAAAAGAGAAATAGAGAAACTTGGTTATAAATCATGAATGCATTTGATAAACATATCAGAAACAAAATGGAACAGATGGAAATTCAACCATCTAAAGAAGTTTCTGAGCATATAAAATCACATAAACCCAGACCACGGATAAAAAATGTGATAATCAGATACGCACATTGGATGGTAGCTGGTATAATTGTAATTACAGCTATTTCCCTGTTTGTTTTTAATAATGCCCCTATAGATAAAAACAACAATGTGCAAAACGACAAACATGATCATAACCTTACAGATAACAACCCTAAAACACCTGTATCAGACAAGGAAACAAAAGACTTTCAATCACCAAAGTATAAATCAGCACAGCTTGAACAGCCCGAAAAAACAGACGTAAAAAATGACAACACAGCTAAAACCACTAAGATTTTTACTTATTCAAACAAAATTACGCTAACCTCTGGAAAAGAAGGAAAATGGCTTAACAAATCCAAAGCAGAAATTATTAACACAAAAGGGCATGAATGTGTTGTTTATTGTCCTGAATATGGTAATTATGAAGTGATTAGGCTTAATAACAATGGAGACAGCATTTATTATGTAATTGATCATTTGCAAAAACCACAAATATTCACAACAAAAGACACGGTTATAAATGCTCTGAAATGCCGGATTGCCTGTAAAACAAATCATGGAAACTGGCAAGTGCCTGATGGAATTAAATTGACAGAATTAAACAATGATACCATACATATTTCAGCACACAACTTTGGTCGTTATGTGATGATAAGAACGGAAAAAGATTCGGTTGACAGGTTTTCAGATACACTTGCGGTGCATTTTCTTGCACCTGACAGTATATACAGGGTAATAACTCGCCCCCGCTGCCCGGGCAAATGTGCTGTTGTTACGGTGGATAATGGATTTGTCCCCCAGTCCGATAAAATGACATGCAAACTGATCGATAAAGAGAAATATGAGCTAAAATTTAAACCTGCTGCTACAGGAAAAGCAATTTGCCATATTGTAAAAGAAAATACAGCAGAACCAATTGATACACTTGTTTTTGAAATACCTGAAAAAACTGACATCAATTATGTATTAAAACACAGAACCTGCAATAATCCCGGTTCAATTTACCTGTCCGGTGATCCTGATATAGATGAGGTTTATCTAAATAAAGAAAAAATACAAACCGGAACACCTATTGATCTTAATCCGGGGGAACATAAGCTGATGTGGAAAGATGTGAATGGATGTATCAACTATGAACAAATTGTCATTAAGAACAAAAATATCCTGAATGCAGATTTTGACTTGGAACTCTCTTTGGATGGATTTTCTGCAAGAACTGAAAATCTGACCCACATTACTGCCAGTCAGACATCTTCTGATGAGCTGCATTACGAGTGGTATGTTAATGAAAAACTGCAAAGCACAGCCAAAGAACCGGAGCTTCAACTTGACCAACTGACAAATAGCGTTAAACTATTTGTGACAAATGGTGATTTGTGTCAGGATTCAATGATTAAGGATAACATCAAACCCGATGAATCACCCATTCGCGCTCCAAACTTCTTTACTCCTAATAATGACGGGTATTTTGATCAATTTAAAGTGTTGGTTGACTCCCGTTTATCTGACTTTAATGCCATCATAACTACCCGTTCCGGTCAAACAGTATATACATGGAACAATCCGGATGAAGGATGGGATGGTAAAATTTTCGGCAATGAAAATGCAAGTCAGGGAGTGTATTTTTATATCATTCAGGCTTTCGACTCAACCGGTCAGGTAATTGAAAAAAAAGGCACCCTTCAATTAATTCGCTGATCATAGCAATGAAAGACATCCATAAATTTTCTTTTCCTGATAATTCATCTGAACCTAAAATTTCGGCATTCATTTTGCAATGTTTTGTTAACACTAAAGCTTTTGCTATTTTTACAGCAAAACTATGATTGGCAGAATATCATGAAAATAACATCTGTTACATACCTGATTATACTATTAATGGTTTGCTTTGAACCAGCCGCAGCCCAACGATATTTAAAAAAAGGCGATAAGGCTTTTGAACGTGAACAATATAAAACAGCCATTGATCATTACCAGGAAGAATTTTCTAGAAGCGACAAATCAAGAAAAACCAGGGCTGAGGTTTCTTATAAAACTGCCAAAGCCTATATGACAATATCTGATCCTAAAAGTGCCATAGAACATTTCAACAGAGCAGAAAGGTATAATTATCACAACCACAATATGTATTTTGAAATGGCAGATGCTTACCTTCAGCATGAAAAATTTGATTCTGCATTGTTGGCGATTGAAAAATATGAAGCCATATACCCTGATGATCCAAGGGTTGATAAAGAAATTGCAAAAATCAACAGAACCCTGGAAATGCTTGAAAACCCAACCAATATTTCTGTAAAGATAGCGGCAATTCTAAATTCCGGAGAAATGGATTTTTGTCCTTTTTATGGATATAAAGATTATGATAAAATTTTTTTTACATCTTCCCGGTCAATACTTGATGATCCTGATATTAACCTTGAGTCCGGACAGCTCTTTACAGATATCTATGAGGCTGAACGTGATAAGGAAGGGCAATGGAATCTCCCCAAAAAATCATGGGGAACAGTCAATACAAAATATGATGAAGGAGCTGCAAGCCTTAACAGGAGGTATAATGTGCTTTATTTTACCCGCTGTGATTATGACCCTAAAGCAGACCGGCCATGTCGTTTATATAAAGCCAAAAGAAGAGGATCATACTGGGCTGATGTCAGGGATGTGATTATTCCCGGAATACCCAAAGGAATTAGCATAGGACATCCTTCAATCTCAGATGATGAATGTGTGTTGTATTTTGTAGCTGATTCAATGCTTGGGGGATATGGTGGTAAAGATATATATAAAGTTACCCGTGAAAGAAAATCAAAACCCTGGGGATCTCCCAAAAACCTTGGCCCGGATATCAATACCGAAAAAGACGATTGTTTTCCCTATATACGTAAAAATGGCCTCTTGTATTTTGCATCTGATGGGCATAACAGCATGGGTGGTTTGGATATTTTTGAATCGAAACAAACAGGAACCGCCTCTTATGATGTTAAAAACATGTACCCACCTGTCAATTCTCCTGCAGATGATTTTGGCATAGTTTTCAGAGATGATAAAGAAGAAGGTTTTTTTACTTCTCAAAGAAGGGGTGGCATCGGAAAATCCGATATTTATCATTTTTCTAATCCCGGAATTTCGGCCCAATTAAGTGGGATTGTGTATGATAAATTAAAAAAAGAACCCATTGAAAATGTGCTGGTAGAAATGTGTGGACAGGATGGAAATATCATTGAATCTACACGCACAAGCACCAATGGTGAATATAAATTTATGCTCGACGCAGATAAAGTGTATCAGATATATTTCAGAAAACAACCATATGTGCCTGAAAGTATGCGAGTAACAACAAAAGACATTATTAGTAACAAACAATTGAAAGAAGATGTGTTTCTTAAAATCCGGTGATGTTTTTAGTTAAAAACCTTTCGGATTTAATAGAATTGATTAATTTAGTAACCTGAAAAACCTACATATTATGAAACGAATAATATTTTTAGTGATTTTAAGTGGATTGTTTTTCTACAATGCCAATGCCCAGACAGGCGTAAAAAAAGGCGATGTGGCTTTTGACCAGTACCGGTATGAAGAAGCAATCGATTATTACACTGAAGCTTTACCGGGATTGTCGAGCTCTGAACAAACCGCATTGGTTGCATACAGGGTGGGATATTGTTATCGTGAAATGCGAAATGCAAAAAAAGCTGAAGAATATTTTCGCAAAGCACTCAAAACCAACTCTCAACGGCTAAAACCGGAAGCCCGGCTGTATTATGCTGATGCATTGCGTATGAATGGAAAATATGAAGAAGCCATTGAGGTTTATAATACCTATCTTGATCTTGTACCCAATGACCACAGGGCAAAAGTAGGTATTGAATCCTGTAAAGTTGTTCCGAAATGGGAAAATCTACCTACACGCTACGAGGTTAATACCATGGCATATTTCAATTCCATGAAACAGGATTTCGCACCTGCATGGGGCGATGATGATTATACTCTGGTCTTTTTTACTTCTTCCAGGGAAGGTACTATGGGAGATAGAAACAACCTTAAAAGCGGTCAGAAATTCACTGACATTTTCCAAATAGAACTGGACAGAAAAGGCAACTGGAGTGAAGCAATGCCCCTGAGAGGGTATATTAACTCTGATGATGATGAAGGTGCTGTTAGTGTGAATAATAAAGGAAACCTGATGTATTTCACCCGTTGTTTCAGTGGAGATGATGTTGATATTCCCTGCCAGATTTTTACAGCCAATCAACGCGGACGTGCCTGGAGTGACGTAAAAAAACTAAAAATACCAGGGTTTGAAGCTTATGAGGTTGGATACCCCGAACTTTCTCCTGACGAAACCAAACTCTATTTCTCAGCCAATACACCAACTGGTTTTGGTGGTAGTGACCTGTATGTCATAACCAGGGCTGATTCTAAATCAGAGTGGGGCGAGCCTGTTAATCTAGGAAAACTTATCAATACCGCAGGAGATGAAACCTTTCCAACAATCAGATCCAATGGAACACTGTACTTTGCATCAGACGGACATGTCGGAATGGGCGGACTTGATATTTTTGAAGCCAAACCTGACGGGGAAGGTGGTTTTGAAGAACCTGTTAATCTGAGGCCACCCCTTAATTCAGAAGCCGATGATTTTAAGATCATTTACAAAGGAGATAAAGAAGAAGGATATTTCTCATCCAATCGTCCCGGAGGTAAAGGTATGGATGATATTTATGAGTTCCGTATGCCTCCCATTGATATTTCTGTCAGAGGTGCTGTCAGGGATACAACCAACCCAAAATTCCCCTACCGCATCAAAGGCGCTAAAATTCAGCTTATGACCGATGAAGGTTTACAACAAGCTTTTGAAACCAGTGATGATGGGTCTTATGTCTTTAAAAACCTGGATGAAGAAACCGACTATATCCTTAAAGCCTCTGTAGGTGAAGATTATTTTGCCAATACTTACAGTTTTACAACACGTGGTATCATGCATGATACCTCCATTGTTATTAACATCAATATGGCAAGCATTCCGAAAATCATTGAACTTCCCAACATTGAATATGACCTGGATAAAGCAACATTACGTCCTGAATCAACAGTGGCGTTGGACGGCCTGGTAAAAACACTCAACGACAACCCACATTTGGCTATTGAACTTCGTGCCCATACAGATTTCAGGGGCAGCGATGAACATAATATGGAATTGTCAGATGCCCGTGCCAAATCTTGTGTTGATTACCTCACTGAAAAAGGCATTGATGAAGACCGATTAACATGGAGGGGTTTTGGAGAATCAATGCCTCGTGTCATTGATTCAACCCTGGCTGAAAAACATGACTTTCTGGATACCGGAGATATCCTTACCGAAGGATTTATTCTTGATCTGCCTTCTAAAGATCAAAGGGAAACAGCCCATCAGTTGAATCGAAGAACAGAATTCAGAGTGGAATCTAAAACCTATGGACTTGAACCGGGAGAAGATCCTTTTAAAGAGAAAAATGAAAATGTCATTAAAAAAGGAGATGCTGAAATTGAAGTTGGTGGCGGAGAATTTTAACTCATTCAAATAAAGTATTGGGCGCCCGTTGGTTTTACATCGGGCGTCTTTTAATTATTATAACTTATATGTGGCTCTAATAATGAAAAACTTTTCTGATAAATATAGCAAAAGAGGTGTTTCCGCTTCAAAAGAAGATGTTCACAATGCCCTGAAAAATACGGATAAAGGGATTTTTCCGAATGCTTTTTGCAAAATACTTCCCGATATCCTTGGAGGAAATATGGATTATTGTAACATCATGCATTCTGATGGTGCCGGCACTAAATCTGCTCTGGCTTATCTGTACTGGAAAGAAACAGGGAACATTAATGTCTGGAAAGGAATTGCACAGGATGCTGTGGTCATGAACCTGGATGACCTTCTGTGTGTTGGTGCTACCGATAACATTTTACTTTCATCTACCATTGGAAGAAATAAAAACAAAATTCCGGGGGAAGTGATTGCTGCTGTTATTCAGGGAACTGAAGAAGTGTTGGAACAATTGCGGGACCTGGGAATTGACATTTACCTTACCGGGGGAGAAACCGCTGATGTAGGGGACCTTGTCAGAACTATCATTGTGGACTCTACCGTTACCTGCCGCATGAAAAGAAAAAATATCATCTCAAATGATAACATACGCTCAGGAGATGTGATCATCGGACTGGCAAGCTATGGACAAACAAGCTATGAACAGGAATACAACTCAGGAATCGGAAGCAATGGCCTAACTTCAGCACGCCATGATGTGTTTGCTCATTATCTGGCAAAAAAATATCCCGAATCATTTGACCCCGGATTACCCCGTGACCTGGTGTTTACAGGATCAAAAAAACTGACCGATCTGATTGAACAAACAGGAATGGATGCCGGAAAACTTGTGTTGTCACCAACACGAACTTATGCCCCCGTTGTAAAAAAAGTGCTTAATAATCACCGTGATGATATCCATGGCATGATCCATTGCAGTGGTGGAGCACAAACTAAGATCATGAATTTTGTGAAAAACAAACACATCGTGAAAAACAACTTGTTCAGTGTACCACCACTTTTTGGTGTGATACAACAAGAATCCAATACCAGCTGGCAGGAAATGTATCAGGTATTCAATATGGGACATCGTTTTGAGTTCTATGTTGATAATAACATTGCAAAACATATCATTGATATTGCTGCAGACTTCAATCTTGAAGCACAGATCATCGGCCACGTTGAAGATGCAAATGAAAATAAACTGACAATCATGTCAGAACATGGAATATATAATTATTAAACCTGTAATTTTAAATCATGAAACCTCTATGATAATTCTCTTGGCAGAATACACAGCCTTCCCCGCAATAACGGGACGGAAATTATTGACTGAAATTAGCCGGAACAATGGATGTGAAGCAAAAAAGAGGCTCCATCCCGATTACATTGGGAAAGGCAATCACCGTTAAACATTAAAAACTTTAAGCACAATGAAAAAAAATATGATTCTCACCAAACTCAAAGGGGTAAAAGAACGATATAAAGATGTAGAAAAACTGCTGTCAGATCCAACTGTAACAGCCGACATGGAGAAATACATCAAATTAAACAAAGAATATAAAGATCTTGAACCAATCATTCAGGCTTATGATGAATATCTTGGGATTATCAACGGAATGGAAGATGCCAAAGAAATGATGGACAATGAAAGTGACGATGAAATGCACCAAATGGCAAAACAAGAAATGGAAGAGCTTGAGGCCAGAAAAAAGCCCATAGAAGACAAAATAAAACACTTGCTTATTCCAAAAGACCCCGAAGATGATAAAAATGCCGTGATTGAGATCAGAGCAGGATCCGGAGGTGATGAAGCCAGTATTTTTGCCGGGGAATTGTTTCGTATGTACACCAAGTTTTGTGAATCAAAAAACTGGAAAATGGAAGTCACACGTACCACTGAAGGAACTCAGGGAGGTTTTAAAGAAATTGTTGCCAATGTCAGTGGAGAAGGCGTGTATGGTGTGCTTAAATATGAATCAGGAGTACATAGGGTTCAACGTGTGCCCCAAACTGAAACCCAGGGCAGGGTACATACATCGGCAGCATCTGTAGCCGTATTACCTGAAGCCGAAGAAGTTGATATTGAACTTAATCCTGCAGACATCAAAAGGGATGAATTTTGTTCATCAGGCCCCGGCGGACAATCTGTCAACACAACCTATTCTGCTATCAGGCTTACACACATCCCAACGGGAATTGTAGTAACTTGCCAGGATGAAAAATCC
>CAZTNS010000071.1:0-15304 GCA_964615585.1 uncultured Bacteroidales bacterium | reverse complement strand
CCCCTGTTTTCCCAGGGGCGAGCACTCTCATATAACTCTTTCTAAAAACACTGTTCTTATATTGGTAAAACCTGATTTCCTGTTTTGTTTATCGGGTAAATACTTTTCTGAGATATTTGAACAATTCCCCAAAAACAAACACCAGAGAGGACAGGGCTGTAATTATGAGTATTTCATTCCAGTCAATGTCTCTGAAATGGAATATTTGCTGCATAAACGGTAGTTTTATGGCCGCGAATTGTAACAGTACTGAAGCCACAAATGCAACGATCAGCCATCTGTTTTTAAAGAACCCGATTTTAAAAGCTGAATGACGCAGGGATCTCATATTAAAGGCATTGAAGACCTGAGACATGGCAACCACTAAAAATACACCTGTTCTGGCTTTTTCGATTCCTTCCGGGATATAATAATCGTACACAAACATTGCCAGGGTCACCATAATCGGAACAATAATGAGCAGATACGGAAAGATCTCCTTGTTTAAGATAGGATCACCTTTTTTCTGAGGTTTACGTTCCATCATTGAGCCGTGTCCGGGTTCTGCAGCCAGGGAAATATCCATAACGCCATCGGTAACCAGGTTGATCCAAAGAATTTGTGTGGCAATCAGCGGATAATTAAATCCAATTGCCAGGGCTGTAATCAGGGTACAAGTTGAAGCAAAATTGGTGGTCACAAGGAAAAAACTGGCTTGCCGCATATTTCTAAAGACAATTCTTCCCTCCCTTACAGCATTGACAATGCTGGCAAAATTATCATCGGACAGAACTATTTCTGCAGCATCACGGGCAACATCGGTACCTTGCTGACCCATAGCCATACCAACATCTGCTGCTTTGAGCGTGGGCGCATCATTCACACCGTCGCCGGTCATGCCGATCAGTGCATCTTTATTTTGCAAAGCTTTGGCAATTCTGAGTTTTGTTTCCGGACTTACCCTGGCAAAGACATTTGTACATTCCAGATATTTGAGCAGGGTTTCATCATCAACATCAAGCTCTTTTTCCTCCAGGGCTACCGGGCAATCAGAGGTTTCTTCATCCCTGGGTTGAATGATGCCGACTTTTCTTGCGATGGCCTCTGCAGTTTCCTTATGGTCACCTGTGGCCATAATCACCCGAATACCGGCGGCCTTGCACTCTTCAATTGCCTGTTTAACTTCAGGACGTTCCGGATCAATGATGCCAAATAGCCCAACAAAAGCCAGCTGATCAGCATCTTCAACATTTACTTCCTCTTGCTCTTTCTCTGCCGGTTTATATGCAGCCGCAATGACACGCATAGCCTGTCTGCTTAGTTCTGCTATGTGTTCTTTAATTTCTTCGGATTTCTCTCCGGTCATTTTTTTGGTCTGTTCCCCATCAAGGTATTCAGATGATATGTCAAGTATTTTTTCCGGAGCACCTGTAAAAACCATTTCTTTATTCCCATGCTGGTCTTCAAGCAGACTGGCGCGGAATTTCTGTTCAGAATTGAAAGGCAGATCATCGGTTTTTTTCAGGCTACCATAATCATCTGTTTCATTAATTTTTGATTTTTTAGCCAACACGAGCAATGCTACTTCGGTGGGGTCGCCTGAGACATCGGGATTCACATCTTTTTTTTCAGGGCTCTGCTTCACGCTGGCATCATGGCAATGAGCAGCAATACTTAATGCTTTACTTAGATTTTTATTCTCCTCAATTCTCACATTTTTTTTGCCTTTTTTGATGGCTCCTTTCACTTGATATCCATCACCGGTAACATCGTATTCCGTGCCATCCGGCAGAAGCATTTTTTTTACTGTAAGGATACTGGTGGTAATGGTCCCTGTTTTATCAGAAATGATCATGTTCAGGGAACCAGCCGTTTCAGTAGCTGTAAACTCCCGGATAATGGCATTCTGTTTAGCCATTCTGTTGGCTCCAATGGCCAGAACGATGGATAATACAGCGGGCAAACCTTCAGGCACGGAAGATACCAGGGTAGCAATAGTAACAAGCAAAACATCCTCGAAGGTAAAATCACGCACAAAATACCCAAGAACAAACACAATGCTCGCTGTAGAAATGGCAATTCCGGCCATCACTTTTGCCAGCCGGGCGGTTTTTTTCCGGTATTCACTGCGTTTTTGCTCAACATCCTGCAGGGATTCTGCTATTTTTCCAAGCTGCGTATTTTCTCCGATAGCCGTTACCACAGCTTTGCCACTGCCCCGTGCTACATGGGTGCCTTTGAAAAGCATATTTTTTCTGTCCGGCAAGGATGTTTCTTTTTCCAGGCTATCGCTTGTTTTACCGACAGGAACAGATTCTCCGGTGAGGGAAGACTCCTCCACCTGCATATTTTTCTGCTCAATGATGCGTGCATCAGCCGGTACCGAATCACCCTCAATCAGTTCAATGATATCCCCGGGCACAAGACGCGATGCCCTGATCGTTTGCGGTTCTCCGGAACGCAGTACCACAGTTTCAAGTTTTATCATTTTTTTCAGGGCATCAACTGCCTTTTCCGCCCTGTACTCCTGCAAAAAGCCTATGGTGGCATTAACCAGGATAACACCAATGATAACATATACATCAACCATGCTACCCGATAACCAGGAGATGATGGCAGCAATTACCAGGATTAACACAAGAAAATCCTTAAACTGCTTAACTATAAGGTCTAAAATATTTGTTTGCTTTTTCTCGGGAAGTTTATTTGGGCCATATTTCTCTTCCCGCTTTTTAGCGTCTTCACTATCCAGTCCTTTTCTCTCCGTTTTCAACCGCTGCATTGCTTCATCCACTGAATAGCTGTGAAAGGGAGATTTCTGATTAATATTGTCCTGTGTCATCCTTTTTATTTTTAAATCATCTTGCTAAACCAATCATCTAATATACAAACCAAGCCACCCTTTTTGTTCATTATTTTTCTAAAAAACCTTAAATCAGCACAAAAATCAAAAAATCGGGAAACCGGGATATTGTAAAACTATTTCCACAAAAAAACACCATCTGTTACTATAGTGTCATGTCAAGCCAAATATTAGGTAACCACTGGATTAGCATGCCTGTGCCCCAAGACTTAGGCGTTGATTATCAATGCCATACGTATTGTTTTTGTCATAGGATAAAACAACACCAATATCAAAAAGTTGATATGATAAAAAAGCAAATTCTAAACAATTTTGGAATGATAAAATTGAAACAGACAAAATTCTGTATGATATCTCCCAGAATAGAAGTAAAAATGATAATTTTACAACAAAATAATTAACCTGCGGATTTTAGGTGGTAGATTAATGCTGTCTTATGATTTTTTTTGCGTATCCCTGTCTGCCGAAAGGGTTTTGCAAAAAAAATAATTATTGTACTGCATAATGATAAAGATCAGCAACACGTTGACACTTTACAATTTGGGTACATTATTTTTTATAATCAGCATAAAGAATTTTGTGAATAACAGATAATATCATTTAAAATTGGCTTTTTTATAAGACACAGAAATATTTACATTATGTTGATGTTGACAAAACAAGGAAAACACGTTTTATATCTCAACCGTTATGAACATATATCTATTGATTGTTTAAAATGAATTACAGATGAAACCAAAAATCATAAATGGCATAAATGGAAATTATTTGTTTTTCCCGCAAGACCCTGAAACCATCCTTTCAGACAGCAATTTTTCGTATGTGTTTCTCGGAGCCAGGGCCAAAGACGGGCAACGGGTAATCATAAAAGTGTTAAACCCTGACTTGCGTGATTTCAAGCATGCCAGGGTACATTTTTTAATGCAGGCAAGCATTCAAATCAAACATCCCGGCATCATACAAAATCTTGACATGGCTAAAGATGAACACAGTTATTACATTGTTCAGGAGTTTGTTGACAGCGCCGATATCAAAACATTAATCAGGCTTAAGCAGGCTAATGACGAACGGTTGATAAGCAGAATTATGATCCCGGTACTTGATGCCCTGGAAGTTATCCACAACAACAACATCGTTCACCGCAATATCAAACCTTCAAATATATTGGTGGCTTTTAAACCGGACACCGAAGTAATAAACTGGGAAAATCCGGTAATTCGCATCATCGATTTCGACAAAGCAAAAACGCCCGATAACATTCCACTTTTTCAGAGCGAAGAAAAAAAACACCCGTTTTCACTCTTGTATTCCGCTCCTGAACTCATACTCAACCAGGAAAACCTTACTGATCATCGGGCTGACCTTTACAGTCTTGGTGTTATTATGCTGGAGATGTTTACCGGTAAACCCGCTTTCTTTGATGACAACCCCGCAAGCATAGTGTCAAATCAAATGACAAAAATACCGGCACGGCCAAAAAAGATGTATCCCAGGTTTTATGATATCATAAAAAAAGCCATCAACAAAAGCAAAATTGAAGGGCATCCATCAAAAATACCTCAACAGGTTTTATCGGAAAAACTCCGGGAAGGCATGGATTTACGTTACAACTCTGCTGCTGACATGAAAGCAGACATTATTGAATTTTTAAAAGACCCGGGGCCTCCTCCCAAGACAGGATTAAGAAATCTGTTGAGCAAATAATACACGCTTTTTTATCGTGTGCTATCAGTATTTCCATTGGTTTTCTGAATTCTTGCATCCCGTATCACAGCTTTTTCTTTATCAGCTCCCGGCAGATAATCCAAGTATATGCTTGACATTGCCTTAAACATGTTTTTACGGGCAGCCGGAAACCGCTTTTCCATATCATCAAGTAAATGACGTATTTCGATGCGCTGTGTTTTATCCTCATAAGGACATGGTTCATTTCTCAAGGGGAAGCCTAAAATACGGGCATATTCCCTTGTTTGTTTATCTGTATGATAAAGCAAAGGGCGGATAATGTTCACCCGTCCGTTAAACATGGGCAATTTTCCGGGCAAGGATGAGAACGTCCCGTGTGAAATCAAATTGAGCATCATGGTTTCAAGGGCATCGTCACGGTGATGACCAAGCGCAATTTTGTTGATATCCATGGTTTTTCCCCGTTCAAATAATGCTTTACGACGGTGCCAGGAGCAATAAAAACACGTGGATGATTTATCAGACTTTGAAAAATCAACGGAAATCTGTTCAACATGCAGCGGGACATCCAGTTGATGACAGAAATCTTTCAGCCACACCAGATCGGTTTTATACGGAATGTCCCGGATGTCCACAAAAACCGCTGTCAGTGAATAATCTTTGTCAGTAAATTTTTTCCTTCCTGCCAGTGTTTTAAGCAAGGCAAGGCTGTCTTTACCACCGGAAACACCAATCATCAGGCGGTCTCTGTCATCAATCATACCATGCTCCCGGATGCATGTACCTGCCCTGGCATGAAATTGCTGCAAAAATTTTTTTTCTTTCTTATTCATAAAGACAAAGGTAACGATTGATTCCGACCTTGAATTTATTTTAAGGAATCATAAATTTTGGCTTTACTGCAAACTTAGTGGAAAACCATGAATATCTAAAGGTTAAAAGTTAGGTGTAATGGTGTCGGGAGCCGGAGGTTTGGAGTTATGAATATTTCTTCCGAATCCGGTCTTCGGTCTTCCGACTTCAGAATTGAAATGTATTAGCCCCCGAATAAGTCTGACATAATAATCAATAAAATTAGGGTTCTACTGTTATTTTAATGGGTAAAGCTTTAACCCACCTTGGAAAAATATGGTTCTACAACCAATTTTCCGCCAAAAAGCCTGACAGGCATTGAAAAAGCTACCGTGGAGCTACCCAAAGAAGATGTAGAGTAGCTCTGATAATGTTTTAAATATCAAAATGTAAAATCTATTTACGGTATTCTGCCTTATAATATTAAATGATTAGCCGGAAGGTTTTTATTACTAATCCTCTGTGAATTTCTATGTGTTCTACTGTGCCTATGTGGTTCCACCCTTAGATGCTTCCAGAATTTTGAACCACAATAGGTCACATAAGCTCACATAGAAAAGATAATTTACACCTGCCTTGAAACGGCAACATTTAAACCTAATGGTATTACAAAACAGATCAGGTAAACAGCCGGTTAATCTTAACCCATTAAAATAACATTAGAACCAAAATTTTAAACATATCAACTTCTAATTTGTTTACATTATGCACGTTATGTAAAACCAGGGGCAAAGAACTAAATTTGGAAATTTAATAGAATTTGACGTTCTTACACCCGTTTAAAAACACCCACATTTATGAAGCACAATCATAATTTATCTAATCTGACATTTCATGCTTTACTGGAGCATAACAGACAACATTATTCTCAAAACAAAGCCCTGGGATTTGATAATGAGCCGATGATGACTTATGCTGAAATGCATGAACATATTGATAAGGTTCAGAAAAAGCTTGCCGGACTGGGCATAAAACCCGGGGACAAAGTAGCCCTGTTTTCTAATAACGCACCAAACTGGGGAATTGCATATTTTGCTGTGGTAAAATCAGGCGCTGTAATTGTTCCAATGCTACCCGATTTGCAAAACGAAGAAATAAAAAACATCCTTGAGCACTCAGAAGCTAAAGCAATTTTTGTGTCTGAAAGGCTGAAAAAGAAGCTTTATGAAGCCGTCGATTCTTTACCTGATGTTGTTGTTTCCGTTGATGATTTTAGTGTGATAAAAGGAGAATCATCCCCTGCAAAACTCAAAGTACCTGAAATCAACGAAGATGATTTGGCAGCCATCATTTACACCTCAGGAGCCACCGGAAAATCAAAAGGCGTTATGCTGACACACAAAAACATGGTCATCAACACCATCCAGGGTGATATTGTACAACCGGTAAATGACAGTGACCGTTTTCTATCCGTATTGCCTTTATCACATGCTTATGAAAATACATTGGGGCTGTTGTTGCCTGTTTTAAACGGAGCCAGTGTGACATACTTGCGCAAACCGCCAACAGCCGCTGTGCTTATGCCAGCATTGAAACGTGTGAAACCTACGCTGATGCTCACCGTCCCGATGATCATTGAAAAAGTGGTGAGGAATAAAGTGTTCGCCAAATTTAAGAATGGTGGCTTCAGGGGTATATTATATCGATTTCTTCCTCTGCGTAAACTGATTCATTACCTTGCCGGAAAAAAAATCAAAGCTGCTTTTGGCGGAGAACTGAAGTTTTTTGGCATCGGTGGTGCTAAGTTAGATAAAAAAGTGGAACGTTTCCTGCTGGATGCTAAATTTCCGTATGCCATTGGTTACGGCCTCACTGAAACAGCCCCCTTGTCTGCAGGGTGTAATCCTGACAACACAAAGTTGCGTTCAATAGGCCCGGCTGTAAAATGGGTTGACCTGAAAATCAGTGACGGAAACAACGGAGGTAATCCGGGTGAGGTGCTCATAAAAGGCCCCAACGTAATGAAAGGATATTACAAAAACCCGGAACTGACAAAGGAAGTATTTACCGATGATGGTTACTTCCGTACCGGTGATCTTGGCGCTTTAAATGTCAAAGGAAGATTATATTTGAAAGGGCGTTCAAAAAACATGATAGTGGGTGCCAATGGAGAAAATATATATCCCGAAGACATAGAAACCGTCATCAACAATTATGCTCATGTTGTTGAATCTGTGGTGATTGAAAGAAAAGGTCAATTAATAGCACTTGTGCATTTCAACCGGCAGGAGATTGAAGAAAAAGCCAGGCATATACGTGAGGACATTCAAACCTTTGTGGATAAAAAAATGGATGAACTGGTAAATGACCTGCATGATTTTGTTAATGCCAGGGTTAGAAAAAGTGCACGCTTACAAGCCATTGTGGTACAAAATTATGAGTTCGAAAAAACAGCAACCCATAAAATAAAACGGTTTTTGTACCAGTAACATTAACCAGGCGGTCAAATAATCTTACTGCCTTTCTGTGCTTTGATGATTACATCAAAAAGCATCAAAAACACGATGAGACAAGTTTTTTTCCATCCGGATAAATTTTTGGCCATATTTTTTTCCGTATGATAAAATTTTCGTAAAGTAAACGAGATGTATTGTCTGATAGTTAGTACTAAAATTTCAACTTTTCTGCCAATACGTATGGAATGAAATGTGTATTATTATTTACCATGTTCAAATTTTTATTAACCACATAAGGATTATCAGTCTTATGTGTTTCTATAAAGGCATTTAAATTCTTCAGGTTTTTTATCCGATTAAACGCCGAATGCTTTACTTCTACCGGAATTAATTTTTTCATGTTATCAACAATAAAATCAACTTCTGAACCATCCAATGTTCGATAATAATAAACTTTATAATGGTTTAGCAATTTTCTTCTGATTTCCAGTAAAACAAAATTCTCCGTCAATTCTCCTTTGTCAGTTCTTTTTTCAAGGGCATTCATGTTTCCAAGAATAATATTTCTTAATCCCGTATCCGTAAAAAAAACTTTGCGCATTTTAGTTATTACCTTTTTACGATTTGAGTGAAAAGGTTCAATCAATTGAATAATGTACATCTGTTCAATGATATAGAGATATTCTTCGGTCTTTTTGTAAGATAAGCTACATTCTTTTGAAAGGTTATTTATGTTTACCATATTCCCCGCCTGTGATGCCAGCAAGCGCAGCAATTTATTGAATCCCACAAAATCTTCATTTCTGATAAAAGACCTGACATCTCTCAACAAATAAGTTTTATATATATCTTCCAGTAATTCTGCCTTTTGCTCTGTGTTATCAGTCAAAGCCAAACGAGGCATGCCACCATAAATCAGGTATTCATTCAAGAACTGCTTAATTTCCGGCTCGATATTTTCATATTCTGTGTTCAAATCATATTTTGAAAAAATATCACTTAGCGCTTTATCTTTAAACATAAGGTATTCTGATAAAGATAATGAGTAAACGTTAATCATTCGTACCCTTCCGGCCATTGATTCTTTTACATTCTGTATGACATTTATACCTGAGCTTCCTGAACAAATGATTTTTAAATTGGGATTGTGGTCAACCAGAAGTTTTAAAAAAACCGATATATTGTCAATATATTGAAACTCATCAATAAGCAAAAAACCATTTAATTCAGGATTAATATGAATTTTTAAATAATTTTCAATCAATGATTTCTTTTTAAATCGTTCTGCCACTTCAGGGTCTTGCGCATCCAGAAAAACACAGACTTTGTTTAAAGGCAGATTTTTCATAATAGTGGTTTTGCCTACCTGTCTTGCTCCAATAAGCACCACAATTGGGACTAGTTTTAGTGCCTCAGTTATTTTATCAATATATGTTTTTCTCAAATGTATCATAGTACAAATATAAAAACATAATTCTTTTAAGCCAAATTTTTTTCCATCCGGATAAATTTTTGGCCATATTTTTTTCCGTATGGTAAAATTTTCGGGTCTAAATGCACATTGGTGTTTATCAATACAGTCACCAAAGTTTGTAACTGTTTATGTATTTGCTCATAAAGTCGGAAGTCGGAAGACCCTATATTATTCCTTTTTCAGGGATAATTTCCGTTTTAAAAATTATCAATTTCTCTAAGTTCATCATCACTAAGATACCTTGGATGCCCTGTTTGCTTAACGGCAAACTGTAACCCTGCCAGGTATTCCAGCACTTCCATACGATCATAGGCTTCAAAAAGGCTTTTTCCTAATGTGATGGCACCATGATTATTCAAAAGGGCAGCATTGGCATTGCCAATAAATCCGGCAACGCTTTTTGCCAATGCACCTGTTCCCATCATAGCATAAGGTACCCGAGCAATTTCACCAAGAAAATACCGGGCTTCACCACAAAGGTTGTTTTCTAATTGATGTTTAGAACACGCCCAAGCCGTGGCGTTAAGTGGATGAGCATGCACCACAGCCCTGACATCCGGTCTCTTCTTGTAAATCTGCAAATGCATGGCTGTTTCCATACTGGCTTTTAATTCCGGGGTCATTGACTTTCCATCTGCATCCAGCTCAATGATTTGCTCAGCTTTGATATTGCCTTTGTCAATCTGTGAAGGTGTGATAAAGACATGTCCCTTATCTGTTTTCATTGATACATTTCCACCTGAGCAGGTTGTCAGTTGCCGGTCATAAAGACGCTGCATATTGTTTGCTACTTCTTGTTTTACCTGTGTATTTTTCATGAAAGAAATCTGTTATTTGGTTGCTATTATGTCCAATAAAGCCTTTTCATTGGCATCCGCAATCCCTTTATCCGTGATGATACCGGTAATCAGTTTTGCGGGTGCAATATCAAAAGCGGGATTGATGCAATCAGATCCAGGGTGATTGACATGGATGGTATGCATTTTTCCTTTTTCATCAGTACCGGTTTGCATCATAACTTCAGACGCATTTCGTTCTTCAATGATGATATCTTTTCCGGTTTTTGTTTTCATGTCGATGGTTGAACATGGAGCTGCCACATAAAAAGGAAGCTTATAATAATTTGCAGCAATGGCTTTTTCGAGCGTACCGATTTTATTTGCCACATCACCGTTGGCAGCTATGCGGTCTGCCCCGACGATTACCATATCAATTTTACCCTGAGCCATCAGGGCTGCACCTGCATTGTCTGGTATTATGGCATGGGGCACACCGTGATTGTGTAATTCCCAGGCGGTAAGCCGTCCGCCTTGTGAACGCGGGCGCGTTTCATCAACATAAACAAAGATTTTCTTACCTGCATCCCAGGCATGGTAAACAGGGGCCAGGGCAGAACCATAATCCACAAAAGCCAGCCAACCGGCATTACAATGGGTTTCAATGCGCATTCCGGGTTTAATAAGGGCATTACCGTATGATCCAATGCGTCGTCCTTCCTCAGCGTTTTCATCTGCCAGGCGTTTGGCTTCAGCTATGGCCTGAGCTCTGCCTTTTATCGCTTCCGCATAAACTTTTTCAGTAGTGTAAAATAAATTCCGGGCTGTGGGTCTTGTACCTTCAATATCACGGCGGGCAGTTTCGAGATAATTTCCGTAATCAGCAACCGGAGCTTCATGTGCAGCCTGCGCCATTGCATATCCGGCAGCCGCTCCAATCGCTCCTGCTCCGCGAATAATCATGGTTTTTATGGCCATGCATGTGTCTTTATACGATCTGGAAGTAAACCATGAAAACTCAAAAGGAAGGGCGTTTTGTTCAATCATGTGTACTTTCCCTTTGTCGTAATATATCGTTCTGAAATGCTTATTGTTTACTTTCATGTTAAACCGTTTAATAAGTGATGTTTCAAATGTAAGAATTATTTCGGTACATTGAATCAGCTCAGGCTTTCGTACAGGATATCATCATAGGCTGCCATTATTTTTCTTACCACCGGATGCTTTGGGTTAGCATGGCAACAAGCTTTAATTTCCTTTACAGGTAATACTTTCGGTGATGTTCCTGTGATGAAAACAGCATCGTATTTCAGCAGGTTGGTAACGTGTACCATTTTTTCTTCCATTTTTAGATTCAACTTATTCACACATTCAAAAACATATTTCCTGGTCACCCCTTTCAGCACCATATTTCCCGGAGCAGTCACCACGGTATTATCAACCACAAAAAACAAATTTGACTTGCTGCCTTCGGTTAAATACCCTTGTTCATTGTAAAACAAAACCTCATACACATCCCTGATTTTTTTGTAGCGGGCTACCACATTCTTCATGGTCTGGTTCCATTTTTTGATGTTGGGGCGTTCTCTTTCAAAATGCGCCACAGCTACATCCACGCCCCCTGTGTAATCTCTTATTGACGGGTAATGATGTGGAATAACTTCAGTCAGCCACTTCAGGTTTTTGCCATCGCTGAAGACAGACACACGAATGTTGCCATTTTTAACCCTGTTAATGCGAATGCATAATTTGATTTTTTGTCTCAAATGTGATTTATGAATTCTTTTTTTTACCCCCGAAAGGGCAAGACTATTCTGCATCCTATACAAATGATCATCCAAAAAAGCCACTTTACCATCAATGACACGCATCACTTCATAAAACATGTCGTATTCAGCCAGGGCTTGATGGTTTATATGCTCTGCCGGGATACACTGATTATCAAGAATAACAAAGTTTTCTTTTTCAGATATGTTCACCATATTGCTTTATATATTCCAGCAAGAGGTCCAACACGTTATGCACGTTTTGGTTAAAGGTCTCCAAAACAGCTTCCCAGGAAACAGTATCTGCATCCTCTTTCCAACAGTCATAATCGGTACTCATGGCAACAACAGCGTAAGGGATACCAATTTCGTTTGCCAGAATGGCTTCGGGCGCGATACTCATGTTGATAAGATCAGCCCCCCATGCCCTGAACATGTGGGATTCTGCCTTGGTTGAAAACCGGGGGCCTTCAATGGTAATAATGGTACCGCTGTCATGAAAACTGAGTTTCATTTTTTTTGCTATTCCTGCCAAGTGTGACCGCATATCTTTATCGAAAGGTTCCGGCATTGGCGTGTGTTTCATATCGCCGGCGGGAAAACTTTCATAAAAGGATACTTTTCTAAGCCTTGTAAAATCAATAAACTGATCCGCAAACACAATATCACCGGGTTTTATTTTCTCCCGCAGGCTGCCGGCAGCTGTACTGGCAATGATATGCTCACAGCCCAATTCTTTTAACGCCCATATATTGGCACGGTTATTTACCTGTGTTGGTGGGATGTTATGTTTTTTGTTGTGCCGGCTCACCAGCGCAACCGGAACACCCTGAATTTCACCAACAGTAATATCCGAATGGGGTCCATAGGGTGTTGCGAGATTAACTGTTTCTGATTTCTTTATTATATCCGGATCTTCAAGCCCGGAACCTCCAATGATGCCTAATTTTTTAGTCATATCTCAGCGAATCTAAATTCATTTGATATCTTTTGTCAATAGCTTCATTGCCCGGAAACTCATCGTGGGCAATTTTTATTACACGTTTTGCCGAATCAATTTCATACTCTTCAATCAATAAATCAAAATAATGTTTCATGCCATCGGGAAGAAGTGGTTTTGTGTGCGCTTCGGAATTTCTTTCTACCGAATCTAAAGCTGGCAACATGGCACTCATGGTTTCAAGTCCATCACGTTGATTATGCCCCATAATATCCATCACAGCCTGGTAAAAAACCAACGCTGGGTCTTCTGATAAATTCAGGTAATTGCGGAGAAGCGAATTGATCTTGTTAAAATTTTTATTTGCTGAATAATCGAGGAGCATTGGAATACCGGCTTTGATTATATCAGTTATAATAAAATTGTTTTCCGGAAAATATTCTCCGTATTTATCTTTCTTTACAGCCCTGGTCAGGGTTTTTATGGCCTCCATGTAAGCATTTCTGTATTCCGGCAACTTAGATAAGTCAGAATCCTGGGAAATCTGATAATAAGCCAGAGCCTGATATAAGTATAATTCGGGGTCTCCTGCGTATTTCTTTTTGTTCAGCATTTTATTTGATCGTTTGGCACAATCTTCCCATTCTTCATTTTCATACATGTCAGCCAGCTTATCAAAATAGCCACCTACCACTTGTGACATGCCTGCTGCATAAAAAGTGAATATAAGCAACAATAATAAAGTTAATCGTTTCATAGCTTTGTTTTTTAGAATTAGTGAAATTAACATCAAATCACATACCAAATCCCTCTTGCATAACACCCATTCTTAACTAAAGGATGAGCTACGATACTAATCCATCGGTGGCAATCCTTCATAAGAATCTCCCTCAACAATGGTATATTTTTCATTGTTGTTCAACACCTGCCGATCCAGAAACATGATGCCATTGAGGTGATCAATTTCATGCTGAAAAATATGAGCCGTATATTGATGATCTATCCTTTCCACTATCCTGTTGCCTTCAGCATCGTAATATTCAATATCCACCCATATAGCCCGGTATGAAAAATCTTCAATGTCCGGATAACCGTCACCTGTAGGTATGGATAAACAGCCATCCTGCCGCTGTACAACAGAATCTGAATACTGAATGATCCGCGGGTTAAAATATACTTCCCAGGGGTGGATAACGGCACCGATATCCCAACGTTGTACCCACGTCACCCTTCGGTTTATCCCAATTTGAGGGGCAGCAATTCCTACACCTCCCTCGGCATGTACAGTTTTTTCCATGCGGTCGGTAAGCAATTGCAGATTTTCTTCGTCCAGCACCACGTTGGTTGATGTGTTTCTAAGGATGGTGGAATCCGGTTGTTCATAAAATATCATTACGTCCATTTTTTGGGTTGCTGTCCCAGATTCTATCAGTTCATTTTCTGCAATTGAAAACCTTGTGGTGGTGGTTTTTTCTATGTGAAGGGGATATGAAGGGCCACAATCATTATAAGCCCAGACATACAGGTCATAATCCGTTCCTTCATCGCAATCTTCTAACAAGTATTGTTTCACCGTATCGATGTCTGTAGCTTCGGAAAAATTGTTTTCGGTGTTGTATTTGTACCCATCGCAATTCTCAACCGCTGACCATTCCCATAAAATACTGGTGTCACTGACTACAAATGTAACATCATCAGGTGGTGCAGGTTGAAAATCGGCAAGCCCGGTGAAATCAAATGTGTATTGAGCAGAATCTGCGGGCTGATCGGTAACGACATCGGATTCGACAACAGCACATGCAGTTGTATAGCCGGTAAAACTAAGCTCATCGCCCGGGGAAAATGAAAACACATTGTTCTTAATGGATTGCGTGAGTTTCAGTTCGGGCTGTTCGAGTATATCCAGTTTCATTGTGTTGTTGCTATTCGAACTCATTATTTGTATGGTTCTGACCTGATTTCCAGCCCGAATGCTCAGGGTATAATGTGCCTGCATTCCAGGAATAAAATTTAACACATACGAGCCTGGTTTTGTTTTAAAGGTTTGTTCAAGTAATTTTCTGCCTGTAACATCCAACACCCTGACATGTACATCTTCTTCCGGATTATAAATTCCAACATGGGCTTGATCTGATGTTGGATTGGGGTATGCTTCGCTCACTAAAAGCCCCGATTTGCTTACCATCTCCTCTTGCTCAATGCCACTGGATATATTGAGCAAAAGCGTTGAGTTTGGGTAATAAATCATGGTATCACCACCGGCGGTCAGGTTTTCAGTGAGGATACTATCAAGCCGGAGTTGATCGGCCGGCTGATCCATGCTAAAATTCAACTCTATTTGTTGCTGGCTCCATGCTACCGTACTAACTGTCATTGCAAGTATGATCAGTAGAGTTTTTGTTAAAACATTCATAACAAATATTCTTTAATGTGTTTGATATCAAAAGTAATAAAAAATTAACTTCACAGCGATCTAAATTCACAAATCCTTCATTTTTTTGGAAAAATTGTTAGTGGTGTAACTATTTACAAATTTTAGTGTTTAATGTGTAACAAAAAAATAAAAAAATAT
>CAZTNS010000070.1:0-15413 GCA_964615585.1 uncultured Bacteroidales bacterium | reverse complement strand
CTGCCAATCTTTTCATTGCGGTCATCAATCAGGCTGCGAATATCGTAATTTTTTAATAAATGCGAAAGTTTTTCTGCATAATCGTTAAATTTATCGCTGATGGGCAGGATAACAGCCTGATCCGGGGTAATCCAAAGCGGGAATTTTCCGGCTGTATGTTCGATCATAACGGCAATAAACCGTTCCATGGAGCCAAAAATGGCACGGTGAATCATAATAGGGCGGTGTGATTCATTGTCGCTTCCTTTGTATTCCAGGTCAAACCGGTCGGGCAAATTGTAATCTATCTGAATGGTTCCCAGCTGCCATGCCCTTCCCAGTGCATCTTTTACAATAAAATCCAATTTAGGCCCGTAAAATGCTGCTTCGCCGGTTTCAACCGTTGCGTCCATGCCTTTTTCTTCTACCGCTTCTAAAATGGCTCTTTCTGCTTTGTCCCAGTTTTCATCTGTTCCGATGTATTTTTCATGATTGTCCGGTTCGCGGAGAGAAATCTGTGTGCTGAAGTCTTTAAAATCAAACACTTTGAAAATATACAACACCAGATCAATGATGGCTTTGAATTCATCTTTAAGCTGATCGGAACGGCAAAACACATGGGCATCGTCCTGTGTGAAACTGCGTACCCTGGTCAGGCCATGCAGCTCACCGTGTTGCTCATAGCGGTAAACCGTACCAAATTCTGCCATGCGTACAGGCAGGTCTCTGTAGGAATTTGGTTTGAATTTATACATCTCAACGTGATGCGGGCAATTCATGGGCTTCAGCATGAATTCTTCACCTTCCTGCGGCGTGCTTATCGGCCTGAAAGAATCTTCAGCGTACTTGTAATAATGGCCGGAAGTTTTGTACAGTTCTACATTTCCGATGTGTGGCGACATCACCATTTCATACCCGCGCCGGCGCAATTCTTTGGTCAGAAAATCTTCCAGCCGGAGACGAAGGTCTGCTCCTTTGGGCAGCCACATAGGTAATCCCATGCCTACTTTCGGCGAAAAAGTAAACAATTCAAGCTCCCTGCCCAGTTTTCTGTGATCCCGCAACTTTGCCTGCTCCAGCATTTCAAGGTATTCGGTGAGCATTTTTTGTTTGGGGAAACTGATGCCGTAAATCCTGGTTAACTGTTTGTTTTTCTCATCGCCTCGCCAGTATGCACCGGCTACGTTGAGTAATTTTACGGCTTTGATCAGCCCGGTATGGGGCAGGTGAGGGCCGCGGCACAGATCGGTGAAATTGCCGTGGGTGTAAAAGGTGATGTTTTCATCTTCGAGTTCGTTGATGAGCTCAATTTTATACTGATCCTGTTTTTTCTCGTAATATGCCAGCGCTTCTTTTTTACTGATTTCTTTACGAATAAACGGATTTTTCTGCCTGGCCAGCTCAATTATGGTTTTTTCAATTTTCGGGAAATCGTTTTCTGAGATGATTGTGCCTTCCGGCAGATCCACATCGTAATAAAAACCATTTTCAATGGCAGGGCCGATGGCTAACTTAATCCCCGGATAAAGCGTTTCGAGGGCTTCAGCCATCAGGTGGGCGCTGGAATGCCAAAAAGCATGTTTGCCTTGCGGGTCGCTGAATTTATGCAGAATGATCTTTGCGTCGTTTTCAATGGGGCGTGTCAGGTCAGTGAGTACACCGTTGACGGTTATGGACACCACTTCTTTGGCCAGCCGCGGGCTGATGTCTTTGGCTATGTCCATGCCTGTGATGCCTGAATCATATTCCCTGACACTTTTATCTGGTAATGTTATGTTTATCATTTTACCTTATGTTTTAGAATGCAAAAATATGAATGTTTGTTTTAAACTGCAAACAATGGGTGTCTATTCAATATTCAACAGCTCCCCATATTGGACGGATTTGGACGGATTATTCTTTATTTTAATAATTTACTTGCAATGAATCAACATCCTTTATCCGTGATTATCCGTTGCATCAGTGTTATCCGTGTTCTGTTTTTACTAATCACTTGCTATGAGTAAAATTTTTATTCGTAATTAGTTAAACACCTCAATAAATACATTAGCATTGACCAATTAAAAAACAAACACATGAAACTTATACCAATAATTATTTTCTGCTTTTTGGGGATAAATCTGACTGCTCAAATACCAAATTCGATTCCAGATAATGAAAAAATATATGGGCTGTCTAAATTCTGGCAAGAGGTTAATTACAATTTTGTTTACTTGAATAAAATTGACAAAACTGAATGGGAGAATGCGTATAAGGATTTAATTACAAAGGTGCAACAGTTACAAGGGGCATAATGGGTTTTGGTGCTAACTCAACAAAAATCCATACAACAAAATTGTTTGAAATTTCATCTGACTTGCCATTAGTAATAGAAATTGTGGATACTGAAGAGAAAGTCAGAAACTTTGTCAAGTCAGTTGAGCATATGTTTGAAAAGACAACATCGGGGGTACTGATTACCATAGAAAAAGCAGAAGTTATCCGCTACAAGGCTGGGCAATGACTTGGATAACAGCTCACCACCAACCGGCAGGCGCTGTATTTTAGTGCCGCTTTTTTTTCTCCCATAATTTTTATATGTTTGAATGGTGATAAAACCGGATGTGGACTGTTTGAAAAGTTTTGCAGGTTTGAAAAGTGGTGGAGTGGTTTTATAAACGAGTTAACAGCGATTAAATCGGGCATAGTATTTTTTTGTTAATTTTATAAGATGCTAATAATTAAAAACATGTAATATGAAAATCGAAGACATTATTGATAAAATGAGTAAATCCTATTTAGAAAGGATTGTTAAAAGCTTTACAAATGAAATTTACACAAAAGACGAAAAGGGCTATAGGAATCAAATAAGCAGCAATATTGATTTTTTAAGTAATAAAGAAAAAATAAAGGAAAGATTGATCAAGTACATTAAAGACAGTAAAAATCCTTACTTTAATGGTTTACTCATCAATTTAATGTTAAAAACTCTATTAAGTAAAAATCAGTATAAGGCAACACAAGAGGAAATTATAGAAACTATCAAAAAATCAGAACAGGAAATAATCAGGAAATCCAAATCAAAAGAAAGCTTAAAGCATATTGATGATAAATCATTGGAAATTTTTGAAACATTATTATCAGCTGCTTTAGAGGACAATATTATCACTGATGATGAATTACATCTTATAAATAAAGTTCGAAATAAATTATCAATACAGGAAAAGGACCAATACTTAATACAGGCAAAATTGAATAAATTCCCACAGAAAGATAATATTATTCATGAGCCTGGCCAGATAAATCAAGGGTTAAATGATTTACAAAAATGTGGTATAATATTTTATTGTAATAAGCTAGATGAACCAACATATGTTTTACCGGATGAATTAATTGAAGGAGTAAAAAGTTACTTAGGAGTAGAATTGATTGAGGATAAATTCATTGATTTGCTAGAAATATTGACAAAAAGTGAGCTGAGCCAAATTTTGGATAATTTAAAATTATTACAGTCTGGGACTAAAGAAGAATTAATTAATAGAGTTTTAATGACTGGTATAAAACCTAGTGAAGTACTAAATTCATTACCTACAACTAGATTATCTGAAATATGTAAAAAACTTCCAGATGTGAAAAGCAGTGGAACCAAAGAAGAAAAAATATTTCAAATCATTAAATATTTTGATGATCTTGTAAATATAGATATTGGACAAACAGATGACAAGCGTGAAGGTTACTATAAATTCTTTGAGCTATTAGCCCGAAAAGATATGGCTAATTTAATAGGTAAAAAAATTGTCAAACATGAAAGAGATGTTGAACTAGCTTTTGAAAGAGCAACAAATTATTTGTTTGAAAAAAAACTCAACCATCAGATAATTAAACAAAAAGGGACAGAACACAGTGATGGTTGTATTAAATTTGGAAAGAATGGTGAACTATTAATGTGGGATAATAAGACTAAAATGTACGATAAGTATGATTTTCCTAACTCTCATCTGAGGCAATTTAGACGATATATACGTGATGCTGGTAATAATGGGAAAAGAGTTAGTTGCTTTTTAGTTATTGTTCCAGACTTTGATGAAAAAGCAAATGAAAATGCCGAAAGATTAAAATATGAATCTGGTATGGATACTGATGTGGCTATAATCTCAGCAGCAAATTTAAAATGGATTGCAGAAGTATGGAGTAAAAATAAAAGAGAAGAAAGTTTTAATTTACAGATATTTAATAAAACTGGTTTGCTGACAAAAGATGTAATAAAATCCAGATTAAAGATATTTTCGTAAGCAAATAAATTTAAATGCCGCTGGCCCCTAAGCCATCAACCCTCCGGGAGATACTCCGATTCCCTCAGCAGACGCCTTTCACAACTTGCCGTACTGATTTCGGAAACTTGTCCCAAACTAATTTTGGAGCCACCAGGCGTCCCTGTTCACTTCACCAATCACAAACACACAATTTTTGGCAACAACAGAAAACACCTTCCCTAAAAAAAAACAGCAACACATATTACCCCTGATTTTTTCCATTTTTTTCCACACCGCTTTATTTTCTCCTGTAATTTTTATATGTTTGAGTGGTGATAAAAAACCGGATGTGAACCGCTTGAAAAGTTTTGCAGGTTTGAAAAGGGGTGGAGTGGTTTCAGGAATGATTTGCCAACAAAGCTTAGATTTAAGGTTAAATAAGAAACTCGCTTATTTAAAAAAATGGGAGATAACTTAAATAAGGGCTACCTTTATTTAGAAATCACAAAAAATACCGATTATGTCGAGTATAGGCTTGCGTATCGTTTCAGGCCTTTCTCAAAGCCGCCTGTCACCGTACATAAAGAAAAATGGCCTTACTCAGCTACCCATTCACCGTCCTCAAGCTTGTAAACGGCTTTTCCATCCGGTTCAAAGTTCATGGGTGATATTTTCACAAACTCAATTTTGGTATTGCTCAGCCATTTGGGGTCTTCGGGTCCCCAGCCGAGTTCTTCCTTGTGCTGTAGCTCATACGCATTGTCACCTGTGGAGTAAACTTCAAATCCGTTGAAAGAATAGGTGGTGGCCAGATCTCTGTTGTATGCTATAAATCGACTGTTGTCCGGTGATACAAGAATTTCTCCGTCGGTTTCAATCAGGTTGCCGCTTTTGCGGTTGATGAGCTTGTTGGTTCCGCCTTCGTAAAAAGTTAAGTGCACCAAATAAGCGTCCAGGGATGGGAAATAATTGGTCAGGCGGTAGCTGATATATTTTTCCGGGCTGGGTGTATCATTGCTGGTAAAGCTCAAATCGTCACCATTTTCAATACTCAGGTGCAGTGTTTTTCCATCACGGCTTGCCCAATCACTGTGTTCTTCAAGGATGTGGCTTTCTACACGCTTTATACATTCCGATTCATAGATTCTGCCGTCGCAAATGGTATCAAGCTGCAGGGTTTCACGGGTGGGTTTAGTGGCTGCGGTCTTGCCTTTTTCTTGTTTCTGGCTGCAACTCATGGCAAGTACGAGCAGGGCAACAATAATCATTATATTTTTCATGCTAATCATATTTTTTGGTTTGCGGTAAAGGTAAAAATAACAAGGGATTTATCATGCAAAATGATTACACATTTTTACAGCAAAAAGTGGTAATAATTAGTCACCTGCAAAATAAAGTCCCTCAATAACCGTTTGTCCGAATACCTGATCAAGGTGAATCCATCCCACAAGACCAAAATCAGTGCGAACCAAAAAGTTATTTGTCCCGGGTTCGTTGATAAGCACCTCAACCGGGTAGTCTGCAGGGATGCTTGCAATGGGTTGTTTCTCCTGCGTGCTTTTATATATCGTGAGTGGTTTACTCGTTTTGCTTTGTAAGCCCACGTAGTAAAATGGTTGATCTACTTCCTTTGCTTTTCCATTGTCAATGACAAACTTCCGGCGTGTGTTGAACACATTGTTTGCATGACCTGCCGTATAAACATTCCCGTTAGCAGGGATGTACATTTCTTTGCCGGGAAACGTGTATGACGGTTTGTCAGCTCCGGTTTTATAGAGTTTATAAACGGGATCAGCAGAGGGGCCTGAGCTGAATACCACCTTGTAGGCATGTTTGTCGTTCCGATTGAGTTTCGTTTTCATAACCAATTCTTCTATGGATGACGGGCCTCTGTTTGCATATAGCGGATGGGAGGGATCCAGGTCTTGTCGTTTTTTGTTGATGACTTCTGTCACAGATGCATCGAATTTTACAAATAACTGCCCGCTTCTGCCAATAAACTTGGTATCCAAATGCGGAAATACCTTATCCGTTTTATTGCTTATGCCAGGGTCTTTTGCTGCACTGACATTTTTCTCCGCACTTAGCTTTTTTGTTGATTTTTCCTGATCATCATTCTTAGTCTGTACCTGCGTGGTATCCTGATCCTGATCAGAGGAATTTTCCGTTTTTGTCTCGGAATTGCAGCTTATGAGTAAAATCGCTGCTGTTAATGTAATTAATGTACGTCTCATGTAAATGGTTATAAGGGTTTCTGCATGCAAAAATAGCAGAATAAACTGAAAATTTTGGTAAGAATGGGCGTATAATTGGTTTTTTTTAACAGGGTATTTTTATTTACGAAAAACTCTGCAGTTTTATTTACCAGTTAGACGTAGGGACTTTTTGTTTAGTGCCATGAATGGTTTTTGCGGGCGATGTATCGAGCGAAGCCGGGATGCACCCAGAAACCGCCGACAGGCGGTTAAACCCGGAACCCGCCGACAGGCAAACGTGGGTCGCAAAAATTATTCCGGCACGAGGTTTTCGTTCTTTTGACGGTAAGCTTGTCCGGCGTAACAGCGTGGAGACGGAAAGCGGAGACGGAAAAGAACATAAAAATATCTTGATGTGAAAAAGGAGAATTGCTCAAAGAATTCATTACATATACACATCTACAGGTAAAACTTGTTTTAATTGTTGATATGTATCTGTTATAGAAATATTAACAAATCTGAATATGTAGTTTTATTTATAATGACATTGTTAATGTTCACCGTGTTAGCTTAATACATTTTTAGGGCAATTTTTATCGTAGTAGGTTTTAAGAAGAATATTTTATCATTACTTTTGATGTTCTCCCTATTGGCAGATGTTATCTATAACTCAAAAAAACAACACATTATGTCCAAACACGGAACAATACGACGATACACGCTTGAAATTGAGAAAATCAGACGGGGACATTTCCCTTCCTTCCGGGATATTAAAAATTATTTGTATGACCATGGGTTTGAAATTGGCGACAGGACAATCCAGCGGGACATTGAGCAAATCCGGGTTGAATTCGGCATTGAAATAAAATACGACAGGAATAAAAACGGGTATTGCATTGATTATGAAATCAGTGTTAATGTTGAATCCTTTTTTCGCTTCCTTGAAATTGTGAACACGGCTGAATTGCTGACAGACAGCTTACATGAAAGCAAAGATGCGTTAAAACATATTTCGTTTGATACGGGTGGTGGCTTAAAAGGAATTGAAAACCTCAAACCACTCTTAAAAGCCATCAAAGACAAGCGGAAAATATCATTTACGCATTTTAATTTTCATACCGAAAAATCGAGAAAATATTATGTAAAGCCATATCTGTTAAAGGAATACCAAAACAGGTGGTACGTTGTGGGAATCGTTGGCGGAATCAATGAATTCAGAACCTTTGGCGTTGACAGAATTGAAAACCTCGAAGTGAAAACGCAAACCTTCACCCCCGATAATAAACTGGATCCCATGGAACTCTTTAACCAGACCATCGGTTTGGTGTATTCCTTAAATACAGTACAAACAGTGGTTTTATCCTTTACCCCAACCCAGGGGAAATACATAAAAACATTACCGTTGCATTCATCGCAACAAGTATTGATTGATGATGAAAATGAATGCAGAATATCGCTTGAAGTGGTGCCAAACTATGAATTGACGCAACACATCCTGAAACATGGAGATAAGGTGAAAGTGCTGGAACCTGCATGGCTGGCGGAAGAAATAAAACAAATTTTGAAAAAAACACTGAAAAATTATTAAGGTGCGACAAGTTTTGACGTAGCCCTCATGTTTTTTTGCAAATAGAATTAAAATGACAAAGAGCACTAAATGATAATCTGGAGGATAAAAAAAATCCGGATTGCATGTCCATAAAAAATATAATATAATGAAAGATTTCACAGCCATAGATTTTGAAACCGCATACCTGCATCACATTTGTACCGTAGGGATTGTTACGGTAGAAAACGGTAAAATAACAGATGAATACCATTCGCTCGTAAAACCACCAAACAATGAATATAATTGGTATTGCACCAATGTGCATGGACTCACCGCAAGCGATACCGAAAATGCCCCGTATTTTATTGAAATATACCCTGAAATAAAAAAACGATTATGCAACAAGATTGTCGTTGCCCACAATGAATCCTTTGACAGGTCTGTTTTGCAAAAAACAATGGCTGACAATGCGTTGGATTATGCCGAGTTGAATATCCCGCACGCATGGGAGTGTACCATGAAACTTTGCAGGCCAAACAGCAAATACCCATCCGGAAAACTAAACGATTGTTGTGCCAGCGAAGGCATCGAGCTAAACCACCACGAAGCCTTGTCCGATGCAAGGGCTTGTGCAGAGTTGTTTTTAAGACTGCAATCTGCTTCATCATAGCTTGGAAAAATGTCTCCTGTTTTCCTCAAGGAGATACCAAAATTGCACACAACAGCAATGATAATTATTGAAATTGATTCAACAACATAAACCCTGATGAAAATCTCGTCATATGATGAACCAACAACCACAGGGACTTTTTTGTTGTCAGATTTGTACCTGAGTGGATCAGGTTCAACTAAAGATAGCCAAATCATAGAGATTGAGGTGATTGGACGCTGGATTGCAAAATTAATTCCCGGTTTTGTTTTTGATAAGTATAATTTTTTAGTTAAACTTGCGTTTAGATATTATAGGTATTATACGAATTATACGAATTAAAAAAATAGATGATGAAAAAATTATTTCTGCTTTGTGTAATTATGTTTTTGCTTGTTTTTTTTGTTAAATCTCAGGAAAATCAAAAATCAGATGATAAAAACGATTTAGAAATTGAGAATATTAAACACGGTATAGGTGGTGCTGCCGGATTCACAACCGGTTATGGTTTGTCTTACAGATATTATCTCGACAAAGTTGTGTTTCAGGGTACATTTGCTCCGCTTATGGAGAACAAAGATGACATGACTTTCAGTACTGGCTTAACTTTTATGTATCGATTGGTAAGTGCAAAAAACACCAGATTTTACCTTTATGAATCTAATCACTGGCATTATAATTATTATGAAAATGAAAGTAATTTTATAAATTATAATGGAATACACATAAGAGATTATTCTAAAACTGTTAATAATAACATTCATTTAGGACTCGGTATTGGATTTGAATTTATTTTGTGGGATAGGGTATCATTAAATATAATGACAGGCTATTCTTATAAGTATGGTAGGGTCTTAAATAAGAGACTTACTTATGAAAATGAATTGCTGACTAATGATGATTCTAAGGTTAAACATATTAATATGTTGCATCCAACAATTGAAACCGGGTTGTATTATTGTTTTTAATATGAATTGTTATGAAATATAGAGTTCTTTTATTAGCTGCTTTATTATTTATTCTTGCATCATCTCTTATTGCTCAGGAAGAAAATGACACAAGTAATAATCAATATGATTACAGGCATGCAGTAGGTGCAAATATAGGAGAGACAACCGGAAAAGGCTTGGTTTATAGATATAGCTTTGATAAATTCTCTGCTCAGGTGGGTTTTTTGCCTGTTATCACTGATTTTAATACAGATTCTGATGTTTCAGGCTCACTGAGTTTTTATTACAGGATTAAAGAATACAAAAATATCAATCTTAAATTGTATCAGGGTACTGAATATCAATACACCAGAGGATATGAATATTCTGACATTGGTTATTATCCCCCAGTGGGACATTTAAAAACCCATCATTATATAAATACATCTCTGGGTTTTGGAATTGATATACTCCTTGGAAACAGAGCTTCTATCAATTTATTATTAGGATATACTGCTATAGAAAATTTTGCACAGCTAAAAGTTAAAGGTGAAGCTGGTGTTTTTTTCCATTTTTAAATGTCAGAAAGTTATATTGTAAATTTTCGTGAATGATATGCACAGACAAATAAAGATATTATTCTTGTTCTTAATAATTGTGGCAAAAAGTTTTGCCCAGGATGCAGATTCAACAATGAATGCGGATTCTACAGAAGGCTATTACGGGATAGGTGGAGCTGTTGGCACAACAATTGGATTTGGACCTTCAGTGCGATATTATCACGGAAAAAAGACTATACAAATTACACATACATTTTACAAGGAAAATAAACAATCCGGATATAATATGATTGGAATGTCGTTTGCGCATGAAATTTATTCAAATAAAAAAACAAGTTTAAAACCTTATTTGTCTTTTTTAAATGTCATTAAAAACAGCAGTTTGTTAAAAAGTAAAAATATTTCAATGCATACAAGTTTACTTATGAACACTTCAATAAATCTCGGGCTTGGTCTTATGGCGGAGCAGATTGTTTTAGATGACTTATCCTTAAACTTAATGCTGGGTTACGCTTTTTATCATGGATTTTTAATGGAAGGGTATTTTATGAGTTTCGGTTTTGGCCTTTATTATTTACTTTAGATTATGCAGTGGAAAAAAAGAAATATAATTATTCTAATTCTCTTTTGTTTATTGTGTTATCCTGACTTTGGATATTCTCAAAACATAACGCGTAAAAATAAGCATGCATTAGGAGCAAACATGGGTTTTACAACAGGTTATGGATTATCTTACAGGTACTATCATAAAGATTTTGTTTTCCAAACCAGCTTTGCTCCCGAAAAAGAAAATAAAAATGAATATGTTGTGAATGCTGCTTCATGTGTCTTGTTTAGAATTCGTTCCGGGGAGAAAATTAATCTTTATGCATATACTTCTGTTTATTATTACATAAGTAAGAATCATCGCAGAAATTATTATGGAATTGATATTTATGATATTCTTCATCCAGACGCATCCAAAAATAATAATTCCTATAACCTTGGAACTGGCCTTTCTTTTGAATTTATTGTTCTTGAAAGGCTTTCGCTCAACCTGATGTTTGGATATGCAGCTTACGATAATTTCGACCATTTGAATATGACTGCAGAACTTGGAGCTTTTTTTGTATTTTAACTCATTAACTGAAGTTTCGCAGAAAACCTAATATGTTTATAAATAAAAAGAAACCCATACAAAACATGGAATTTGGTGAAGCTTATACGGTGGAACTATAGCGAAGACGGAAAACCCGAAACACGAAACACAGAACCCGGAACACGAAACACAAAAACCCACTCCGTCACACTTTGGCGAAGCCCCACATTACATTATGCATCATAACTTCAAATATTTTAGCTATGGATGCAAACAATGCAGAATTAAAAACTACCTTTCTTAAAAAACAGACAGCACTTGAAAAGGCAAGAAAAGTGTTAAAACAGGAGTTTATCGGGATTGACAAGATCATCGATGAGGTCATTGATAACGTCAGCAGTTGGTATTTCCTGCCGGATTTACAGGAAAAACCGCTTGTTGTTAACCTTTGGGGGCTGACGGGTGTCGGGAAAACATCCCTGGTAAGCCGCCTCGCTGAATTGATTGGTTTTGAAGATGATTTTTTCAGGTTCGACCTGGGGCAAAAAGAAGGCAGCTTTTCTTTTAGCGATTCTCTGGATGAGTTGTGCGAAAACAACGATACATCGCCGGTGATCATTGCCCTGGATGAAATACAGCATAGCCGAACCGTTACAGGCCCTTTACGTCAGGAAATTGATAATGATAAAAACCGGTTGATATGGGAAATGATTGATTCCGGCCGCATTCAGTATGTTGATTGGAAAGTTGGCTTGTGGACTTTTGAAGATTTAATTAAGAAATTAATCTACCTGCTAAAAGCCGGCGTTAAAGTAAAAAAAGGAATGGTGGTCAATAATATTGAATTGTACTGCAAGGAAATGAAGGTAAATCGTAAAAAAGGCGAAAGCCTGCCTTTTGTCCCGGAAAGGGAGTATGCTACCATCATTGATTATGGAGGCGAGCAACTCGGGCTGCATTTAGTAAAAGACGTCGAAGATGTGTTGCTCTCCTTATCAGCCAACGCTACCATGAGGTTTTTGAATAAAGTCCTGAAAATAGCGAAAAAACCCTCAATCAAAAATTTTTCAAAAGCCTTGATTTTTGTGCTTGGCAACCTTGACGAAGCATACACAATGAGCGATAACTTTAGCGCTGACATTGACGCCGACGAATTCAATAAACTTTCACGATATATCACCGTGCCGAAAGTAAAGAAAGCCTTACAGAGCCGTTTCAGAGACGAACAAATCGCCAGACTGGGCAACATTCACATTATTTATCCGGCCCTGGACAAATTGTCCTATCAGAAAATTATTGACAACGAGCTGAAAAAGTACGCCAGGGATCTGACTGATACATTTAAACTAAAACTGGTGTTTGATGAATCAATTCATGACATTATTTACACCGAAGGCGTTTATCCAACCCAGGGTGTTCGCCCCATATTCACATCAATCCAACAAATAATAAAAAGCAAAATCAGTTTTCTGTATGCTGAAATATTTTTGCACTCACTGAATGTTGACAGCCTTTATTTGTCAATAAACCATAAAAAACTGGCTTGTGATTACCGTAAAAACAACCAAACCGTCCATCATTCAGAAACCGATATTTCAATGACATTGGAAAACGTCCGGCAAATCAGGAAAGATGATGTACAGGCAATTGCAGCAGTGCATGAAAGCGGCCACACGGTACTTTCTGTTGTGTTGCTGAATACCGTACCGGATGTTGTTTACTCGATCACTTCAGATGCAGATAGTCAGGGTTTTATGTATTCAAGCCTGGCATGGCAATACATTGCACGTAAGGAACTCATCCCCCGGGTGGCTATGATGCTTGGCGGCTACGTTGCTGAAGAAATGATCTTTGGAAAAGAAAACCTGACATCCGGCACATCCGGAGACATTGAAATGGCCACCGAATTCTTATCGTCGATGTACAAAAATAGTGGCATGGGTGAAACCCCGATAAAGTATGGCCTTCCGGTAAAAGAGGAAGGCGATGCTTATCACCGGATGGGTAATGTTGAAGAAGACATTAAACATGCCATTGAAAAAGCCAAAGCCCTGGCAGAAATCACCTTGAAAAGGGAGCGAAAACTGTTGCTTGCCCTTTCTGATTATTTAAGCGATCACAGAATGCTGCGGAAAAGCGACATAAAACGCATTGTAAAAAACACCATATCAAGCCATGTTGATGTGATTGAAAACGGGGACTCCCTGTTTTACCGGGCACATTTAAAAAAACAAGTTAAGCAGTGCGCCGCATTTAAACCATCAGAACGGGATTACAACAATGTTTTTACGCTTAACAAAAAAAGGGAGGATTAGCCGGTTTATACCCCCGGGGCTAAATCTTTGCAGGAGATAAGCCAACTTGTCACCTTGCCATCATTAACACCGCAGCTCTGTCTTTTGATGGTTAGGAAAAAATTCACAGCGTCACGGATTGACGTACCGGCTTTTTACCTTTACAAAATAAAGTAAAAATTTCACAGATCATGACTGAAAACCATATTGCATCACTTGATATCGGCAGCGGAAAAGTAATTGCTGCCCTGGCACATATAAAACCAAACAAACAGATTGAAATTATTGGTTTATTAAACCATCATACTGAACACAATTAACAGAATAATAATTAAGCAGAAAATTATGAAGAAAAAAATACATGTAACCTGTGATAAATGTAAACATTACGGACTGGAATTCCGGTCATCACATCAGCTTTCGCCTGTAGATGCTATCGACGGAAATGTTGATGCTGATATTTGGATAATTGGATTGAATCCCAAAAATAAACCCGGACATATTGAAGAACGAAGCGTAAACGAGTTCAGCGCATTTAATCCGGATGGACACCCATATTTGAGGGCTTTTAGAAAAGTGTCAGAAAAATTGTATAAAAATTGGACGCGTCCTGAGAAAAATATAGCCCATACCGATTTAGTAAAATGCTTTTCAGATTCATTTCCCCCCGGAAATTTAGTTAATGAAAAAATATTCAGAGGCATATCATTGATAATTGCGCTGAATTTCTGAAAAAGCAAATTTTAGACCATAAGCCCAAAATGGTAATTTGCAATGGTTCTCCTGTCTGCTGGGAAATGATACGGAGTTTTCCTCCAAAGCAAGAGCATGAGCTTGATTCTTTAACCTCATATTGTACAAATATTGACGGCCACAAGTTTTGGATTGTCTTATCCGGGTTTATCGGAAGGATTGATAACAGAAATAAGAGACGATTAGGAAGGGAGATTGAACACATAATTGAAAAAGAGAACATTGAAATTGATTGAAAGTTGGCCATAACGTCCACTACCCATGCAATTTGCCGGGAAACCAATCCCTTTGCGCTAACTATGTACGTTAAGCAGGTTTTGTGTTTACAATGTTATGGAAAAGGATAGGCTTACCACCAATCACAAACGCACAATTTTTGGCAACAACAGTACATAACCTCCCATACAAAAAATCAGCAAAGACACTTTTCCCTGACTTTTTTCATTTTTCTGACTGCCGCTATTTCCTCCCCTAATTATTATATGTTTGAGTGGGGGTGAATCGCGGATGTGAAATGTTTGAGGGTATTTGTACGGATTTGAAAATAGTTGAGGTGTGTTTCTAAACGAGTTGGGTCCAAGCATTAAAACCACGGTGCAATGAATAAACTGTCTATTTGATGCAAAAAATGCAACGAATGAAAGTATATATATCAGCAAGACGATTGGCCAAACTTTAAGTGGAATAATGATGAATTTTTAGTTTTATTAAGTGAAGCCGGAAATTTACAAGGAAGGTTATTTGGAAAAATGGAGTCATTGGGTTTCGACCTGAGAAATGAAGCTTTTCTTGACACCTTAACACTAGACGTTTTAAAGTCTTCTGAAATTGAAGGTGAGTTTTTAAATCCGGATCAGGTACGCTCATCTGTTGCAAGGAAGTTGGGAATGGAAATTGCCGGTTCAGTTGAATCCGACAGGAATGTTGATGGCGTTGTTGAAATGATGCTTGATGCCACACAGAATTGTTTTAACCCTTTAACCAAAGAAAGGCTTTTTGATCGGCACACCGCCACTTTTACCAATTGCACTTCAAAATGATTAATTGAGATGTTTTGAAAAGCAACTAAAAAGAAAGAATAAATTGGCTTTAGCCCTGCTTATTAAGAAGGTGTATTCACCCGATGACTTTTAGCTTCGACTTACAGTCAAAAGATGAATATACCTCAGAATTCATAAAATCATATCAGGGCTAA
>CAZTNS010000069.1:0-15523 GCA_964615585.1 uncultured Bacteroidales bacterium | reverse complement strand
CTTTTGTGGTATCAACTATTTTGGTTTTGGAGCTTTGGATTTATTTTGGATTTTGTTTTTTGAACTTTGGATTTTATTCAAACTCTCCCCGAATAAGTCAGGTTTTACCAATATAATAACGATGAGGGTCAATATTGGGAAACAGGAAGTGTTTTTAGAAAGAGTTATATGAGAGAGTTAAAACTGTAGTATCTATGATTGATTAGAAGGTTACAATTTAGTGACTGTCCCAATATTCTCTTGCTCGTTTGCCCCAGTAATCGTCGCTTTGTAACACATCGTGGTTGTACAGGTCTGTATTGCGCCGGTTCAGGTAGCGTTCCCAGTTGGGGGTTTGCAATTCGCCTCTGACATTGGAATGCAAAAGATGGTAATCATTGCCTGCAAGATCGGGGTTGTAAAAAATAAATTTCTTGTTTCGCTGATCACCTGCTTTGTAATAAGACCATATTTCGTATGGGTAGGCGCTGGGTTCATGATCATTCTGATAGGCATCGTTTGGTGGGCCGTATTCCAGATAAACACGTCCCCTGTCAGATTCAAAACCATGCTTGATCCGCGTACTGAACAATTTCTCGATAATATCCACCTGTTTTTTATAACCTCGCCATTCACCACCCGGATCAGAAGGGTTACGCTTGTACCAAAAGGTGTAGAAATATCGCTTCATGTATTTTATTTCCTCGTTTTTCATATCCCTGTCTATGAACTGTTTTTCTTCTTCATTGGCAATTGGCCTTAATGATTTTATGTACATTTCCAGGGAATCCTTATCGTTAATATCTCCGGCAAATATTTGGTTCATTTCAAAATTCTCCATGTCTTCAAGGCTGGCAAGATCAACCGGCTTGCTTCTTTGAAAGAAGTATGATACTGACCCAAGCATATCATTTTCTTTGTCCCTGATTTCTATCACAAGTTCATAATTTCCGCTTGGCAGGTTTTTAATATTGAGCTGTCCTAACACAGGAATGATTGGCTTAGGGCTTGCCCTTTTAAATCTAGCTGTATTTTCGCCATTTTCTTTTTCATTTGTATTCCTGATATAATACCGTATCAGGAAGTCGTCGTCAACCACCTTGTTGGTGTTATACAGTTCAATATAAAACATCAACTTGTCGATGTTACCCGGGTAAAAGTTAGATACGTAAGGAATCATGTCCAAACCGTTCTTTGTCAAAATGTTTACCTCGTCTGTTTCTGATGTCGATTCAATTGGTTGCAGGCCTGAAAAACAAAGCTGATTTTCGGGAAAATAAATATCAATGGTGTCCCGGAATGTATATACATTTGTTGGCCTGTTTACATCTTGAATGATCATCTCAAAGTCATAAACTCCCTGTTCTATGGAGATGCGTTGCACATCCAAAAAGTTTGGCCTGGAACTGGCAGAATCCTCAATCACAGGGCTTTTCACAACATATTTTTCAAATTTTCTAATGCTGTCATTCTGCTTGAAAAGCATAGTTATCTCAACTTCCGCCTGATAACCATTGTCTTTTTTGATAAAGGTAGCAGTACGGCCAATCGTGCTGATATAAGTTTCAATATAAGATCCTTGGGGTGAATAAAAGCCGGCATAATGGAAATATGTTTCAAGTGATGTCGCGTTGGCAGTGTATCCAAAACCCAGTAAAGTAATCAATATGAATAAAAAATGTTTCATGTCCCTGTGTTTTTATTATTTAACGCTGTAACTCTGTTTTTGTTTTACATGTTGTCTTTGATGCTTGCCAGGAATTTATCAAAATAATTATGGTTGGCTGCGATGATCTCACCTCCGAAAATATAATCATCACCTCCTTTAAAATCACTGACTTTTCCACCAGCCTTTTGTACAATGTAAGCTCCGGCAGCCACATCCCAGGGTTCAAGGCTGTATTCGTAAAAAGCTTCAAACCGGCCACAGGCTGTATAAACGAGATCAGTGGCAGCGCTGCCAAGACGCCTGATGCCTTGTGTGTGTTGCATGAAAAAATCCATGCTTTTCATATAACTATCCAGTTTGTTAAAATCATTGTATGGAAATCCCACAGCAATCAGCGCTTCATTGTGTTCTGATGGCTGTGAGACATGCATCAGCCTGTTGTTCAGATAGGCTCCATCTACCCCTTCGTATGCATAGAAAATTTCATTCAGGCTCACTTCATAAACAACGCCCATTATGGTTTTCCCATGGTGCTGTAATGCAATTGAAATGGCGTAGGGAGAAATGCCATGAATATAATTTGTTGTGCCATCAAGAGGATCAATTATCCATACATATTCAGCATCTCTGGCTTTTACGGTTTTTTCCTCCACAAGAAAAGATGCGCCATTAATCAGGGGTTTAATAAAGTTGATCAACCTTCTTTCGGATTCTTTATCCATATAAGTAACGAAATCGTTTAATCCCTTTTTTTCAATTTTATCAAGGGTGATTTTATGCTGTTGCTGTTTAAGGTATTTTCCTGTTTTTTCTGCAATCAGTATAACTTGGGTACACAAAAGTTTTAGATTCATAATGCTTATAATTTACTGATAAATATAGGATCATTATTCAAATATTCCAAACCTACAGGTTTTATTTGATTGATTAAGCTGTAATTCGCAGGAACAGCAACACGTAGATAATTATCCGAAAAACCGTGTATCATCTTATTTTGCACGCTGGATTCAAAAAGTACGGGCCGTGCTTTTCCTGTTTGTGAACGATAAAACGCCATTTCTTTTTGGCGGCTTAAGGCATGCATCGCATCGCTTCGTTCTTTTCTGATGTGAGGATCTACCTGATTTTTTTGGGAAAAAGCCTTTGTTCCCGGTCGTGGTGAAAATGTAAATACATGGTAAAACGATACGTCAAGCGAAGAGGCAAAAGCCAGAGATTGGTTGAATATTTCGTCAGTTTCCCCTGGCACGCCTACAATAATATCCACACCGATGTATGTATCGCTATTTTTACGTTTGATGTAGTTTATTCTGTCAGCGAAAAGGCTGGTGTTGTATTTTCGTTTCATGTGTTTTAACATGGCATCCGATCCGCTTTGCAACGGTATATGAAAATGTGGCATGTAAACGGGATTGTCAAGTACAAAATCCACGATGTCATCGCTTAAAAGATCCGGTTCGGTACTTGAAATACGGATTCTTTCGATACCTTCAACCTTGCTTAGTGCCTTGAGAAGGGAAAGGAAAGTTTCATTGGTAGTTTTGCCATAGTCGGCAATGTTGACTCCGGTAAGAATGATTTCTTTAAAACCACGGGATGCAATGGTGTTTGCCTGGGAAACAAGTTGAGAAACAGGCAGGTTACGGCTGCTTCCCCTTGCGTAGGGTATGATACAGTAGCTGCAGAAGTTATCACACCCGTCCTGAATTTTCAAAAAACTTCGCGTGCGTTCTCCTGAAGACCATGCAGGCATGATGTTCATATTGTTTCTGTCGGTTGAATGCAAAATGACAGGGTGTTCTTGTTTACGCAAAGCCTCTGTAATATTAATTATACCGGCTTTTTCGTGGTTGCCAATGACATAATCCACCCCCTCTATATTTGCCAGCTTTTCAGGATTCATTTGTGCATAACATCCGGTTACGATGATTACAGCTTCAGGGTTGTTTCTGATGGCTCTGTGTATGGCATTTCTGCTTTTTTTGTTGGCATTTTCAGTGACCGTGCATGTGTTGATAAGGTAAACATCAGCTTTCTCTTTGAATTGAACGGGTTGATAAGCTTGGTTTTGGAAAGCCGCTTTGATATAGGAGGCTTCAGCAAAATTCAACTTGCATCCAAGCGTGTAATATGCGAATCGTTTGTTCATAAAGCTATGAGGCTCTCTTCAAAAATATTATTTATAAATTTCCTTCAACAATTGAGCTGTATAAGAATTTTCGTTGCTGATGATTTCTTTCGGGGTGCCTGAGCATAATATATAACCACCCTTTTTTCCGCCTTCGGGGCCAAGGTCAATGATTTGATCTGCCAGTTTAATGACATCAGGGTTGTGTTCAATGATTATGATTGTATTGCTTTTGTCTGTTAGTTTTCCCAACACTTCCATGAGCATCTTAACATCATCAAAATGGAGACCGGTGGTTGGTTCGTCCAAAATGTACAATGTTTTTCCTGTGTCTTTTTTCATGAGTTCGGCAGCGAGCTTTACGCGTTGTGATTCACCCCCGGATAATGTTGTGGAAGATTGCCCCAGTGTAATATAACCGAGTCCAACATCCTTGAGTACAATTAATTTTTTCTGGAGTTTGGGTATGTTTTCAAAAAATTCAATGGCCCGGTTAACGGTCATATCCAATACATCATTGATGGATTTTCCGCGGTAGCGTACCTGCAGGGTTTCTTTGTTGTATCTTTTGCCGTGGCAATCGGGGCATGTAACATAGACATCGGGCAGGAAATTCATTTCAATGGCCATAACGCCGGCGCCTTTGCAGGTTTCGCATCGTCCGCCTTTGACATTGAAAGAAAAACGGCTCATCTGATAACCGCGAATTTTGCTTTCGGGCAACTGGGAAAAAAGGTGCCGTATGTCGGTAAAAATCCCTGTATAGGTAATGGGATTGGACCGTGGTGTCCTTCCCAGCGGAGCTTGATTAACCTCGATGACTTTGTCGATGTGATTCAATCCCTCTATGGAATCAAAATCAAGAGGTTGTGTCAGTGCCCGGTAAAAGTGGCGGCTGAGTACAGGATAAAGCGTGTCGTCAATCAGGCTGGATTTACCGGAACCGGAAACCCCGGTTATGCAGATGAGTTTGCCAAGGTGAAAGTCAACGTCAATGTTTTTCAGGTTATTGCCTTTGCACCCTTTGATGGTGATTTTTTTACCAGTGCCTTTGCGGTATGAGCTGGGATGTGGGATGTGTTTTCTGCCTGAAAGATAGTCACTTGTTAGGCCGGTACTGTTACGAATGACTTCAGGGGTGCCTTCCGCAACAATTTTACCTCCATAATTACCGGCACCGGGCCCCATATCCACAATGTGATCGGCTGATTCTATCATGGCCTGGTCATGTTCAACCACCATCACAGAATTGCCTTTGTCACGCAGGTTCTTCAATGTATTTATCAGCCGGTGGTTGTCACGTTGATGAAGGCCAATGCTGGGTTCATCAAGTATGTAAAGTACATTGACAAGTTGTGAACCAACTTGTGTGGCAAGCCTGATGCGTTGAGATTCTCCCCCTGACAAGCTTTTTGAAGGACGGTTAAGTGCAAGGTATTCCAGACCAACGTCCAATAAAAACTGAAGGCGCGTGCGTATTTCTTTGAGCACCTCTTTTGCTATTTTCAGCTGCGTGTTGCTGAGGTGTTTCTCAAGGCCGGAAAACCACTGAATCAAATCAACCAAATCCATTTCTGCCAGTTCAGCGATGTTTTTATCATGGATACGGAAATGAAGTGATTCTTTTTTCAGCCGGTGTCCCTGGCATTCCGGGCAAGTTTTGTAATGTATAAACTGTTCGCTCCATTTGTTTTTAAATGGTTTTTCATGTTTTGATTTTTGTTTTAACAGGTTGATGACACCATCAAAACGAAGCTTGTAAGTTGATTTTGTGCCCAGGGGAGTGTTGCTAAGTCCCAATGGGTTTTCTGTACCATACAGTATCTCTTTCAACGCCTTTTCAGGAAGTTCTGAAATGGGGGTGTCCAGGTTTAACTTATAGCGCTCCAGCAGCGATTCCAACTGCCAGAACAACAGCATGTTTTTGTATTTGCCAAGTGGTTTGATTCCCCCTTGCCTGATGGATAATGCCGGCTGTGGTAATATCTTACCCACATCATAATCACGCACTACACCAAGTCCATTGCATTGGGGACATGCGCCGTAGGGTGAATTAAAAGAAAAATTGTGGGGCGCCGGTTCTTCATAGGAAATGCCTGTGTCAGGACACATGAAATGCTTGCTGAAGAACCTGTCTTTGTTGTTTTCAATATCGTATATCATGCATGAGCCTTCGCCCAAATCCATGGCCAGTTTAAGGCTCTTGGTAAGCCGGTCTGGTTTTTTGTTGCTAAGCTTGAGTTTATCTACCACCACTTCGACATGATGAACTTTGTAGCGGTCTAGTTTGAGCCCCGGGGTAAGGTCTGTCAATTCTCCGTCAATGCGGACCTGTACAAATCCCTTTTCCCTTATCCTTTGAAACAACTCCTGATAATGGCCTTTGCGGCCTTTGACAACAGGGCTGAGCAGCAATATTTTTTTGTTTTTATACGCCTTAAGTATGATGTTGTTGATTTGCTCTGTTGTGTAACGAATCATGGGTGCGCCTGTTTTCCAGGAGTATGCTTTTCCGGCACGCGCATACAACAATCGTAACAGATCGTAAATTTCAGTAATGGTACCAACAGTGGAGCGGGGATTTTTGACTGTGGTTTTTTGTTCTATTGATATGACAGGGCTCAAACCTGTGATTTTATCCACTTCTGGCCGTTCCATTTTAGCAAGAAATTGCCTGGCGTATGCAGAAAAAGTTTCAAGGTAACGCCGTTGCCCCTCGGCATAAATCGTATCAAAAGCAAGTGATGATTTGCCACTGCCACTGATGCCGGTGATTACCGTAAGCTTGTTCCGTGGTATTTTACAGGAGATGTTTTTTAGGTTATGAACCCTGGCACCACGGACATCAATGTATGTATCCTTTTTTTCCATGCACTGTAACCTGTTATTGAAACAATTCTTTCCCTTTCCTGTTCAACTAATTTCCGGACTTTGTTTCTGCTTCAGGGATTTTGCATGAACGAACACCAAGGCGGGGAATGAGAATTTTATATTCTTTACCGCTTCTGTTGGTGAGATATGTATTGATGAGCCAGGGGTTGAATTCTTTCAGAATTTTGTAATTGATGCCTTGTTGAAATGCAAATCCGGCCAGATCGGTGATGGTTGTATCAACGACTAATGTCTCTGCGGGCAATGGCTTGTATTTTTCTTTTGCGGAAATGTGAAAACCGTATTTTTCATGTTCCGACATGATGGTTTTCATGGCAAGAATCCGGTAAACATAGCGTGCTGTTTCCGGATTTAAATAAAGGTCATAATAATTGTCTGCTTTTTGTTCTTTTATTCTGCGTTTGAGTTTGGATTTGCCCATATTAAATGATGCAGCAGCAAGTGTCCAGCTGCCAAATTTATCGTAAGCCTCCTGTAGGTATTCGCAGGCGGCAATGGTGGATTTTTCAAGGTTATACCGTTCATCTACATAGGAATTAATTTCCATACCGTGTTCTCTGCCGGTTTTTTCCATAAATTGCCAGAATCCTTTTGCTCCCCTTGGGGATGTGACATTTCTGAGGCTGCTTTCAATCACACAAAGGTACTTGAAATCTTCAGGGATATTATGAGCTTTCAAAATGCTTTCGATGACAGGAAAATAGCGTTCCGATAATTTTAATATCTGAATTGTTGAGGAATGAAAATAGGTGTTGGTGATGAGCTCTCTGTCCAGGCTCTCTCTGACATCAAATAAGTCAAGAGGTACTTGTTCACCTGAAAAGTTCAGTTCTGAGGGAATTTCCGGTTGTTTAACGGCGTAATTCGTTTTTTCAATGATGATTTGATTCCCGGGCGGGGGCAGTTGTTCTTTTGATCCAATGAACAATTGCATGATCACAAAACCACCCAGCAATACGGTTATCAGGTATATGGGAATATCGTTGAGAAAACGTTTCTTTTTTGTCATTATCTTATTTCTGTTTTACAATTTTTGTTAATGTAAATAATCCCGCAAAGATAAGCAAAAACCATGCAAAAAATAACCAAAACCATTTGGGACTCCAGTTGGAAATGGCAAAAATAACACAACAGGCAATAGCAACAGATAGGAGGTTAATAAAAAAGAGCAAGGCAGCTACTTTTCTATCTGAAAGACCTGCATAAACCAAATAATGGGTTGTATGGTCTCTTCCCCCGATAAAAGGAGATTGACCGCGTAGAATTCTGTTTATGGATACAGTTGCTGTGTCGCTGATTGGAACAATAAATGCGAGCAACACCACGATAAATTGTTTTGAATTGAGGCCGTAAGATACTGTTTCCTGTGGTATGCTGTTCCAAAAACAAACTATCCCGGCAAAGGCCAGGACAGCCCCTATAAATTGACTGCCATTATCGCCCATGTACATTTTTGAAGGATGCCAGTTAAACATGAGAAAACTCAAACATGCGCCAATAACAAACAAAAGGATGAAAGGCATAAATCCGTTGATGCCTTTGTCTGCCAACAACAACACAAAAGCCCCTGCAAAAACACTGATTGAAACAAGGTTAGCAACAGAATCCATATTATCAAGCATGTTGATGCTATTCATGATTCCAATCACCCAAAATATGGTTATGGCATAATTCAGGACGGGGTAAGGTGAAATTCTGATAAAAACGTCAAACGAAATTAATATGACAGCAATCAAAATTTGAACGATAAATTTAAAAACAGGCGGTGTATTAATAATATCGTCAGCCAACCCCATGAAAAATGCAAGGGTAACTACAATGAACAATGCAATGTATCTGGAATCGAATGCAACAGCCTGGTCAATAATTAAAATATAAGCCAGGAAACCTGTAATAAATAAGGAATAAAAAGTGATTCCCCCAAAAATAGGTTTGGATTGGCTGCTCCAGCGGATCGCAGAAATATTGGTTTTTTTGAGTAAAAATTTTATGGGTCGATTAAGCAAAAACGCATTAAGTCCATAGCCCATAATAATTGAAAATAACAGTGCTGTGATCAGCATTACTTCACTTGAAATTATCATTTTCCTCTTTTACGTTTAAATGGGTTTTTGGGTTTAATTCTCTTGTGTTTTCTTAAGGTCGGATCATCATAATATTCATTGCCATTGACGTATTCTCTGTAGCCGTAGGTTCTGCCATAGCCATAAGAATAACCATAATGATATCCATATCCATATCCATATTTTCCTGAACGTTCATCCATGCCATTCAGTATCAGGCTCAGGTTTTTAAGGGATTTGTTGTCGGCCAGATTATTGATGTAAGAGATAAAGGTGCGGGGGGATTGATCAGCTTTGATGACATAAAAAGCATAATCAGCATCCTGGAAAGATTTTATGGCATCAGTAACAATACCGATCGGGGGTGTATCAATGATAATATAATCGTATGTTTCTTTTAGTTTATCCATCATGGTGTTGTACCGTTTTGTCAACATCAATTCTGAAGGATTAGGCGGTACCGGCCCTGAAGGTATGACATCCAGATTATCAATTTCTGTGCTATGAGTACATTCATCAATGCTGTGTTTTCCGATCAGAATGGTACTTATGCCTTTGTTGTTATCAATATCAAAGGATTTATGCAGACGTGGTTTCCTGAGGTCAAGGTCAAGTAAAATTGCCTTTTTATTGGCCATGGCCAAAATGCCACCCAAATTAATGGCAACAAAGGTTTTTCCTTCTTTTGAAACAGTTGATGAGATGGTAATGATGGCTGAAGATGAACTGTCAACAACGAATTGCATATTTGACCTTATATTTCTGAATGCTTCTGTAAGCACAGATTTTGGATTTTTATGCACAACCAATTGAGAATCTATGTTCTTTTTTTGCTGTAAAAGGGGAATGGCTCCAATCACAGGAATATCGGTGAAATATGATATCTCTTGTATTGTACTGATTTTATTATAAAACAAATACCTGATCAGTATGATAAGTAAGCTGACAAAAATGGCCAATAGTATAACAAAGAGAAAAATACTTTTTTTGGAAGGCTTGATATGATTTTTAGGAATGGTTGCATTCTCAAGGATGATATTATTCGATACATACCCTGCCTGGCTAATCATGTATTCGGCTTTTTTCTGAATTAATTGGTTGTAAAAATTTTCGTTGATTGAATATAGCCTTTTTAACCGCGTATGTTCCAAATCATGTGATGTTGAGTCTGAGTCACTAAATGCTCTGTTTTCTATCTTATTTATTCTGTTCTCGTAATTGTCTTTGTTGCTTTCCAACTGTTTAAGTGTTGAATTGATAAAATTGATAATGTGATCTTTTTTAGTTTCAATCTGTTTATCAATGGTTTTAATTTTATGGTTGTCTTCAGTTACATCATTCAGCAATATGCTGCGTTCATTATATAAATCCAGTATGGAGTTCAGCATTTTCTTTACAAAAGATTCGCTTCGTGTACCACTGAGCATGGCCATTAATTCGTAAATATTGACATTCCTCTCAGACTCTATTAGTTCAACTATTTGTTTTAAAGTGTAGATTTCAAATTCAATGTTGATGAGTTCTTTTTGTAGTTCACTTAGCCTGGATGAGATTGTGGGAATCCCCATTATATATGATTGTTGCTGTCCAAAAAAACCATTGTCGAATGGTTTCTCTGTCTTTTTTTGGAAAGCATTTATATTTTTTTCAGTTGAATCTAACTGATTCATTACAATGCCCAGTTGTCTGTCAATATAAGCAAGTATATTATTGGCCCCTTCTTTCTTTTTCTCAACATCATATTTTAAGAATTCTGAGCTTATGGTATTGACGATTTCTGCTGTTTTGCGGGGGTTGTTATCAGTGAATGTGATTTTTATTGTTCCCGCTGAAGAGTTTAAAATACTTATTCTAAGGTTGTTCGAATACTGCTCAATTATGCTTTTGTTGTCATTTATAATAAAATAATACTCTGCTTTCTTAAATTGGTTTTGATAGAATTTAATTTGATCGTAATCAGATATTTTTATTTTCAACCTACCACCGTACACGTTTTTCCATTGATTGGGTTGGAGTGTATATTTGTGTTCTTTCTTTCCCATCTTATATGACAGTTCAATATCACTATTATTGAAATGTACATAAACCTTGGTATTTTTTAAATCTTCATTTGATATTTGATGGATGACCTCGAATGGTGAAACTTTATACAATTCGTGTGATAAGAATGTGCCTTGTTTGTAATAAGAAACTTCCAGTGGAAGCATGGAAAAACATCGTTTAAGAAACTCTTTGGAACGTAGAAGTTCTATTACTGGGTCTAAGCCTTTTTTATGGATGTCTTCAATGCCAAGTATCTCATTGGTTTTGTTTTGTGTTCTGACTTGCAGGACTGAACTTGATTGATAGGTAGGCGGTGTATATCGTAAATAAACTAACCCAATGATGATTCCGATCAATAAATTAACTCCAATGATCCAGATATTTTTTTTTAGGACCTTTAAAAAAGTGAAAATATCGAATTGTTGATTTATTATGGGTATTGTTCGTTGTTTCATATGTTTATTTTTTATTTTCAATGGTCATAACCTGTCCCGATGACCTCTATCGGGATGGAACCTCCATTTATGTCACAGCCGCTGTTCAATCGCATTCCAGTGAATAATCATCGGGTGTGTTAATGCTTTTCTCATGGAGGTTTCATAATCTATTTAATAAAAAGGCCGTAAACCGTTAGCCCTGTAGTCAGGAGTGTCAGATAAGGACCTATTTCTGTCAATATGCGATTTACATATTTGGGTTTGCTTTCAATGTAAATGATATCATTGGCTTTTAAAAGGATATTGCTCCCTTGTAATTCTTTGAGATGAGAAATGTCATAATAATATACTTTTGGTTCACCTGTGGTGAGGTCCCCTCTTATTAATTTAATTTTATACGCTTTACTGATATCACTTATCCCTCCTGATTGAGCAAGTGCTTCAATGAGGGTGAGATTTTCTGATGGAATGGTTAATATAGTGCCGCTGGTACCACCATCTTTAAAAATAATAACTTTACGATTGGTAACTTCTAAGAGAACAAAAGGATCTTGATAGTATTTTGAATATTTTTCTTCAAGAAATTTCTCTGTTTCACGTATCGTCATGCCTGATAATTTGATTCGCCCCAGGGTTGGTAGTTTAACTAAGCCGTCATATTCGACTAAGTAAATCAATCCTTTTTGTCTGTTGCTGTTACCACCACCACCTCCTCCCTCTGCATTCCCAACGCCGACAAGTGAAAAACCTTCATTGGTAGTAATGCGGATTGCCAATTTATCGAATGGTTTTATTTTATATTCTTTTTCACTGGGTTGAAAATCTGCAATGGGATAATCATTCTGGATTTGAAACATTTCAGATGGACGTAATGTCCGGCAAGACTGTGCACCAATTAGCATTATTGCCAGAAAAAAAAGAAAAGCATATTTATTCAAAAATGTGAGCATAGTCTTTAACTTATTTATCTGTACAAAAATAAGAAAAAAAGATGAAAGCACTGTTTAATTATTTCAATAAATGCCTGTAAAGGGCTTTCATATCATTTACCAGCCTGCTGAAGTGATAATTTGTTTTAACATAATCCCAACCGGCCACAGCCATTTCATAACGCAAGTCATCATCATTTACCATTTGTAACAATTTATCAGTGTAATCATCAGTGTTTTTGTTTTGGGCCAAAAGTCCGGTTTTTCCTGGAAGCACAGTGTTTTCAATCCCCCCGACATTGGTTGTCACAACAGCCGTGTTGGCTGCTTGTGCTTCAATGATGCTCACGGGTGTACCTTCGTTTGTCGAAGTAAGGCAGGCAATGTCAATGCCCGGATATACTGTATCAATATCCCTGATCCAGGATGTAAAAATCACATCCGCTTCAGGATTTTCATGTTGAAAACTTACCGATAATCCCAGTTTGGAGGCATATTTTAACAGATGATCTTTCAACTCTCCGTCGCCGATAATAAAGGCCTTGATTTTCTTTTGCGTTGCAGATTTTGTTCTGGCAAATGCGCTCAAAAACAATTCATGATTCTTGATTTTTGTCAGTCGGCCTACAATCCCCATCGCCAGGGTATCATCGGATATGTTATATTTGTTCCGGAATGCGGTGCGTTTGTCATCGTAATTGTGTTGAAACCGTTCAAGGTCAAATCCAAGCGGAATAACAGTAAAGGCATCCTCATTGGAAATTTTATGGACATGTACCAACTCCTCCTTTTGCAACTTGCTGATGGCAATAATTTTAGATGTCTTTTTTGCAAGTCTCCTGTCAATTTGCTTATAGATGGCGGTTTTTGATTTATTAAAATAAGAATGATAGATGTGGCCGTGATATGTATGAACAATGACCGGCACATTCATCCGGCTGGCAGCAAGTCGTCCGAGAACCCCTGCTTTTGTGGCATGGGTATGAACTATATCAGGACTCCAGCGTTTAATGATGTTTTTGATTTTTTGATAAGCCAGGTAATCATTCCTGTAGTTGATCTCCCTTTGCATTTCAGGGATTATTATAGGGTGAAGTCCCAGGTTTTTTACAATGTAATCCGATGCCCCTTCGTATGCCCCATTTTTACCTCCAATGAGCAAAGTATCAAATTCGGGTGCCATATATTTGCTAAGGTAAGCTACATTGTAGGTAGGGCCACCAAGATTAAACCTGTTTATTATACGCAACACTTTTGGCATTACATCATTGTTTTTTTCCACCAGTTCTGAAACACCAGCATTGCCCAAATCCTGGCATGAATATCTCCCGGATTGTTGCTGTTAAGTTGTTTCTTCATTCTCATTACTTCTTTTGGATTAAAAATACCCTGCTCCTGTATAAATACTGGATCGAAAACTTCCTGATCCAATTTGGAAGCAAGTTCATTGCGAAACCATGTAAGCAAAGGAACTTCAAAACCGTGTTTTGTTTTATTTAAAAGGCTTTTGGGTATGTGTCCGGAGAAACTGTCTCTTAAAATCCGTTTTTGTTTGTTTTCAAAAATCTTATACTCAAAAGGGATGCTAAATGCAAAATCAACCACATGATGATCAAGAAACGGTGTTCTTACCTCCAAACTATTTCCCATTGACATCAGATCAACTTTATATAACATGTCCTGTGGAAGAACCATTTGCATATCGGAGTATAAAATGGCATTCATATCCTCAGGGGCTGCTTTTATGTGATATAACAGGTTGGATTTTCTTTCCTCGTAAATATCAGTGTCTTCTGTGTTCTTTATTAGTTTATTGATGTCTTTCCCCGAAGAAAGGCTGCACCAAAACCAGTATCTTTCACCGGCAGGCAGATTAAGTCCTGAAGAAAACCTGTTGATTTGCCTGATAATGTTGCTGAGCCTGTTTTGTCTTGAATGTGGCATCGAGCGCCATACAAAATTGGAGTTTCTGATCAATTTGTTTTGTAGTTGGTTTTCTATGGCCTTTTGATGTGCACGGTATTTTGTATATCCCGCAAACATTTCATCTGCACCATCACCGCTCAAGGCTACCCTGACATTTTCTGAAGTGTATTTGCTTAATGTATAGACTGCCAATGCTGATGAATCAGCAAAGGGCTCATCAATGTAATCCAGCATGTCATTCAGATTATCCAGCATTTCTGATTTGTTAATAACAAAACTGGTGTGATCGGTATTGTAATAATGAGCAAGTGTTTCGGCATCTTTTGTTTCATCGAAAAAGGGTTCATCTTTGTACCCAAGTGAATAGGTTTTAAGCTTATTCGTATGTTGTGAAGCCAATGCCACTATGATGGAAGAATCAATACCTCCGCTGAGAAAAGCTCCCAATGGAACATCTGATAACATGCGCCTTTTTACTGACATATTCAACATCCTGCGCAATTCCTGCATGGCAGTTTCGTATGAATGAACATGCTTTTTTTCAGAATCGATTTCAGGCATGTGGTAATATGTCTCTTCTGATATGCCCTGCCTGGTGATGGTCATCAATTTTCCGGGGCTGAGTTTATGGATGCCTTTTAGCATGCTGTGGTTGTCGGGCACATAATTCAACTTGAAGTAGGCATACATGCTTGCTTTATCAAGTTCTCGGGGAACCGGATATTGTAATAAGGCTTTCATTTCTGAGGCAAAGGCCAGGAAATCATCGTTGTGATAATAGAAAAGTGGTTTTATCCCAAAACGGTCACGTGCAAGAATAAGACATTCTTTGTTCATATCCCAAATGGCAAGAGCAAAACAACCATTGATGTGTTTTATGGCATCTGTTCCGAATTTCCGGTACAGTTGCAAAACAACTTCAGCATCAGAACTTGTTCTGAATTCATAATGCTGGTGGATAAGTTCTTTTCGTAATCCAGGGTGGTTGTAAAACTCCCCGTTGAAACTGACCATTACCTTGCCGTCTTTGCTTAAAAATGGCTGATTGCTTTGTTCACCGGGATCAATGATCGATAAACGGGAATGTCCCAAAACCACAGGCCCTGATCTGATTATTTTTTGTACATCAGGCCCCCTTTTGTTCAGTCTGTTAACTGCAGATTGTGCCGCAGATTCAAAATCTTTACCATTCTGCTTAAAATTAAATACACCTGTAATACCACACATAAGGGGCTTGTCTTTTAGATTTTGGGTTATAATACATCACAAAAATACAAAAACCCCCGTTATAATTGATGAATTATGCAATATTATATGTGAGTTCTTTTACGTTCTGAATGTTAGTTTAATTGAAATATATTTTGCATTTTTGAGACCACTCCAAAAAGTTAAAATATCAAACTTTTCATAATTTTGGCTGCTCTCGGCATAGCTCAAGCAAGCTTGGCTCTGCCCTC